>SFBL01000156.1 GCA_007095785.1 Microcystis aeruginosa Ma_SC_T_19800800_S464
ACGTCTTTTAACGGAGTCTATCGGAAGACTTTCTCGGGAAAAAATCAAATTAATTATTCAGGGAATTAAGTTGGTTATTGAACCTCAAGAACTCGAATAATAGGGGTTATAAAAGGATTCAAAGACATTTCCCCTTAGACTTGGCTAGTCCCGTAGCTCTGACTGCTCCTGCTATCAATGGTTAAGTTCTAATCCACTAATTACGACAAAAAAGGTCGGGGCGACCCCGACCTTTTTTTTGTACATGATGAAACTTTAAACAACCAAATTCGCTCGATAATTCCCGAATGTCGTCGGCTAAGATACTTTTAATTCGGCCTTGACGATACGATGATCGGGGAATCCCGTGGCATCTTTCGAGCAGTCAAAAGGAACTATAGAAGAACTCGCCGACCAATTTTTGGCAGTTCCACCGACAAAAACAGCATCTAAGATACTGTTAAAATTTGGATTACATTGAGTGGATAGACAATTATTAGAAGCTAAACAATCCGGTTGAATCCACTTTAATATGTTGTCTTGATTGAGTTTATTGAAAGCCGTATTACCTCTTCGTTCATTGAGATCAAAATCGAAGTTAAAGTCTCCCACTATAATCGTCGGTAAATTTTGCTGATTGCTCCAATTTCTGACGAAATCAGCCTGTTGGTTTCTTCTTTCCTCTTCACGACGGTTGAAATGGTTGACCATAAATAAAAATTCAGTCCCGTCCGCGAGAAGTTTAAATTGACCCACGAGTGGATTTCTTGACCCTCCAGAACCCGATAAATTATTGATAGAACCCACTAATTCTAACTGACTTTGATCGTAAGCGATCGCTAATCTATCTTGACCGCCCGTCTCTCCCAAGACCGAGGTAAAATTTGAACCCATAGCTTGAGTGAACTTATCTAGATCGTCCTGATTCATCACCTCTTCAAGACCCCAAATAATGACCTCTGGATGCTTTGTAATTTCCTCGGCCACTTTGTCGGGGGTGGTATCTCTGGGGTTAAAGTTTGGTGATTCTACGTTATAGGTGGCTAATTTTAACCCGCTTGTAGGACGAGGATTCGGAGAGGGGTTAACCGAATTTTCCAAAACTTGAGCGACATATTTTTCTATAATCCAACCTTGTTGGAAGGGGATTTGTACTTTTAGCCAATGCTTTTCCCTATCGGTTGCGGTCACTGTGGCCGTTACACCATCGGGTAATCTCCCCTTTAAACTCGGAAAAGGATTTTCGTGCAAAGGAACACCTTGAGGATTTGTGGCTTTAAGCTGTACTTGCTGACCTACCTCTACATCTAAGGCGAGGGCTGGGTTGGCAAAGATAAAGCCTCCCCAAGCTACTATCAAGATGACAATGCCGAGCAGTCTTTTCATTTGTTTGACCTGTAACGTTTACTGTTCATCATCGTAAACGTTTAGGGGTGAACGCGGCACTCACAGGAAAGCAAATTCTGTCTTTGATTGAACGGTATTTTCGATTAGTTCTCCCGCAGGTCTGTTACCGAGGGGAGAGGGAAGGGAAACCATTCTATCCTTCACCAGCTAATTTTAAGACAGAAGTACAAGTAGTGGCATCTAAGCGAAAATTCAGCAATTCTAGTTGACCCTATCCCCGCAAACTTGATAATCTTAATCGCTTCAATAGTTTTAGCCAATTAAGTTAAAGAAAGCGATCGCAACCGAGGAGAGAATGACAGTTCTCAAAAATCCTCGAAAATCGGGGCTAGGGTCGAGCGGGACATTCCCGAATCTTCTTCTGTATCCTCTCGATCGATTAACCGTTTCAGGGTTTCAATTTCCCCGTTGAGACCGGCAACCGTCGCCGTCACCTCCTCGATTACCGTTCTCATTTCTTGTTCAACGATTTGTTTGACGAGTTGTTCAACATCGTTCTCTTGATCGCGAGAACATTGCAATCCCTTGCAGATGAGGTCGAGGGCGGTTTTTGTCTTGTCGAAACCGTCCCCCTTGGGAAAATGCCGCCGTCCGTAACTCTCGAAGCGTTCGTTGATCGCGTCGGGAATCCTCACCCCGATGGATTTCGATGCCATTGTCTGACACTCCATCGAACATTGTTTGACAATACGATGGTAACTAAACCTCCCGCAAAAATCAAAATTTTTCGTTGGGTTAGAAGAATAACTCCAAACATCCCGTTTTTTTGTCGATAAATTCCCTTGAACTATAGAACTGAGTTCTATATAATGAACGTAATTAGAGAAAAGCCACCCAAAATGTCAAGTGTGCGGATTTTCAAGAATAAGTGGTTTACCAAGTTCGCAAAAAAGGAAAACATCAGCGACGCAAAGCTATGGGAGACGATCGAGGACGTGGAATCCGGGAGGGTAGATGCCGATTATGGCGGGGGTGTCATCAAACAGAGGCTCTCACGCACCAACGAGGGGAAGTCCGGTGGTTACAGGTCGATCAACCTCTACCGACGGGATGACAAAGCTTTCTTTGTCTACGGATTCGCGAAAAGTGAACGGGAGAACATAGACAAGGACGAAGATCGAGGATTTAAAGACTTGGCGAGAGTAACCTTTTCCCTTTCCGACGAGGAACTCGCCAAGTTAGTCGAGAAAGGAGTTTACAAGGAAGTAAAACGTGATGGCCCAGAAAAAAACTTACAAGAGTAACGCGTTCGCGGCGATCCACGAAACAGCCTCCGACTATTACGACGCGGGCGTGATCGATAAGCGAACCCTGCGACACTTCGATGAATCCTGCCTGACACCGGTTCGGGAGTTCACGCCCGCGGAGATACGCTCCCTCCGCGAGCGCGAGGAGGTAAGCCAAGCCGTTTTCGCTCGTTATCTGAACGTCTCGAAAGATTCGGTCAGTCAATGGGAGCGGGGAGAGAAACATCCCGCGGGACCGGCGTTAAAACTCCTGTCTCTGGTCGAGAAAAAAGGTCTAAATGCGATTACTTAAGGGAAAAATTGCAGTTATTTACCCTTATTTGACCGATAACTGAATTAAATAAGTATTTAAGGTTAATTTTCTAACTTTATCGGACGAGAAGATGATGGATATCGGACTAAAAAGATTCCGAATTCCCCACAAGATCACTGAAAGCTTCGGACTTGACGAGAATTAAATCGTTGAACTCACAGAGAATCCATGCAATCCAACGCTCGATCGATTGTTGGCCAGCATCCCAGAAGACTTTCAGTCTCCAGAAGATGTACTCGATTTTGTTGAAAGCGGGCCGGGTGGTAAGGAGAGATATGACGGGTGAGGTGATCGGACGTTCGTTTTGTCGAACGTCTGAAGTCTCACGGTCGCAACCTTAAGCGTGATTATCGGGTGAGAACTATTTTTTCGATAGAAAACCGACGGACACCCCGAAATGGAGATTACCGATGCCCAATCCCCAACCCGCTCCTGATAGGGGTTCGCCTTTAAGAGAAAAGGCTATCACCCCACCCGATAACAACCCCGTGATCTGGCAAACGAGAAACCAATGTAACAGACGACGGCGTTCTCGATCGATCGCACCCTGTAGGATCAAGGTTAGGTCATCTGTTCTGGTTCCTTCTTGGTACGTTGGATCAGCTTCTTTGCGATTACTTCTGGGGACTGTTTGAGGGAATCGAGGGACTCCTCGACTACGCGACTAGATTTTTCTACCTGTGACCTTAGACCGGGGACGCTGAAATTGCGTTGTTTCATGTAGTTGACGGTCAGGTAGTTGAAGGCGACGATATTCTGGGCGGCGGCGAACTGGGCGGCCTCATCCACACGACGAAAATTATCCTCTTGAATATCTTCTAAGGGATTAGTATCGACGAAGATTTCTTCGGTATCGACGGAATTGTTTATGACTTTTTCACTCTCTCGCTGGACTAATCCCGTCTCGGCGTTAGTTACGGGAGAATTTTTCTCGGTTTCGGTCTGTTTATCAGCGATTTCGGGGGTAGCACTCGGAAAACCTTCGAGAGTACCCCATTTCTGATAGTGGGCGTTTAGGTCATCGAATATTTGAATCTGTTCGTCACTGTAGTAGCTGTTTCGGCCGTGTTTATCGGCCTCCATGTCATAACCCAAGCGGATCAGATGCTGGCGGCGTTCGTAAAACTGGGTTTTTCCTATTCGGTAGCGATCGGGTAAGGAGGCGGCTTTTTGCATAATTTTTCATCTCCGAGGGGTTTAAGAATAAAAAAATATCCCGAATCGAGGGAAAAAAAGTTGGAACGGTGGACGGTTTGCCGTTTTATCGGAACCAATCCGAAGGAAAGAATAAATTTCAGTATAGTCCCTTAAAAAAAAGGCTTCAATCGGAAACAGGATAATTTCGTAACTTATTGTCGGTTTGGTTCGGGGATTAAAAAGGCTTCTCGGAGGTTTACTTGTGACCGATTTCGGTGAGAAATCGATCGAGCGGGTAATCCAAAGCGTCGAGAATCGCTCGGAGGGTAGCCGTGCCGACACTCTTGGCCGTCTGATTTTCTGCCGTTATCGCCTTGAAACCAGTCTCCAACTTTTGGATGTGCTGGGGTGAAATGTCCCGACCAGCATCCCTGATCTTGTTGACCAACTTGTTTCGAGATAGTCCCTGTCCCTCCCGAATCTCCTTTAACTTCAATCCCGATTCCTCTGACCATGAGATAGCCTCGACCATCTCAACGGGAATCATCACTACTTTCTTTTGTTTCACCACGCCCAAAACCCCCAGAAAAATTACTGTTGTTATTGTCTATTATATTACTTATAATATTAATATCACTGGTTGAAAAAAACAAACTTTGCGACTGTAAATAGTCATGTAGTCGGGAGGTAACGGCGTGAACATCTGGTCTCGCTCTCCGCAAATCTGGACAGCCTACGGGTTAGAGTGGCGTTTCGAGTACAATTCTTTTAGTGCCAAGCGCACCGTCAGCGCGGCGGGCTTCGTCCTCGATATTCCCGTTAAGGCCACCACGAAGTTCGCCTCGCCCCGGGTGTGGCTGGATGATTGGGCTAAAAAGAACCGTAAACGGCTGCCACCCGAACCGGAAGGGGCGGTCAACTTGGAACTGGATCTGTTTCCCCCGCAATCGGTACGGGTAGAAGTGGTAGATGACCTGACACCAGACGAAGAACGTCAACGTCTGTTCTGGGAGCGCAAGGTAGAAAGGGCTTTCTACGAAGCGGGAACAGCCTTGAAGGAACTGCGGGATAGACGGCTGTACCGTTCTACCCACAAGACTTTTGAGGAGTATTGCCGTGATCGTTTTGGTTATTCTCGTCGTAAGATGGACTATCTGATTTCTGGTTCCGAAGTTTTTGAGAATCTGCAAACGAGAACCATTGGTTCTCAATCAGACAGAGACGAAACGAGAACCATTGGTTCTCAATCAGACAGAGACGAAACGAGAACCATTGGTTCTCAAATTTTGCCAATCTCCGAGCGTCAAGTCCGTCCCCTAACCCAACTAGAACCAGAGCAACAGAGAGAAGTTTGGCAGCAAGCGGTAGAAGCTGCGGGGGGTAAAGTCCCGTCCGGTCGCATCGTCAAGGATATAGTACAGCGCATCCGCGAGCGAACCAAAATCCCGATTCCCTACCGGGTCGGTGATGTCTGCGAAATACTGATCAAGGATAACCCCGATTTGCGAGGATTGGGCGGTTGTTGGTGTATCGTGATCGAGGTGAGGGAATTTTCCTGTCTGGTAAGGACTTGGAACGATGAATATACCGTTAGAGAGGAGAATTTAAGGGATTTGCAGTATTCCCCTGACCACCGGCAAAAGATGAAACAACTGAGCGACCGTCTAGTTGCACTCCGGTCGTTAGGGGAAGAGGAGACGGTGAGGGTTATTCTGGAAACGTTGGGTTCTTTGAAGCGTCCCTACCTGAACCCTTGGGAAGAAAAGTTATTGGAGTTTTTGGAGGGATGTAATGCTCTTTGACACACTAGAGTATTAAAACTAAGAGCAAAACGTGACGGGAAACCTAACCTAGATTTCGCTTGCCCTTGTTCTATCGATCGCATCCCCTAGTTTTTTTCCGGTCGAACCGGCGATCGATACTGCTCCGAATGCAGTTGTTAGGGATTCGGGAAATGAGTGATCGCTGTCCGGTTAGTGGATGTGTTCGGCAATGATGCCAGTGCCACGGTTGAGGTGAGGTAGTAAATAGAAGTCGGTACAAATTTCATGAATAGCCGTACTCTTGAAGCATATACAAAATTTCTGGGTCGTTCTGGTGTTGAAGAATTTGATTTACATCAAATAGCTTTATTAAACCAGATGTAATAAGTTCTTGAATCGCATTGAAGCGCCAACCATCGTCAGGATGATCTTGCGTGACAAACCACAGAAAATTGCCGACTTCTAAGGGGTGTTTATTGATTGCATATTGAACTAAAGACATCCATTCATCAAATGGTATGTTTTCAATAGCTTCGAGTACATTACTTGGTGATTCATTCTTCTGTAGCCGATATAGCCCTGCTGCAATTTGTGGGTGGAAAGCCCAATCTAAAGGAAATATATGCCGCGCAACCGAGAGCCATTGGGCTTCCAATGCTTCTTCGATGGTCATTATTCTAAGTTCTATATCAAATTTTTTTGCTAACTTCTTTTGAGACTTGGTGTATTTTGACGAAACAACCATTATGCCTATTTTGGCGTTAACATCCTTTATTTTTGTTATGAAGGCATCCACATGATTAATGTCAATTGTGTCTTTATGAAGTTTTGCTTCCGCAACCAAGAAAGGATCACTTTCACCGTCTCGAAAAACCGCTACGTCAATTTGTCTTTTGCCGCCGCTATACTTTCCTATAAAAATTTGATTATGAATTACTCTGAATGCTGGCGGAGGAAACTCATAAAGCAATTTTTCTGTTAAGGCTTTTTCATACTCGGATGAGTTCATATTGATTGTTTTATAAAAGTGGTTGGTGATGATTTAGGACCAAAAGTCACGCTATAGATTTTACAGACTTTTTAAGAAATCGTGTTGGCAGTAGTAAAGTAGATAATCCAACCGTTGTCATTCTTTGATTGATTTCAGTCAAACACTCTTACTAACGAAAATGTGCTGCTTCCAAAGGACAAGGTTCTCTTTGTCCACGACTAGCTTTTCTTGTTGGCAAGGGAGCTTGCGATCGCTCTCTTTAAACAGATTAAGTTGTTTCATCAATTCTTCCCATTGTTCCGTTAACCAGTATCTAGTAACCAGTTTTCGACAATTCTAATTTGTTGTGGGGTCATCAAACTAGGTGCATGACCAGTTTCAGCAATCTCGATAACTTCTAAATCTGGTTTGAGAGATTGCATTTTAGCAATAGTTAATGGTAATAATAAATCAGATTTTTCTCCATGAATTAAAAGAGTTGGGCAGTTAATCTTTTGCCAGACTTCCCATAAGTCTATATCCTCTAGGTCAGGAAAACTGCGTAACAAATAAGCAATCTGAGGATCATAGTGAAGAATGTAACCTCCAGTTGCTTGAGGTTTTACGCTATGTTTAGCGATTTCTTGCCATTGTGATGTAGTGAGATGACCAAAACCAGAATAATTTTCCTTAACATAAGTCTGCACTTGGGAAAAATTCGCAAATTGACGTTGCCCAAATAGGACATATTTAGCAATTCTTTTTAGGGCTTCTTTCGGGATAAATGCTCCAACATCATTGAGAATTAAACGTTGAATAGGTGGGAGGGATTTGGCAGCGATAAACATACCAATCAATCCCCCCAATGAGGTGCCAATCCAATCTACTTTGCCAATCTTTAAATGTTCTAATAAACTAAGAATATCGGCGATATATGTAGGATAAATATAATCCTCAGCTTTCTCTAACCAATCGCTTTGTCCCCGGCCGACAATATCAGGACAAATTACCCGATAATAACGGGACAAAGCCGAGGCTAAAGCATCAAAGTCTCGTCCTGTGCGAGTTAACCCATGCACACAAATTAAGACTTTAGGATTATCGCTATCCCCCCATTCAGTATAGGCCATTCTATGGGGAGGGTTTGAGCAATTAATATAGTTATATTTTCTGTTCAATTGCTAAAACCTCTGTTATTGTAGTTTAGCTCAAGTTGATTATAGCGCTTTTGAAAAGCACTATAAATCTTTGCATTCATCTCTGGATTGCGATCGCTATCGGGGGATAGTTGTTTTTTGTTTAGGATTGTTCTCTTTTAGATTTTTAGATTTTAGATCTTTAGATCTTAGATCTGGGAGCATCTCACCTTTGCAATGAGCATAAATACTTAGTGGAAAAATAGGCTTTTCGAGGGTAATTCTTGTTTTAATTCTCCATGTACGCAGTCTTTAAAAGCCTCTATTTCGTTCCAATAAGTGAGATGCTCCCTTAGATCTTTAGATCTTTTAGATCAACTCAGGTATTCTAGAAATATGGACATTTCAGATCGGTCTGATGGACTCTAGAACCTCTATGAGGTCTGGCATCGATTTTTTCGGTCTTAATTGAAATGACTATAGAAGGGTATTGCTAGACACAGGGACGTTATAAGGTAATTACCATTCCGATCACCCTCCTAATTGAGATGCTCTTGCAATACCTAGATAAACGCTTTCACAAATTGTCAAAAAAGTAAGAACTATTTAAGTTTAGAGTAGGGGATAATATGATTAAAACAACCATAAAAAGTATTTTTTGGGTGGGATGTATCACTGTCTTTATTAGTGGATGCAAAATAGAGCAAAATCGAGAAGTTACAGGCGGGGCATGGATGCAAGATAATATTATCAGAGGCTTAGAGATAAATGTTTGTAAAAGAGAAGCCATAGATCGATATTTAGTTATTCAAAAAAAAGAACAGGAAGCTTTTAACCAAGAACAAGATAAGAAAAGAAGTAATAATGCTTCTGGGATGATCAGAGGGTGGGAAGCAAATTTTTCATCGACAAAAATTATGGAAGAAATCAAGTCCATCATTAATAATTCTTCTCTTTGTTTAAAGAAAACTGCTACCGATATTGATGGAAAATTTAATTTTGTTTTAACCTCTAGCCAAGTGCGGGAAGGCTATGCCTATTTGTGGAGTAATTATTATGAGCGTGAGTATAAGTGGAAATCTGATTTAACTGGTCATGTTAATACAGGTCGAAGCTATCATCACTGGATATTGAAAATACCAAGCGATAATAGTAAAGTACATTTGGATATGAACGGTTCTAATTCTTTACGTTTTATAGATGATACAGGTAAGGGCTTGATTAAAACTAGACCTGAATTGTAACCAAATAATCGCATATTGAGATTATACTTGTTGATCTTCTTTTCCCCTGAGAATATCAAACCATTACCTGGTAGTTTCCCCAGTAGTTTCAGGAGCGGAAAACCCAGTCAAGGATAGAAGCTGTCGTTTGGCGGTTTCCCCTTCGAGACGGTAACGGTTCCACTGAATCTCTAACTGTTCTCGTTGGGCGATTCTTGTTAGATAGGTTTCGGTGGATGAACCGCCCAGACGGTAATCGATCTCGGTAATTCTGGTCAAGAGGTCGTGATTGGACAGTTGGGCTGATATCGCCCGTTCTCGATCGCCAGCTGATTCGTAGGCGATCACCAGCGTTAAGACCTGTTCTCCGAGTTGAGAGCGTTTGGCAGCCCGTTGACGTTCCAATTCAGCCCGGGCTGCTTCTAGGTCGGCCGCCCTGATTTCGAGGTCGGTGATGGCCATCCGGTCACGCTGTACCTGACCACCCCCAAACAGATTTTGGAGAATGGCGAGCGGGTCGGTGGTGAGATAACTTGTCCAATGTCGGGCGTTGGCATGATCAATAGTTTGTTCTGCCAATTGCAGTCGCTGGTCGATCAGGGAGAGTCGCTCATCAAGGGTCTGCAATTCGGGGGAACGTTCGATCGCCGACTCGGTCAGGGTCTGAATGCAGTCATTGCCGCTATCGAGACAGGGTAGAGGAGCGGCCTGTAGGGGAGTCCACGTCAAGAGTAAGCTCGACAGTAAGAGTATGGTCGTTCTGGCCTTGCCATTTAAGCCGTTTGACCGTTCCGGGATAGGGAGCCTTAACCGTACCCAATTGAACCAGTGCATCCTCGATCTCCTGTATTCTCGTCCTGATGACCGCTTTGTTGTATTCCCGTTCCTGAAGTTGTGCAGCGCGAACCGCTCTTTGTTTATCCACTTCCAGTTGTTGGTTGCGGAGAGTGATCGCCCGTCGGTTTTCCTCGACTGCGAGTTGGTATTCTTCTTGAAGGCGTTTTTCCCTAGCGGTGGACAACTGACCGTTAGCGATTTCCAGTTGTATTTTTGCTTGTTCCCATTCCGCTGACCGTTGGGAGAGTTTCGCCCGTTCGTGTTCGATAATCGTCTTGACGGGGGCTTGCCCATCAACTCCTTTCAGGGCTTGCCCATCGATGGTGACAAAAGTGGGGAACGTTCGGGTGGGAACGGAAGCTACCCGAACGTCCGTGGGTTTCATGGCAAGTTTCTTATCTTCGGCTTCGCTCAAGGTAAGTAATTGGGTGATTTTCTGTTTTTGTTGAGTGATTTTAGTCTCTAACTGTTTTAATTCTCCTGTTTTCAGAGTAATTTGAGCTATTTCTTGTCGGTAGGAAACGGGGGGAAGTTTATTTAATGTTGGCGGTGGTGAAGGTAAGGTGAGTTCGGGTAGGGGAATCTCTAACTGTTTGAGGGAGAGTTCTAACTGTTTTCGTTGGGTTTGTAGTCGTTGTCTCTCGGTCGAGCGATCGCTTAAGGTCTGACCCGCCACGATGCGAGAGCCTTGTTTGACCCGCAAATCGGCAGGGGTCGTAAGGGTCAATTGAATCTTGATCTCCCTCGGTTGTGTCGAGGATATTTTCTTCGGGGGGGCAACGGGAAGGATGACGGGAGTAACGGGGTCGAGCTTGTTGAAGGGGGTGGGTTTTTGGGCGGTGGTGTAACTGCAACCGACTAGGGTGATAATGGTAGCAACGGCAAGGGTCAGGTAACGAAAGAAATCAGGACGGGGGGAATAGGGCAGGGGTTCTGGAACGGCGGGAGTGTCGGTTTCTCTCAGGGTAGGCACTGAACTTTGTCTAAGTGTTTTTTGAGAAGCGGTCGTTTCTAAAACGGTCGGGATTTCCAAGACGGTCGGGATTTCCAAGACGGTCGGAATTTCCAAGACGGTCGGAATTTCCAAGACGGTTTCTCTGGTGCGTTCCCGTTTCCAGCGACTGATCAGCTTACGGGAACAACCCTGGCCTGTTTTCTCCCGTACCAACGAGATCAGACCTTCGTAGGTCGTACCAGCTGGTGCGTCGTCGAGGATAGCGAAAACCGTCTCAGTGCGTCGCTGGTGGGGTTTTGACCTAGAAAGAGTGCTAACCATCTTCTACCCTCCGGTGATAGGGAAAGATGCTGGTCACTTCTGCCTGTTTGCCGAAACGACATAGGGCGGTCAAGGGTACTAACTCAGCTACTTTCTTCTCGGCAAAACGGAATTTGGCGGCCACCCGTTTCACTTCCGACTGGTCCACCGGCAGAACGATCTTCGTCGAGGAGTTGCCGATCACGTCGTCGCTGAGATGTCGTTCCGATTGGGATGCCAAAACCAAACCCAAACCGTACTTACGACCGTCGGCGATAATCCGATCACAAGCCCGACTTTTCCGCAATTCCTTGGCCTCGTCGATGAATAGGTAGGTGCGGGGTAACTTACCCTCGATTTCGCCAGTTAACCGGTGTCGGTTCATCAATTGCCATGCTAGGGATTCGGCGGCAATCGCCCCGATCTCAGGCGGTAATTTCGAGAGGTCGATGCGGATGTGTTTCTCGGTGAAGTCGGGTTGGGGACGGCAGAAAACGCCGTAGGTAAACGTGGCCATCAGTTTCAGTTTTAATTTTTGCGATTCCTTGCAGCCGCTCTCGACCCTAGACTCGATCTCCTGCTGCAAATCGGTAAAATTGGGTGCTTCCCTTGTCCAACTCGTCGGTTGTTCTTGGGTGATACCCCGTCGGTCATAACAAAATTGCAATATTTCTAATAGTAATCCCTCCTGATTGGGTCCCAACTGCAAGGAACGTTTTAGGGTGGTGGTAACAGCAATCGCCTGTAGATGGGGACCACCCCCTTCGGCATCGAGGTTGACAATCAGGGGATTAATGCCGTGAGAACTGGCCATGTGCAGGGGATAACAAGTTTCACCGATAATCTCTTGATCACCGTGGAAATCGATAATAAATAACTGAATATCGGGATAGGTCTGTCTCAGGGAATAGGCGATCGCTTTGAGGGTCTGGGTTTTGCCACTACCTGATGCACCAATGGCGACGATGTGACCATTGGGCAAATAGCTAGGATTCCAATAACAGTTATCTCCCAAGAGAATGCCGGACGGTGGCGATGATTCTGACAGGGGGGAATTAAATGGCTTCGGAGCCTGTAAAGTGGCGGTGGGTAGTGGTTTTTTCTGCTGTTTATTGAACATTGACTATCCTGGCGATGAGATGACCTGAAACGCTGTATTCTCCCAACTTATCGATCGCGTACTGGGGACTAGCGGCGGTAAGTCGGGCGTAGGCGATGTTACCCGGTTGTAAGGTAATGGTATCGAAACGGTCGGCATGGGTGGGCAGACTCAGACCAGAACCATCGGCCACGGTCAGCGTTCCCGTTAGATATACCCTTGCACCCTGAGCTACGTCGAAGGGTTCCGTTAAACTGGCGAGCCTATCTAAATATTCATCTTCCAAGAGGATATTTTCGATTTTTACTTGGACTGGCGCGACCCGTTCCACCCGAAGGCGGGAGGCGATGATCTGAGATTCCTGACTCGAACCCAGTCGGTACACCGTTCCCTGTTCGTCCTTGACCAGCAGATCGCTAACGGTCAAAGGTTCGATTACCTCGTAGGTAGCGTCAATCGGCTGTTCGGTAATGGCGTTCCTCCCTTGAACCCTAACTCGCAACAGATAACGGGAAGCATCTTCGTTAATCGACTCGATCGCTCCCGATGGTAAGCCTAAAGCTTGGTTAAAGCCCCGGATCAGACCGCCGCCACTGTTGATAGAAATACTCAGAACCGAGACGACCACAAGAACAAAAAGCAGAAACCACTCGGCATTACTCCCCGTGGCCAACCTCAAACGGGGATTTCTGGGGATGATCATCCGTCCCCGACCGGGATAGAACGCCTGAACTCCCGACTTAGTGAACACATCGGCAAACCAGCCGAAAAAGTAACCGAGAATCAGACCGTACCAGAGTGGACTATAACCCAGTAAGGCCAGGGGATAAGCCGCAAGGGTGACGACACCAGAAGCAAAGAAACTGTGGGTTATGCCCCTGTGAACCGTTCTCTTTTCTAGCCAACTGCTGACGGGAAAAAAGAGCCGTCCGATCGAGCTTTTGCCTGTGTCAATATCTGGTAACAAGGCCGCCACCGCCGCTATGCCCAATATCTCCGGATTGGCGGTTCCCAACGTTATACTCGTCAAAGCTACCGAAAAGGCTATATGAGTGACACTCATCATATAAATTATGAATTATAAATTATGAATTATAAATTGTGAATTATAGATTACAAGTTATAGTTTATCAGTTCTGAATTAGGAAGTGAGAATGGTTCTTCGGTTTGTGTTATGCAATGGACGGGAGTTATAAGGAGTGAAACCCTTATATAGAAAGACATTGCTTCGATTTTTGCCAATTGGTTTCAATCTAGAACGAGCTAATCAATTAAGTCTCTTGCCAGATAAGGATTTAGCCGATTTCTGCCCCCTATCAAACCATACCAAGTAACGAAGAACCGTGAGAATTGTAAATTTAATTAAATTATCGAGCGGCAAAGGTTGGTTCTTGGCTGTGATCGGTAATCGGTAATCGGTAAACTGACAACTAATAGCCAATGATAGGCGATCGCTTTTCTAGTCGGTAGCGGTCGCTTTTGGTTTATATCTTTAGTATGTTTCTAGTCTCTTACTAAGTCAACTACCCATTAATTAGTATTTTACAGGTATTTTACTAAACCCCATTAGTTTATCTAATAAGTCTTGTACTTAGTAGTTTACAGGGTTAGACTTTAAAAGTAACGTATTAGTATTAAATCAATTAAAATCATGGCTACTGAGAATAGACCAGTATCCTGTTATCTCCCAAAAGATATAGAAGACAGCCTTACTAAGTATTGCACTCAAAACAATATCACTCGAAAAGATAAGGCCGGGAACATTCAACCGGCAATGGGAACGGCCATAGTAGAGATTCTCGAAAGCTTTTTCGGAGATAACCCTAGCAAGTTGCCCAACTTCGAGGAAAAGATCGACGCGGCGATCGAAGCCAAAATGAACGCGGCGATCGCATCGCTTCGGACTGAATTAGCTCCCCTATATGCGATCGCCCAGAGAGAAGATTAGAGCGGTCTCGCGTAGCGAGCGCTTTGCGTTCACCTAATGCACGCCCGTCAGTCATATTTGAAACAGATTAGCTAGGAGATTACCTCATGACAGCAGTTACCGAAAATGATCTAAAAAGGCTAGAAGATTTAATCGTTAGTAGTATGAGGGTGATCGAGTCCCGATTAACTAGCCTAGAAAATGGACAATCAGAAATCAAGTCAGATATAAAGTCCCTGAATGGAAAGACAGAAAATATCGACAAGCGACTCACCTCGATCGAAGCCCGTCTAGAAGCATGGAAACCCTCGATCGACAAAACGGCAGATCTTGCCGAAAAAGTAGGAGAACTGAAAAACTGGAAGCAGATCGGGGTAGTGGTAATCACCGCTTTTATCAGTTCGATCCTTAGCGGCATTACCGGCGGGGTGATCGGTTGGCTGATCCGTTCAGCGAAATTCAACCCCTAACACCTAAAACCTAACACCTAACCCTTTTATCCATGCCCTCGACTTTCTCAGTCAGCTTGGCTTGTCCTATCTCTAGCTTGGTTAGCCGGTCATCTATTTTGTCAAAACCCTCATCTACCTTGTCAAATCTCTCATCTATCCTTTTTTCAAGAGAATCGACTTTTTGGCTAACTTCCTTAATGCTGTCTTTGATTTCCCGGAGAACAGCTTCTAGGGAATACTGTATAAATTATAGACTTTAATCTATTGTCCTGTATATAAAAAAACTGTTTAATCAGGTCACTGTTTATAAGAATCCTTTAAATATTATGTATCACGACTACACATCTAATTTTCTGCTTATCAATTGGTTTAACACAAAGCCTAAAAGTGGCAAGCTTTAAACCCAATTTTTCGATAAATCTCTGGCTTTTTATCCACCAGCCCTTAACACTTGTTCAGCCGTCAATTTCAGACCTGGGAAGACGGTAGAAGTTATGGTCTGATTGCCTCGAAACTGCTGAATCTCATACTCTCCATCCACTAGCGTACAGATGGATAGAGTGGGCTGTTTGGGCTTACCAATATATCGAGTCCCGCCCAATCCCGCATAATCGGCAATCCAATATTCGGGAATGCCTAAAACGGCGTAATCTTCAACTTTGCGGGCATAATCGTTTTGCCAGTTGCTACTGACAACTTCCGCCACAAATTTAATCGAACTACCGAGCGTCAGAATCGACTGGTTAGACCAAAGTAGTTCTTTGCTAAGTTCATCTCGATCCACAACCGCAACGTCAGGTCGAAATGCCGTCATACTAAGGTGGGAAGGACGCAATAGTCCCCGTTGAAGAACAAACCAAGGTAAATCTATTTTATCGATCTCGACACAGACCTTTGTGGTAATGAAAGCTACTACTTCCTCATGCCACCCCGTCGGTTCCAAATCGAACACCTCTCCATCGATTAGTTCGTAGCGATTATCGCCACCGTAACGAGCGAGAAACTCGTCAAAGCTGAGTTGCTTTTGTTCTATTGGTTGGTCGATCGCAATGGTCATAGGTCAACACGCTCAACTCTTTCAGTTTACCAGATCGATATGTAATCGATGTGTGACACTCCTAATCCTTTAGGGACTAGGAGCGGTTATCCGAGGTCAGCGTCCCAAACGGTTAGACTGTCGGGGTAGCGAATAAATCATCAACCTGACCATTCCCACCGCTACAGTCAGTATCCCGCCGATCAGATAAAGACTGGTGTTATTAAAACCGAGTCCCAAGAATCTGAGAATCATAAAACCCATGAGAACGGCGATTAGTAGGGGAGTACCGTCGATCCACTGGGTATGGTCATAATTATTACCCTCCAACCCCAAATATTCTTCCTTGACCACCCGTTTCGCCAACATGGGATTACCGATCGCCCGTTGTTGCCAATCCGCCAGTTTACCCTGTGTCACCTGCAATCCCAAACTGACCGCTTCCGCCTCCATGATTTCGCGGATCGCCCTTTCTGGTAAAGCTTCCAATTCGATGCGGGGAAGCTTCAAAAAAATATCTCGGGCCGGGGGGTAAGTAGCCAACAATAACATCGGCTGTCCCTGCAAATGCAGTTTTTCTAACCAACAACGCAGGGAAACTTGGAACCGGTGGGCATTGTCCATGACCAGAAAAGCGACGTTATTTTGCAACCATTCGGCGATCGCTTCCTGTAACTGCTGTCCTGTCATCGGTTTGCCCTCTAGGGTTTCCGTATCTACTCCCAAATCCCCTGCGATTTCCAGAAGCATCTGTTTGACCGTGCCGATGGCCGGGGCGGCCACTGGAAAACCTCGATCAAGTAACTCCTCGATCACCCGCTCCGCTAAAAAGGTCTTCCCCGCACCAGCTTCCCCCACCACCAACAAACTGGCATTGGCTAGTAGGGCGGCCACCACCCGCTCTTTTTCTGCTCGTCTATAGCAGGGGATTGAAACGGAATCATCAACGGAACGGATCGACAAAGACTGACGCTCACCGTCCGCTCCAACCCCGTAGGTATAGACCCGCTCCTCCCCGTTAGCCAATCTCCTTCTGTGTCGCTCGATCATCGTTCCGATTCCCAGTTCCCTTTCTACTATAGTTCCCCCCAATCTTTACTAGGGAATAACTATGTACTACTTTATTTCCGGTGAGAGAAAGTGAAGTATCGATCGCTATTCGTGGCATTCTAGAAATAGACGGTAAACCTTGACGGTTTTGCTGGATTTACTCTATCCATTCTTAAAAAGAGTGGGTAGTCGGTCGGAGAATCAATAGCGGGGCAGTTATGGCAAAAGGAAAGGGTAATAGCGGACAATCTAAAGAGCCGAAAAGCTACAATCACGGTCAGACACATCCCCAACGTCCCGATATTGGAACCGAGCCACATTTTAAAAAGAAAAAGTTGCCCGCTACCTACCGTTACGATTCTTCTATTGCGCCCGAATTAAGCTGGGATGAAAACCCGGCTAGGGAAAAAGCAGAAGCATTAATAGCCAAAATTTTAGAAGCTGAAAGTTTAGAAGAAGCTAAGGTTGCTGCCTCTCAATTAAAAGCTATGAGTCAGCCATTTTTAAACTGGGCTGGTAAGGCAGAAAGAGAATCGTTTGAAGTCCCAACCTTACCTCTATTCGTTCATGAAAGACTATCAACACGAGCCATTATCGAAACTCTTAAATCTCACAAGATTGGCTCAAATCAGCTAAATCTTTTTGATTTATTCAACGATCCACAATGGTCAATATCAGACCAGATATTAAAAGCTTACGAGTATCAGGATAAATGGGTTAACCGGATGATTCTCGGTGACTCCTTAACTGTGATGAATTCCCTCTTGCAATACGAGGGCATGGCTGGCAAAGTTCAGATGATTTATATCGATCCTCCCTACGGAGTGAAGTTTGGTAGTAACTTTCAGCCTTTTGTCAGGAAGCGGGATGTTACGCATAATGATGATGGGAGTTTTACCCGCGAGCCAGAGATGGTTCAAGCCTATCGGGATACTTGGGAATTGGGTTTACATTCTTATTTGAGTTATCTACGCGATCGATTGTTGTTGGCGAGGGAATTGTTAACGGAGAGCGGTAGTGTTTTTGTGCAGATTAGCGATGAGAATGTTCATCATATTAGAGAATTAATGGATGAGGTTTTTGGGGCTGACAATTTTTGCTCTTTCATTACATATAGGACTTCGGTTCCCTTAACTTCATCTGGTTTAGCTGAGATTAGTGATTATTTAATTTGGTATGCAAAAGATAAATCAAGTTATAAATACAAAGATTTATTTTTATTTCGACAGTTAGACGATAAATCTAGATATTCTAATGTTGAACTAGCCGACGGAAGTAGAAGAACATTAACGGCAGAAGAGAAAGCTAATCCAGAACTACTTCCCGTTGGTAGCCGAATATTTGCAGATGAAAATCTTGTATCTAGTGGATATACTTCTTCTTGTACTTTTGATTTTGAATACAACAACAAAATTTATAGAACAAGTTCTGGGAAAAGTTGGAAAACCAATAAAATTGGAATGGAGAAACTTGCCCAAGCAAGACGGCTAAAAGATACTGGAAAAACTCTAAGATACGTTATTTATCTTGATGATTTTCCAGTAATAAAATTAACAAACAATTGGCAAGATACGGCTGGCGATCTAGATAAATACTATGTTGTTCAAACCCATTCTAAAGTTATTCAACGCTGTCTTCTCATGACCACCGATCCCGGCGATCTAGTCCTAGATCTAACCTGTGGAAGCGGCACAACCGCTTACGTGGCCGAGCAATGGGGTAGAAGGTGGATTACTTGCGATGTAAGCCGCGTTCCCCTAGCCCTAGCCCGTCAACGTCTATTAACCGCGACTTTTCCGTGGTATCAACTTAAGGACGGTAATTCCCCCGCTAACGGCTTTGTTTATAAACGAAAACAGAACAGTAAAGGTGAGGAAGTCGGGGGAATCGTCCCGCATATTACCCTAAAAAGTATTGCCAATAATGAACCGCCCGCAGAGGAAATTTTAGTCGATCGCCCCGAAACCGATAACAGCATCGTGCGGGTGTGTAGCCCCTTCACGATCGAGGGAACGATCCCGCCCCCAGTTGATATGGACGCAGGTGAAGTTCCAGAGACAGAAGATACAGGGATGGAGATAAACGGCTCCTACCAAGACAGGATGCTAGAAATCCTGCGGAAATCTCCCGTTCTACGCTTGCCCGGTAATCGCACTCTCAACCTTTCCCAAGTGCGACAGCCTACCAAGTCCCGATCGCTTTCGGCCGAAGCATTGGTAAAAGCAAGCGAACTAGAAGGTGCAACCCTCAACGATGTGGTAGATGAGGCTCTAGAGGAAAACCTAAATAAACTGCCGCTCTCCCAGAAACCAGTAGCCTTCATATTCGGACCGGAAAATGGAGCGATTGCTGAGAGAACCGTATTCGAGGCTGCGAACGAAGCCCAACGTAAGCAATACGCCCACCTGTTCGTCATTGGATTTGCGATCGCCGCTAAAGCTCGTCAGTTCATCGAAAATTGTCAGGAAGCGATCGGTATCCCGGCAACCTATATTCAAGCCACTCCCGATATATTGATGGGCGATCTCCTCAAACACATGAGAAGTTCGCAGATATTCAGCACCTGCGGTCTGCCAGACGTAAAAATTCATCGTACTGGTGAAGGTAAATATCAAGTGGAGCTTTTAGGTTTGGATGTCTTCGACCCGATCACGATGGAAGTGGAATCCGAACCAGGTCGCAACGTCCCTGCTTGGTTCCTCGATACCGATTACAACGGCTTATGCTTCTATGTCAAACAGGCGTTTTTCCCCCGTACCAGCGCGTGGGATTCTCTCAAAAAAGCTTTGAAAGGCAGTTATGACGATGAAGTATGGGAACACCTAGCGGGAACGATCAGCGCACCGTTTGAAGCTGGCGAGCATAAAGAAATCGCCGTCAAGGTGATAGACGATCGGGGTAACGAGTTATTAGTTATTGAATCTTTAAAAGGAGAGTAGCTATCTATGTCAGATTCCTCAGAAGATAAAGGGTTTAATCTAAAAACGCTTATTGAGAATAACCCTGTTATATTTATTTGTACTGTTGCAATTACTGCTTTTACAATGGGATGGGGGGTACACGAAGCAATATCCCACGCAACCAATAATAACCCCCTAATTGCATTTAGATCATGTGAGTTTAACGCCAAAGGAAAAATAGATTTTCCTTCTGATAATAGTAAAGTTTCCAGAACATTCCCTACAACAGGAAAAATATATGGAAAGATTGCAGAAGGCCATCATATATGGCTAGTTGTGAATCCTGAAAACTCTTTTGGTTGGTATCCTCAAGTTGGGGAAATTGCACCAGATGTGGGTAGTGGAAAATGGCAACAAAGTACTATTATCGGCACTGACAATGAGAGTAAAAACCGAAAGTTTAAGATTGCCCTAGTCGAAGTTGATAAAGATGGAAATTCCCAATTTAAAAACAATATAGCTTCTCGTAACTACCCAGAAGAGTTTTTGCCAGACAACACAAAATTCCTTTACACGATAACTGTTACCCGTCAATAGCCTTAATGTCCTACGAAGTTGATCGCCCGATTCTAAACTCTCCCTTCGATGAACCATCGAAATACTGGTTTATCCGAGAGAACTACGCCCCCGAATTGCGAGACGGTCGCCGTCCCTCGATCATCTATCCTCCTCGCGAGGGTCAATTTGATTGGGATTTGGGTCAAGTTCTCAAGCTGTCGCCACCAGAAGAATTTGCGCCGGGTTACGAAATGACCCTAGTGAACCGATTGAGAGAAAGAGTGAAAGAATGGCGATCGCAAAATTACCCCGGCGTGACCCGTACCACTTTAGATTTGCTTCGCCACTGGAACCGCAAGGACAGAGAGCAAAGGCTATTTTTTGCTCAGTGCGAGGCGGTAGAAACCATCATCTTTTTAACCGAGTCCCGCCTTGACTTCCAGCAGGGAATCCATATCCCAGTCGATACGCCTCTCGATCTCGAACTCAAAGCTTTCATCCGCTATGCTTGCAAAATGGCCACGGGTTCTGGAAAAACAACGGTGATGGGAATGCTGGCCGCTTGGAGCATCCTGAACAAGGTAAACGATCGAAGTGATACCCGCTTTTCCGATGTCGTTTTGGTGGTCTGTCCCAACGTCACTATTAAAGGTCGTCTTCAGGAATTAAACCCCGCTAACGGAGAGGCCAGCCTGTACCGCACCCGTGACCTTGTACCCTCTCACCTGATGGACAGACTCCGGCAAGGAAAGGTTATCGTCACCAACTGGCACGTCTTCGAGCGTCGATCGCCCTCTACGGCGGGTGAAGATGCAGCCAAAGTGATCAAGACAGGTGTAAAAACTATTTCTACCGAAGTTATCAAAATTGGTAAAGAGAACACCACCGCAAGGGGAACCCGTTACCTAACCCCCGAAACCCTAGAACAACAGAAGCGTACTGGACAGATCAAGGTACTAGAGGAGAAGAAAGACAAACAAGGCAATATAACCGAGGTCAAGGTGAGATCGACCCGTTACCTAGAAAGCGAAGCCGCTTGGATACGCCGTATCCTCAACCAAGAGATCGGCAATAAAACCAGAATTCTCGTCCTTAACGATGAAGCTCACCACGCTTACCGGATAGCTCCTAACGATAAGAGTGAGGAGGGCGAGGACGATGACGCTTTGGAATACGATCGCAAGGAATCGACGATCTGGATTGAAGGACTTGATCGCATCCACAAATACCGAACGATCAACCTCTGCATCGATCTGTCAGCTACTCCCTATTATCTTCGGGCTTCTGCTAAAGATGCAAATAAACCTTTTCCGTGGATAGTCAGTGATTTTAGCCTGATGGACGCAATTGAATCGGGTTTAGTCAAAATACCGCAACTTCCCTTGAGGGATACCACTGGAGCGATTACCTCCAATGTTGCTTACTTCAACATCTGGCAGTGGATCATGGGAAAAATGACCCCTAGCGAGCGAGGCGGCAAAACCAACAGCCCTAAACCAGAAGCAGTGCTAAAGTACGCCCAAAGCCCGATCGCCCTTCTTGCTGGACAGTGGGAACAAACCCGTGAGGAATGGTTGCAGAGTCCAGATGATCCCAGACCTCCTGTATTTATCATCGTCTGCAAAAACACGAAAATTGCCAGATTAGTGTACGAATGGATAGCAGAAGACAAAAAACCGACTAATGTTGCTCCTTTTGCCACTAAATCACTTAAAAATACAGAAGCGGAAACTAACACTATCCGAGTCGATTCTAAAGTGGTTGAAGAATTAGAATCGGGTAACACGAAATCCGACGAATCCAAATGGATGCGCTTTACCCTTGATACCGTGGGGCTGGTGGACTGGCCAAAAGACGGGCAAGGGCGATCGCTATATCCCGATGGTTTTACCAGCCTTGCAATCAAAATAGGGAAACCCCTGCACCCGCCCGGTCGGGATATCAGGTGCATTATATCCGTGGGAATGCTTACGGAAGGATGGGACTGCCGGACGGTAACACACATCATCGGTATCCGTCCCTTCATGTCGCAACTGCTCTGTGAACAGGTAGTTGGGCGCGGACTACGGCGGCGTACTTACGACCTCGATGAAAATGATCGCTTCTCGGAAGAAACCGCAAAAATCTTCGGGGTTCCCTTCGAGGTAACGCCTTTTAAAGCCAATCCCAACGGGACTGCTCGTAAGCCCGAAAAGCGGAACCGCATCTACTCCGTAGCCCTTAAATCGCAGTATCGCATCGAATTCCCCAGAGTGGAAGGTTACACACAAGGAGTTCACAACAAAGTGATCGTTGATTGGGAAGCGATCGCTCCGATCACCCTAGACCCTAGCAAGATTCCCCCAGAAGTTCAGGTAAAAGCGACCCTTTCCAACAATCAAGGTCGTCCGAGTTTGAATGGGCCAGGCAAATTAGAAAGTCTCGATCTGAGTCCTTACCGCAAAAATAGCCGTTTGCAGACGCTTATCTTTAAATTGGCAGGAGATTTAACCAAAACCTATTGCGAGATGAAAACTTGCGAGGCTCCCCCTCACGTTCTCTTTCCCCAATTATGGAAGATTTGCGATCGCTATCTAAAAACGAAGGTTAAAGTGATTAAGCCCTGTCAGATAGAAGACGCTTGGCTCTCGCCCTATTACGGCTGGATGATTGAGAACCTAGCCACTGCGATCCACCCTGATACGAATGCGGGGGAAACTCCAGAGCTACCACGCTACGAACCTCATTGCGGCAATGGTTCTACCGATGATGTCGATTTCTGGACAAGTAGTAAATCGATCTATCCAATCGAGCGATCGCATCTTAACGCAGTGGTTGCCGATACCCATCAGTGGGAACAGTCCGCTTCTTATCAAATAGACAATCATCCGATTACCGACGCTTTCGTAAAAAACGAGCAGCTAAATTTTTCGATTCCCTATCTCTATAACGGTCAAGAACGTGAATACTATCCAGATTTTATTATTCGATTGAAATACTCGGAACCCCGCTATCTTATCTTCGAGACAAAAGGGTATCGATACGATGGTACGGAGGAAAAGAAGGCGGGTGCGGAACGCTGGTGTAGGGCGGTTAACGCCGATGGTCACTTCGGCACTTGGGAATACAGGCTCTGTAAATCGCTGGAAGTCATTCAGGCGCTCGACGAGATCGCGAAGGCTCTCGATTAATTAAACTCTACCCTAGTAGATGTGTTCGGTAACGATGCCAGCGCGATGGTTGAGGTCAAGTGAAAACATTTGCAGTCACGAAAAACCATATTTCTTGAGAAGATTTTCTATTTTACTTTTATAAAACTTTTCATAAAATTTTAGCAGTCTATTTCTAATTTCAACGCCAATTTCAGTATTAATGCTTCTCTGAATTCCCTCATGCCATTCGGTAAAATCATGTGGAATTTTATTAAAATCAGCTGCATAAATCCATAATTGAATTAAGTTATCTAGCTTGTCTATTTCTTTCGCAATTTTTGAATTCAAGTTCTCTTCTCGCTCAAAATCTCCCCATAATTTAGCAATATAATTTAATTTTGCAAATCCATCATAAGTGTCTAGAAGCTCAATTTCTTTATAAATTTCTTCTTCGTTCTTTCGATCAGTTTCTTTTTTTCCAATTATATCTCCAGTTATTGCTTCAGATAGATCGTGAATTAATAGCATATCTATAATTTGCTTTTTATCATATTTACTGTCTTTGTTCCATTTATCAGGCAAAAGAAAAGATGCTATTAAATAAGTTCCATAAATATGATCTGCCACAGATTCTCCAACATGGCTATCAGGAACAAACATATTTCTATCTTCTTTGACCCAGCCCGCCCTTTTTTGAAATTTGATTTTATAAAACTTCAAAAAAATATTACCAATTATATCAAAATCTCTTTCTTGAAGATTTTGATATATCATACTTATATATTTATAAAGTTCGGGCGGTTGCACCTGATTACTATATTTAGAATCATATAAAAATAATTTGATTACATCAGAGACTAATGTGCGGCTTTCGTCATCTAGCGAGCCTTTGACTAAGCGATGTTGAACCAGAGAGCAAACTGTGTGTAATTCAATATTAATTAGAGGGTTTATTTGTCCATCACCAGAGCGAAGGCGAGAGCAGAGCTTTCTGATCGTTTTTGAACATGATCCCAAACTATCTTTATCAAGTAATTGAAGTGGTTCATTATTCGGATCTTCATTAGGCTCATCTCCATAATATTCCAAATGAAATCCTCTATTTAGCATATCTGCTTGTTTATCCTTTAAGAGAGTCAAAACATATTCCTTTTGAGCATCTCGATCATTCAAATACGAAAGGCTAACATAAACAGTTCTTAGTAAAAAAATATGTAGATTTAAATCATTAGTATTCAATTTCAAATTATTGCTATAATCACTTTTTAGTGTTTCTTTAAAATCTTTCAGTATTAATTTTGAACGGATCGCACATCTTTTATTTGTTAATCTTCCTGCAATATAGCAAGCAAATGCCTTTGAATAGGGATGAAATTCATCATTTTTTAACACTATTTTGGTAGCATTTAAAGCTTTTTCTTGATATCTTGCTTTTTTGTTAATTATTTCTTTACATAATCTATTAATTCTATTTGGTTGTACATATTTCAAAACTGTATCAATTTTTTTAAAATCATTATCGTTGCTATCGTCCACAATTTTAAAAAAATTATAAATTACATGACGTGCAACCAAATAATCGTTAACTTGAGGATGACCATGAGCAAGCTCTAGAAGAAAGTTATCAATTTCTCCGCGTTCAAGTTTTTGATATCCTTCGTAAAAGGCAATCTCTGCCGAACGATCAAGAAGTTTTTCAGTATTAAAGTCTGGAGTATAATGCTGATATTCCTGTAAAAATTCTCGGCAGTAGGATTTTAATAAATCAGACAAATACAAATCTGGTGAATTTGCTTTTATTTTGCATTTTAAGAGTCCTAATAAAAAAATGTCAACATCTTCAATTTTAAATTTCTCAATCATACTAATAAAGTCTTTGGCACGTTTCTCTAAATCTATAATTTCTGCACATCGATAATTTGAAGAAATTTTTAAGAAGTCAGTAATAAATTTGCTTGCATCCTGATTTCTAATGTTAATAGAGTTAAAAACCAATGTTTCATCTGGATCGATGCTAATAGCATCTGGTGGATAAGTGTTGATAGCATCTCCAGTCTGTCTAGTGGCAATAACAAATTTGCATTTATTGCGTTCTGGATAATTATCTAACAAGTATGAAACTACATCCTCTTCGCTTTCAGAGCATCCATCATAGCCATCAAGAATGATTAGGAATTTATTTCGGTGTTGGGTTTGAATTAAGTGCGTAATTATTTGTTTATAATCAACATTTGGATCGTAGATCGCAGAGTGTTTATTTAAAATTAAATTTGTAATTCTTTCTCGGTAGGTTAACCCTAAAAAAGGAATTAAATTGCTCCTGCATAGTTTATGCAGGTTAATAAAAATGGGTATTAGATTATCTTCTAAATTGTTTTTATTGTTTTTACTTTTCTCGTAAAAATACCAATATAAGAGATTCAAAAATGAAGTTTTTCCTGTTCCCGATATTCCCTTAATTAGCAAAGGTAATTGGCTATTTGCAGAGATAATTTTTTCGCTTATATGCTCAAATAAATTATCAGTATTTAAAACTTGATTATCAGAATTGCAAATATAAGTAAATAATTTGCTGTAATAACTTAAATTATCTTCTTGAACGCACGATACACTATTATAATACTTGTCAAGATGATTATTCAAAATATAGCTATTTAAAGACTGTAAATAATCTTCCTTTGCATCAAGTAAAGGCAAGCTATCTTGCACTTTTAACCATGTTTTCAGACGATCAAAGATAGTCTGTATAGATATTGCTAAACCGCCCTCTTGCATATATCTAGATGTAAGCATACCTACTACTTTATATTCGCCATCAATGTAGGAAAAAATAGGAGAGCCACTTTCTCCTCCCGTAAACTTTTGAAAATCTACCAAAGTAGATAATTTTAATCTTAAACCCAACTTATCAAAGATATTTTTGCCTATAATCTCTCCTGTTTTTTCACTTCCAGAAGTACACTCACTATCTCCAAATCCAAAGCTCTTAAATTTGCCTGATTCAATTAGATTCGGATGCAAAAAAACTTTTCCTAATTTATATCCTTTAAAGTCTAGAATAGCGAAATCATCTCCATTATCACCTCCAATATATACTTGTTCAACTTTTTCTCCTTTTATTCTAATATTCTTCAATCCGCCTGCTTGTGTTATAACGTGTGAACAAGTCAATAAAAGCCCATCTTCAGAGATAAAAAAACCCGTACCAACAAGAGAGTTTGAAGGATTCTTTCTAATTTCGACAACGCAATCACATATATCTTCCCACTTCATTTTTAACACCTACAAGATAAAATTAGTTTTTCCGAACTTGCCATGTAAAGTTATCAGTAGTCAATTCTCGTAAAACTTGTGTGGCAAGGCTTTAAGTTGTCGAACCATAAATTTTATGTAAATCCCAAGTAATTTTGACTTTTAGAGACGCTTGAGCAGAAGTCTCAACAACATAAATGTTCCCCTTCCCTGTGAAACTTAAGCCAAACTCAACCTCAGCATTTTTAGCTTTGCCCTCACGATATAAGGCTTCAAAAGCTTCTGTCAAAGGACGGCATCCATTAATAATAGTATATTTAATATCATCAAACTTCTCTCCTACCTTGTCGATGACAATATCTCCCGTCTTAGCCAGAGGATTGATTGTTTGTTCTGGAACATCCACTGCTACTAGAATAGTTCCCTCTTGTCCGACATTAAGTTCAATCAATTTCTGTGTCATATACTTAACCTCTCTAATACCAAAAAATCGCACCGTAGGCATTATTCATCATAAAGAGCAGTTAGGGACCTGCGTAGGAATAATATCCCAGCCAGACAGTCGCTCTGTAGAAGAATCAGACAAGCCATAAATGGTACATTATCAAAGCGCAAGTCCCTTATTTATTTCACAATTTCTTTAGCTCTCTCACGCCCTACGGTTCATGGTAACATGGCTTAAGTTTTTATTAAATAAGATTTGAGTCAATTATTTTTATTCTTTAACTTTCTTAATATATTTTTATATTTAACTAGATGAGAGCGTTTACAAATGTACAACAAAGTATTTATTTTATTTTTTTAATAAAAGCAATTACTGAATTTATCATCTTGCAATTCCCAAAAATTAAGTTAATCTTAATACCACAATATCAATATAGTGGTTCTTCGTTACTTGGTATGGTTTGATCGAGGGGACTAAATCAACTAAATCCTTATCTGGCAAGAGATTTAATTGATTATCTCGTTCTCTGCAAGAGCCTATTTATAACGTGGAAAAAGGGATTTAATGTCGGTTGGGAACCTCAAAGGCTCTTCTCGATTTTGTCTGATAATTTTTGCTTATGGAATCGTGAAATGCTGATCGGGCAAGACTTTCAGCACTATTTTGACGGATATTCTATCAGTATAGACCCTGACAGGGGGACAAGCTGGCTGAACTCCTTACAGCATAAGCTTTTTGGGGTGTTCGAGCGAAAAAGTTCGATGCAGATCACTCCCCATTGTTGATAAAGATTTCTAATAAGCTCGCCCAAATCCCTGATTCTCTCGTTAGCTTTTTGGCTGAAAGGGATGTATCTATTTGTAACTGAGGAGCCTAAAAACCTTTGTGGACAACGCTTTGAGATGTCTTGTCCCCCTGTCAGGTATAGACCTCGTTTCCACACAGAAACCAGAAGAGCCCCTCAAAAATTAGAACAATCCATTATTTTGGGATCATCGGGCAGAACTATCGGCGTTCAGTAGCTTCCACCTCTCGATACAATGTATCATGCTCTGGCAAAAATGTTATTTTCTGGTAAAATGGTTCATATCTTATGGAATCTAATGATGAAAGAACCGAAAATAGCGGCGAATTGGTCTCTATCGGTGGGAAGCTTCCCCTATTCCAAGAATTGCGAACCTCACAACTGTTAGATTTTTTCGTTGTCTTGAGCGCTAACAAGGAGAAAAATCTAAGGAAGCGAATCAATCAATGGCTTTATCCTAAAACCAGGCCGGGGTTCTACATGGAGATCAAGCCGAACCTGCACCTTGCCTACGCCGATCAGAGGGACGGTCACGGTTCTCAACATTGGTGGCGGTTATTTTTCGATCAGGATTGGCAGGAGAGGATCGAGCAAATCGTCAGGGGAAGCGCCCTCGTCGTCGGACAGAATACCAGCAACGGTCACAATGAAACGACCGAGTGGGGCGGGATGTACTTCCGATCGCCCGTGGAGATAAAAATCGCCGAAGCGTTGGATAGACGGGGGGTACTATTCTTCGGCAATGCTAGAGGTCGGATAAGTAGTCAGGGTTCTCCAGTATCGGCATCTAGAATGACGGGAAGACTGGAGATAGATTTCTTGGTATTCTATAAAGGCAAGTGCATCAGCTTGGAAATCGATGGTAAACACCATCAGGAAGATGCACAGACCCATCGCGACTACATAAGAGACCGGTTGCTTTTACGAGAAGGAATCGCCACCGCAAGGTTTACAGCCCAAGAATGTATGGAGTCCCCCGACGCGGCGATCGAGGAGTTCTTGAATCTGTTTTAACAGCTTCCATATAGAGTAGGTTACAAATGCAACAACCATCGAGTCCGGCATGGCCAGTAAACGATCGCTTTTTAGAACTCCGTTGTCGCTGGTTGACCCTAATCGGGGAACACCTGCAAGATGATCGAGGACAACTATTAGAATATTGGCGGGTTGAAAAAGCTGATTCCGTTATCGTTCTGCCCATTCAAAACTCGATGATACGGCTGCCCGCTCCCAGTTATCGCCCCGGACTGGGACAAACAACCCTTGATTTCCCCGGTGGTCGGATTTCCGAGGGGCAAGACCATCACGAGGCGGCGTTAATGACTCTAAAAAGAGAATTAGGAATTGAAGCAACGGCAGTGACCCGATTAACTCCCCTAAATAGCGAGGGTTGGGCGGTCAATAGCTCCTTTTCCAACCAGAAACTCTACGGTTTTATCGCCGATATCGACGGCGGCCTATCTACCAGCGAAGTATTGACCTATCCCGCTAATTCGATTGGAGTCAACGATTTGTTGAAGTCCCTCACCTGCTTGCAATGCCGCGCCGTCCTGCTGGAATGGTGGTTAAATCAAACCGAACAATAGTTAGTACAAAGTTATCCCCTAGTAAAAGTTAGATACGGTGGCGATCGAGTCATCGGGTTCCATCGATGGAAGAAAGTTATAGTACAAAATTATTTCCTAGTAAAAACCGGTGGCGGGAACGATTGAGGGATTAGATCGCTCTAGCGGATGGATACCATAGAGATCGAGAGTCATGTCATCCATCTTTCCCCCCGTCATCGATGACAAGATCGAGGAGTTGCATTGGGAATCCCTTGTCCTCAAAGAAAAACTATCGTTGGCAGTTGACAAAAAGCGTAGGGAGGCGATAGAGCAAGATTTAGAAGTAATCTACCGATTAATAGCCGAATACAGTCAACTGGTAGCTAATATAGCGATCGTTGGGGAAACACCAGAAAATCTCGTCCGTTTGCGGCATTTGGAAGACCTAACCTAAAATAGCGACAACTGACCGATAGACACAGAACCCAGACGGAATTTGTGGCGCTCAAGGTGACAGGCGCTACAGAGAGCGATCAGATTTTCGGGGCGATTGTCCTCTGGCTGTCGGTTGTGGTGGTGTACGGCCAGTTTGCGGATCGAGCGTTCGGAAATGGTCAGGTCGCTGACATCTTCCCCCGGTCGCAAACACTGCATCCCGCAGCACTGACATTTCCAGCCGGCTTTTTCCTTGACCCTAGCGGCAATTTCCCCCCAATTATCGGGATAACGGTTTCTTCCAATCATAACTATCTTAGCGATCGCTATTCTCCATCCTAACAGAAACGACGGTATTTGTTGATCGCTAGAGTTTCCCGAACGGTTGTCCGTAGAACTGCCACATCTCCTGATTGAAAGGAGGTCGCCATTTATAGATTAACTCCCGTTCCCACTGCTGTAGAATCTTTTTGGTGGGGGGAACATGATACCAAAAAGAGGCATTGACGGCCACATCGAGATCGTAGCGACGGTGTAACTCGATATAGTTGAGAACGTAATCCTTGCAATCGTGGGAACCCAACCAACGCCGGCGGGCGCTCAATTTCGTCTCTCCGACATACAGTACGATATTACTAACATGGTCGATCTGAAAATAGAGACAGCCTTGATTGGAATCGTCGGGAGGTTCGATGTCGGGACGACGATAGAAGTCCGAGGGATGACGGGGTAAAGAAAAAGGATCAATCTCGTCAGCGGTGTGCCATGTGGTTTTAGGCAGATCGAATAAAGTCGGTTGCTCGACCGTCTTTCCCTCTCTCACCTGTTGCTGGTAGTCTGCGATCCTAACTTTCCAAGTGAACAGGAAATCCTTGCTCATCTGGGTGGCTCTCTCCTTTCGAGCGTCGCCGCCCGTATCGAATAAACTTAAAGGTATTTGACTCGATGAGAGCGAATTAGCTATATTTTCCGGCATATTTTCCGTTCCCTTACGGGATAAGAGTTTAAAAACGTTAGATTAGAGGCGTTAGAACAGTCTTCGTGGTTAATCTTCCAGTTCGATCGCATATTGTTCGATCCAATCGGTCAATCTGGCGAAACCCTCCTCATAGGTTTCGAGAGCGCCCGCAAGACCGCGAAAGAAAGTGACCGTTTCTACTTCACCGGCGTTCAAGCGATAGCCGTTCTTTCGCAAAAAAATTGAAACGGTGGCCAGAGCTATACGTTTATTACCATCGCAGAAGCAATGATTTTTGACAAAACCGTAGCCATAGGCCGCCGCTAATTTAAAAATCGATGATTCAGGTTCGTACTGAAAAAAGAATTTTGGCTTATTGACAGTGGATTCCAACAGGGTTGGGTTTAAAACTCCAGGAGTCCCCCCAGTTCGAGCGATTAAAGTTTCCTGAATCACCTGAACCGCATCACTCGATAACCATTTCGGTTCCTCGATCATTATTTGGCGAGTTCCTTAAAGGCGTTGCGGTACTGAGAGTAAGTATCTTCAAAAGCTTTCATGGTTTCTTCAAAATCGGGATCAAAGCCAGAAATTCTGTATCCATCTGGCGATTCCGTGATATAAATCTGATCTCCTTCCTCTACGTTCAGTCGGGATAAAACCTCTTTCGGTAAGATCACACCTATGGAATTGCCGATTTTTCGGAGCGTTAGACTTGTCATAACCTATGACCTTCCGTAATTATGTTATGACAAATGTTATAACATAACTAACTGCCCAAAGAATTATTTTAAAGAAAAAGACTTCCGAACGACTGGCGGTATTATACTAGACGATAGTTTTCTTTTGACGAGTAGAACAAAAGTATCGTGAAAGTTAACGGTAACGGACAAGCCAAAATCCTCTCTCAAGCCGAACTAGATCGTCTGTTCGCAGGTTTCGATAACAATCGGGATAGATGTCTGTTTGGCATCTGTTTCTACACCGGCTGCAGGATATCAGAGGCGCTGCAGTTGACCGTCAACGACGTGGGGGCGGCGATCACCTTCAGAAAAGCGACAACCAAAGGCAAGAAGGGAACCCGTTCCATCCCCGTCAATCCGGCCCTGCGGAAAATCCTCGACCTTTACCTGCAAGAATTTCAGCCAGATGATTATCTTTTCCCTTCCTTCCACAACGCGAGAGAAAAAGGACACCTGCACCGATCGAGCGCCGACCTAATCCTGAGAACCGCTTGCGATCGGGTGGGACTCAAGGGAGTCTCGACCCACAGCTTCCGCAGGTCGGCATTGACCCTGATGAGTAACCGGGGAGTACCGCTCAGGGTCATCCAGAAAATAAGCGGTCACAGCAGCCTTGAAGTTCTACAAAGATACCTAGAGGTAAGCGATCAGCAGATAGGGGATGCCGTCGGTGTACTGGGCGAATCATCACGGATCGATCCAAAAAATGTATAAACTTTCAATAATCATTATTTGCCGTATATGCCTATCAAATTTGCTATCCATGCAAATTAGACCATCGAAGCAAATAAACTCGCATCGACCTGAAAATAAGAAGCTAGAGCTTGAGCTTCCCCCCGCTCGATCGCTCGCTCACCTTCGATAACCCGATTAACTATCTCTAAAGAACTGAAAACACCGAGCAAGTCTTGCCGCTCTATTTCATTGGCTTCCATCAGATGCAGCAGGGTTGATAGGGGGGTTCTTTCAGGAATCGGGTAATGATCCGCCTCGAATTTCTCGATCAGGGCGATCAGCAATTCCAGTAAAGCTCCCTCCTCCGCGCTAAGTTCCGAACGATGTTCCAATTCCTGGGCGATAGCGATCGCTCGTTCGTTCTCCGCTTCCGTGGTAATAGCTTTGGGTTGGTAGAGAGCGAGTAATTCCCCGTAGGTTTCAGAATTAAAAGTAAGGATCATTTTTCCAATTTCCCTTATCGTAATCGGCGTGAGTGAGGATGTATTTAATATAGATAGTTTGGCGGCTATAGATTATATCGACAATTAAGCGATAATTATTTCCTTTAATATTAAAAACAGTGAAGTTTCCGACCGATTCAGCACTTTTATAAGTAGCCTGAACATCGATCAGATTTTGCCATTCTGCTTTACTAGCAACTCTATACCAATCATAAAGAGGTTCGCAAGAATCAGCATGGTTAACGCAAAAATTACGCAGTATCCGACGACTAATAACCCGCATCGCCCGCTATACCTCTGGCAATTTTCTACTACTATCGATAATTATACCAATACAGTAATTATTAAAACTGTAGGGAATACTAAAAATAGAGTTCTATTAAGTCTCATGGGCAAAATTCCTGATTGCGATCGCTGTCTGCTATACACCCATCAAATTTACTTCGTCTGTACCGTCCATCCCGAAGGGGTAGAAACAGAAAAATGCCCCGATTTCCGCCCCGACCCAGAAGCGATCGAGAGCGATCGAGAATTGTGGTCGCCGGTCGGTTACTCGTGGTACGGTGATGAACTGATACCGAACCGACTCTGCCGTTACACGCGAGAGGAACAGGAGAAAATATTAGACACTCATCCCTTCTTTACGGGTATCTGTCCCGATTGCAAACATATCTTTACCACCAGTCCCGCCCTGCGAAAGACTTGGCAATGCCCGGAATGTGGCTGGAGAGAGAAAGATTAGTCGAAGTAAGAAGATTTAACCCGAACTTCGGTGCGAAAGAGAAGGTCACAGAGCGCCCGCCGATGGGGTGACTGAATTTTTGGGGAGGTTTCGAGCGATGTAGAGATGGTGAGCCGAGAGACTTTTCGGTTGGCGAACAACCTACCAAGCTCCCCGGCTCGGTTTGATTTTTGGATGCCGTCACAGGCATCGCGGGAACAGGCTGGACTCTTTGATGCACTCTTGGCAGATTCCCACCTGCCAACTCCGACGATCAAGAGTAATCCCAGCACCGCACACCACCCGAAAACCGTTATTGTTGTTGCGGTTGTCGCGGCGGTTGTTGTTGTTACGGTAAGCGGAACGGCAGTTATTTGGATTGTTGTACCAAGAACCGCCCCGCAGTCGGGTTCGCCTATCCCTTCTTCAATGCCTCACGAATGTGAGGGAATCGAATATCTGTTTTCTTAGTTGCCAGGTGTCACCGTGTTCTAGATGTGCCATCCAGCTAGTCAGCGCTCGTTCTACATCTTGCCATTCAATTGTACCGATGGCATAATCTTGTTGCAATCGTCTGAGTCTTCTCCTACCCCGATGAAGGTTACTATTCCTGACGCGAACTCGGTCGGGTAGAATACGAAAACCGAGGAAACTAGGACCGTATTTAGTGGCAAAAAGTTGACTTTTAATCGGGTGAATTTTCAGCCTCAGTTTGATTAAGTATTCCTCAATTTTACCTCTGGCTTCTGCGAGAAAATCTCGGTCATCGGCAAAGAGAGCAAAATCATCAACATACCTGACATACTTGGGAGTTCTAATAACTTCTTTGATAAAATGATCGAGTCCATTTAGATAAATATTAGCAAAAAATTGACTGGTTAAATTGCCGATGGGCAGACCTCTTTTTCGTTCTATAGGAGTCAGCAAGTCATCGCTAGGGAAGTAATCAATGACAGCTTCCTGTTCGTTGCTATTATCGATAATAGTATCGATCAACCAGAGGGTATCGGGACATTTAATTTTGCGCCGTATCAGTGCTTTAAGGATTTCATGGTCGAGGGAAGGAAAGTATTTTTTAATATCACACTGAAGGATATAAGAACTAGAACGGGCAAAGCCGATGAACCGTTTCAAAGCTCTATGAGTTCCAAATCCAACCCGATTGGCATAGGAATCATGAATAAAAGTGCCCTCGAAAATGGGGGCGATGATATTACAAAGAGCGTGATGGACTACTCTATCCCGATAAGGTGCGGCCGATATCAGGCGACTTTTGGGGTCTATGATGTGGAAGGTTCGATAGGCTCCAGGATGATAATTTTTATCCTTTAGCTCCCTTTGCAATTGCATCAGTTCCCTTTCCAGATTAAAATTAAAATCTAGAACGTTATCCCTAAAACGCTTGCCCGATTGTGCTTTACGAGCGGCAAGAAATAGATTATCAAATTCGATAATTTGGGAATAGAGATTACCGTAACGCTTCATTTAAATTTCCGATGATAACAATAAATTAATCTGGTTTTGCTTCTCGTTCACGTTGGGTTTTAATCCAGTTACCTAATTCTCCTCCCAATTCATCGATTAACTGACTGACGTATTCATAGCGTTTCAGATCGATCAACTTAAAATCTAATAAAAGTCGGGTCTGATGTCTGAGAACGGCTAACTCGGTGTTGATATATTCAAGTTTGGCAAGCTTACTTTTGGCAAATTTAGCCCTGATTAAATTCTCTAATATGTTATAAAGTTGGTTGATTACCCTGTCCCCTATCGTGAACTTGTGAACCCTGGGAAAACGCTCTATAATCGGAACGTACCACTTTACCAAATCATAACACTTTTGAATCACCGATAATTCTTTCATTGCCTTAATAACTGAACTTCCCCCGTATAAACATACTAGCTATGGCTAAAAGTCTTACAGAGCCTGAGTTAAAGCAATATAATACTAATGGACTACTGGACACAAAATCCTGAAGTCCTTACGCAGATAGGGTTTGAGGCAAAATTTTTCAAATTTGACCTTTCGACCATTATAGCTTGTTTCGGGGCAGAAAACCAGCAAAAACATGGCTACAGAGCGAATCCCTTACTCTAGAGATTAATGACACTATCTGTTAAAATCAGGTTAGCGATCACTATACAGCCAACTCTAGGTCATCGCTCTACTCCAGATACAGTCAACGGTACAGCCATTTTCAAGCGAAAAATGTACCCAGTAGCCCCTTTTCAATTTTTTCTGAGAAGCGACCTGCGGTAAGGGTTTTGTTAATTTTTTAGTATTTCTGTATGGGGGAAGTCCAGTAATAAAATTTAACATTAACGCCAATTTTCCGCAAAAAATCGACCCGCCGTGAGGCGGGAAAGAAAAGAAAAGAGAAAAAATAGGGAATGAGGGTAAAAAGGGAAAAAAGAGAAAAAGGGTTACAGAGTCCTCCCGGCAACGCACACCACGCGAAAACCGCTATGGCTGTCGCGGAAGCCGCGGCGGAAGCTGAAGGCACGGAAAGCGGAACGGCAGTAAGTCGGATCGAGGCACCAAGAACCGCCCCGCAGAGGAGAACAATTATCATTCCCATTTTTTGTCCAAGCACTTCCATCCCTTGGCGCACCCTCATAATTATCATGCCAATCATCAGCGCACCATTCCCATACGTTCCCGTGCATATCATACAGCCCAAAGGCATTAGACGGAAATTGTCCTACGGGAGTCGTTTCTTCTCGGTATTCTCCTTTGGGTTCATCTGCATAAGTTTTAGTAGCATTATAATTAGCTAAATCTCCCGTGATAGTTTCCCCAAAGTGAAAGGCGGTTGTTGTCCCCGCTCTACAGGCATATTCCCATTCCGCTTCGCTCGGTAGCCGGTATTCCCTTCCCGTCAACTTGGATAATCTCGCGCAGAACTCGATCGCATCGTACCAGTTGACTTTTTCCACGGGACGGCGATCGCTATCGGGACGGTCTTTAAAATAGGCTGGGTTAGATTCAAGGTCTTGTTTAACTTTTAAATCGGCACGGGAGGCGATCGCTTGCCACTGTGCCTGGGTGATGGGATATTTACCCATGTAGAAAGAGGGAAGGGTAACTTGATGTTGAGGTTCTTCCTGGCTAAAGTACTGCCAATCAAATTTCTTCACCAGTCTTTCGATTTCCTCGTCTTCTGTTCCCATCATAAATTCGCCACTTGGGATGGCAACCAGATCGAGAATAACTTCGCCAGAGAGAGTTTCAGTGAAGTATTGAGCTTGCTTAAGCTCTCGTTTGATTTCTTTGCCCCTACTGTTGACGGTAATGGTTTCAAACTCAAATGGCTCTTCGCTTTCTTGTGCCAAAGATTGAACAGTTCTAAATGATCCTCTAGAAGCCAAAGCTGCAATGGCATTTCTCACTAAATCTTCTCCCTCTCGATCTTGATTTCTTTGGGCGGCTGAAGCAGCCAAGCGCAATCTAACTAAAGGGTCTTGATTCGCTTCAATCCAGCGCCAATAAGGACTTAATGAAGCTGTCATCCTCGCACTGCGGCAGATTTGCTCTGAACTCAATTCACTCTCATAGCCCCATTGAAGAAACAAGATTAAATTTGAATTTTCTTGCAGAAGTAATTGCTGTCCCTTTTTATCATCTTTATTATCAAAAAGCCTGAGAACTCTGTCACAGAAATTGCTATAATAAAAATCTAAAACAAGAGGCGCGAGATCGTCAATTCCTTTTCCTTGCTGCAATTTACTTTCTGCGTAAGTGCGGGCAGGTTCGGGTAAAGTTAATCTCCAGTCAGAGGCAGTAGGAGACTTTTCTGCCATTGAAAGCTTAAGCAACTCCCCCAAAGCTTTCTGACCACTTCTTCCCCCAATAGCTCTAGCCAAATCGCGACTCAATCCACTCGGAAAGAAAGCCAATAAAGGAAATATATCTTGACCCTCTACCGATAACATTTCAAAAGAGCGCTCTAAAGTTATTCGCAAACTTCTTTCTTTTCTTTCTTCAGAAGAATAAGAATCAAGAACTTCCAGCGGTTCAATGTTTAATTCTTCACACAATATCTTGAGAGTAAATTGATTTTCTCTCATATAAGATGCCGCTAGTTTTATAGGTAAGGGATAACCATCAAGAAACTTGATTAAAAGATTAAAATCTTCCTCCAAATCTTCATTATCTCCCCATTGAGCTTGTGAAGGAGCATACTTTCTAAATATTTTTCTTGTTTCTGATGCTCCCATACTGCAAACTTCTTCTTGATGGCAATAACGAATGTCCCTGACTAGAGAGTCACGGGAAGTCAGCAGCAATCTTAAATTAGGACATTGTTCTAATAGCAAGTTCAAAAGGTGAATTAGTTCATTGGATTCTTTCTCAATCAATCTATCCAAATCATCGAGAATCAAAAAAATCCTACTATTTCTTAATTCTCTCTCTAAAACAAAACTCTTTAATCCAAGACTCTGTTTAACTTTAGTAATTAGCGTTCCTACAGAATCAGTATCGCGCAAACTAATAAACCAAACTCCATCACGATAGCGTTCTCGTTCATGTAACCACCTACCAATGGCATAAGCTAAGGCTGTTTTGCCTATTCCTCCCATACCATGCAGGGCAAGACAGCGTTGTTTTTCTTCTACCAGAACTTTAATTACTTGATGTATTTCTTGTCTGCGTCCGACAAAGTTGGCATCTTCACGGGAAATATTAGTATTTGACCACTGGGGATAGATAACACTGCGAGAATTAGCTCGTTCTATGATCAGTGATTTATTGTGGGAAGATTGGGGTAATAATCGAAATTTAAAAGCTTCATCGAAATTAACTCCTAGCTCAAAAGTTTCAGAGTTAAAGATTGTTTTTAATTTATCATCAAGTTTAACTGCATTGCGGCTCACTAAAAAAGCATTAACAATCTCATCTTGATTGAATAATGCTTGATAAAGTCGTTGCGAGAAGCATCGGGCCGCTACATCGAGAATTTTATCCTCAGCGTCAATTCCTATCACATGAGGCACTCCAGCTTTAACAAAAGCTTGGGCTAGTTTTTCTGAATGACAGGCATTTAATAAAGCTAATTGACAAGGTGGTTGCTTCTGATTTGATAAAGCAATTTCTAGTTCTTTTTCAGTAAAAGAACGAGTAATTCCCACCTCATCTTCTAACACTAGGGCTGTACTATCCACCTCTCTCATTCCATGACCAATGAAATGAATAATTAGTGGTTTGACCCGACTGGAAAAGGCATCTTGCAGCGTCTTGGATGTGGCTACTTTAACTACTATCTCCACTGCTATAGGATGAGATATATCCTCTAATACTGAAGCGATCGCTTCAATTTCTGGCTGAATTGCTAAATTCTCTACTGGTTCTAAGTCTTCTTTGAGTAGAGGGGCTGAAAATAAGATGAGAATTTGATTACTGAAGGAATTATCTTGTCGAGTAACTTTTTCTTCCCCTGTAATAACAGGATATTTTGTGACTACTTGCGAGACAACCATTCTACTATCTCCTCATCGGTAGCTTTACCAATATCTAGGGGAGGACGTTGGGGATGTTCTAGCCTCCCCTTTGGTTCTATTCCTTTTAAGCGCAGTTCTCGTCGCCAATTATTAATCGTCTTAGCGAATTTGATGCTGTATTCTATCAAATTGGCAGTAGCTGCTAACCCTCCAACTACTGTAGCTACAAAAGCTACGTCATCTGCACCTAACACGCGACTTGGAAATTTCTGTGCCTTAATTGAATTGATCAGTAAAGATGTTTCTAAAGAGTCTATTTCATCGAGAGGAAGTTGGGATGAAATCGTTACGCTACACAGGGGAATTTCACTCATTCGCACCTCCAATAAATCTAGCTTTGAGCAATACTTGTAGTTCTTTAACTTTAGTTTCCAACTCAGCTACTCGCTGACTCAACGGCACAGTCTCGGCACAGCCTAGGTATTGAGAGATCGCACTGACGATCACATCCGTCTTGGACGTGCCAACCCGCTCGACGTACTGGTTGAGTTCGGCGAGGAGAGGTGGGGGAATTCGGACGGCGATTTGTGGTTTGCCCATAACAGTTACATTTCTTCTCCCACCATGCTACCAAACGTATGGCTAAGTGTCACCCTTTTAGTCATTTTTCGCGGGCGAACGAGGCTCTCTTGGATTTGGTGGGTAAAATGTATTCTAAGATACATTCCTCCTGGCGAGGGGAACGAACCACAAAGACACGAAGGACACAAAGATTGATCGATCCTATGCAAGCTAAACTTATCACACAGAACTTAGAAGAGCCAAAATTCTCATTAGCTTAAAAGTATTCAGCAACAATTTTGGCTTTAACTTGGGATTTTGACCTAGATTTACCAAAAAAAGAATTATAGTTTGTCATAATCTTCTGGCTCTCTGTCTGAAACTTTAGCTAATACTTGTTGAAACTTATCCCAACTTCCCTGTTGTGCTTTTTCCTCTAGATAATCTTTAGTCATCCAAGAGGATATTTGGGCAGCTAATGCCATTGTTACCAGTTGCTCTACCGGTATGCTTTGTTTATTTGCTAAGATTTCAATTTGCTGATATAAAGCATCTGGAATGTTGGTGCTTAGTTTCATGGTTTGATTTCTCCTAGTATTTGTAGGAATTGTTTTGGTGTCACAACGGAAATTCCGAACTTTTCAACAGGGTTTAAGTCTCTTTGATTGTAACTAATTATAAAGCTCGCTTGGCATTTAAGGGCTAAATCTATCAGGAAGTCATCATCTTCATCTTTAGCTAATGGTCGCCACATATAAAAGATTTCGTGATGGTTAGCTAGATGGCAAATTCCATTAATAATATTATCTATGTCTTCATTATTTAAGCTTATTTGTTGTTGTTCTCTTTTTAGTATTTCTTCGTACTCAAAAACTAGGGTGGCAGATACATTGATTTGAAAGCGTCGGTCATTGAGAATGGTTAAGAGTTGATAAGATGCTCCTTTATTAGAGCGCAATCCAGCTAAGATTACGTTAGTATCAATGACTATTTGATAGGGAGTTCCTGTCATAATTAATACCCCCTAATAGTCTTCATTTCCTCAGCAGTCAACCCATACAAATTAGCAACCCTATCATCTATCTCTGCTTCCCACTCCTCTAGGATCAAGAGATTCTGGTTCGGAATCGGTATGGCATAAATCCCCGTATCTTTGCTGGCTATTCAGAGAAAAACGCCGTCACCAACAGCCATTTCCGATTGGCTAAGTCTCCATAGTTCAATCGGGTAAAGTACCAGGGGCAATCTGGACACTACGAGTATAGACAGAACCGCCCTCAACATACTTGAAATCGATCTGAACATCATTAATAGTTTTTCCTTCTGGCAAATCGATCGTATCTCCCTGAGCCGTCACACAATCGGTAGTATCAAAACCGTCGATCGCACATAATCGAATGGCCGTGGCAGGATGATCGTACCACTTACGGGTTCCCCAAAACTTGTTCATCACATTCGTGGCATGACGTACCTTGACCCTCTGATTGTTGATCAAAGTCACCACCACCCACTCCTCCCGATCCAGATCACCAGGAGAAAAAATGCTTTGCTGACCGATATTGCCCGTAGGGGCATCCCTCAAGCGCAGTTTTTGACATCCTCACCGCCGTAAACGGACGGCGATTCCTCACCACGCCACCTTTTTAGAATGGTCGCTGAATGGGGTTGACGCTTCACGGGATGCTGCTTCTTTAACAGAAGTCTTACGCTTTCCTCTACGTCCGTTTAAAGTCTCCGAATGTCCTCCGGCGACCTTGATATTTACCGCAGCGTTTACATCTCGATCATGAAAAGTTCCACAGAAAAGACATTCCCACT
>SFBL01000157.1 GCA_007095785.1 Microcystis aeruginosa Ma_SC_T_19800800_S464
AGTGTCAGACTTAAGCAATTAAGCGTTTTTCGGTGAAGCGTCAACCCCATTCAGCGACCACCCTAAAAAAGTGGCGTGGTGAGGAATCGCCGTCCGTTTTACGGCGGCGAGGATGTCAAGGAGAAGATTAGACCTTGAAAATGTATAGTCATTTCAGATAAGTCTGATACGATCTAGACCGGTGAAACCCCTAGTAACTCTGGCATTGATCTTCTCAATCTTAATGATTATTTTCCTAAACCGAGTTTTCTGGTTACTTTTTGCCAAAAGGTAGGGGTCGGTGGTTGATAGGGTTTGGGACTATCGGTAAAGATAGGACGTTGATTAGGTTGGTAGAGATAACGATAGTGTAAGAAAATATCTCGATAGGGAAAATCGATATTTTCACCGCTACAAAGTCGAGTGAACAGAGAGGAAGATAAACCAATGTAGTGAAGGTATGTCAAGCGGTTGCCTCGATCGTAAAGAATATTATTATCTAAAGCCTGAAAATGGGGAGAGGTGACACAGCAGCCGGTGCGTTCTTCTTTAGGCAATTGAAGAGCTAGATTATATATAGAAAAATTTGAGCGCATCATCATATAATTGACAATAGTTTGATCGGGAGCCATCGGATAGAGAATTTCCGCTTCCCCTGCTCGCAATCGTTCTAATAGCCAATTACGGCGTTCCCCGTCAAATAAACCTTTTTTTGAGCCATAAAAACCCGAACAGAAAATTTCTTGGTTAAGACGTTCTTGGGGAAAGATTTCTAATAATTTTGGGGAAGTAACTTCATAAACGTGGGTGATATCTTTGTGCTGAAAATCGTAAACCACACAATCATAATTATCTAACTGTGCAAAAACCCGATCTAAGGGACTCATCAATAGGGTATCACCATCCATGTAGATAAAGCGATCGAACGGCCCATCAAAGGCACAATAACGACGATGGGTCCCAAAACGATGATAACCTCTACTACCAGCCTTTAACCAGCGTTCTTTAGCCGTAGGATGGGGTTCCCAAGCAGATTTAGCGAAATTATCCCAGCGTTCGATAATTTCCTGATTATCAAATAACTCTACATTAGGACGTTGAGCAATTTCCGCCTTGATACGTTCGGTGTTGTCATCGTAGGGATAGACACAAACAGGAATATCTTTTCCCCCATTTACCTCGATGCTGTTGAGTAGGGCGACTAATTGATCGTAAACGCGATCGTTGGCTAAGGTACAGATACCGTCCATAAGTAATGCCAAGGAAAAAATCAAAACATATTATCTTTGCCGTTAGTTTAGCTTATTTTTGTCGATAAATTTCGGTAATTTGAGATTATGGCCATGACTTTAACTGCTGAAATGCCTAAGATTGATAGAGGTAAGTCCCTCAAGATAGTCTCAATTTTCTCACAACAGAAAGACTACTCGATCGGCTATACCCAAAACCGATCGATTTAGCGTTTGCGTTTGAGTAATTTAGAAATGCGTCGATTGTACCGCAACCAACGCCAGATTTTAATGACTAATTCCTCCACCCATAAAATAATCGCATCTAATCCCTCTAAAATCCGTTCTAAGGGGTGTTTAACGTAGCCGACGGGGGTTGATTCGGTTTCTAACCATTCTTCGTTAATTGGTTGAATTATCTCCCTAGCGTAGCGGGGATCTAATTGGGTTGCGGGGGGGGATTCTCCCGGAGTAATTTCGGCAGCGGCTGGGGGGATTTTTTGTAAAGATTTATTTTGTTTTTCTTGACTAAAAGCTTTTTTTGTGCTATGGGACTGGGGAAGGGGATAAGCGGGGTTAAGGCGCGGTTTTTCGGAGTCTTGGGGAGAAATAGCCAAGATATCGGCGGATTCTAGCCAAGGTTGCTCGCTGACGGCGGAAAATGTCAGGGATTGGCGAGAGGAAAAGAAGTGATCGATCGCCGCTTGGATGAGTTTGCCGATCGTGAAGGGATCCGCTTGGGTTTGTTTTTCTAGCCAATCCTGGAGACGTTGCTTGAAGCTGATCAGCAGAGAATTAGGAAAACTTAAGGGATATTTTGCCGATAAAGCGGGTGAATCAGCACTATATTCTAAATTATTCTTCTCTTTTGCCCAGAAATGCTCGATCGCCGCATAAATTAACCAATAAAGGCCCCAGAGATAGGAGGAATTTTTCTCGAGAGTCGGGGACTCGTTAACGAGATCGGAAGGGGGGTTAGGGGTGTGGCTAAAACTGCTGGGGATTGCGGGGGAGATAGCGAGAAATTTAGCCTCGAAAATTGCTAATTTTTCGTCAATAACTTCTAAAATCGCTTGAGAATTTAAATTAGGCAGTGGTAAGGAGGGTGGTGTCGGGGTTTTGACGAGATGGGTTTCCTGGAATAGATTTATGGCGATCGCTATTTGCCCCTGTTGTTCCCAGCGTAGTAGGTTCCAAAACCAACGGATCGGGGGTAAGACAGGATTTTTGTCGGTAAAATTCGGTAATAAAGGCGGATATTGCCGATTTAATCGCTTAATTCTCCGTTTTGCCAGCGCGTAGTTAGCCAGTGCCGTCCTAATTTGTTTTTCTATTTGTCTTTGGGTTTGATTATCGGTGATTTTAACAGTCTGGTGATCGTTAGTGACGAAAACTAAAGCTTGATCCTCTAGATCGGCTGCTATGCCAATAAATGGCGTTTCTTGGTCAGATAAGCTTTGTAGAAATTCTTCGATCGCATCCGTCCCATCTTTTCCGGGGGGTGATAATTGTTTCTGGAGACTGTTCCCCAATTGATTCGCCGTCATCCGCAGCGATTGTACCAGCAAATAGACGGGATAGAGGGCTATTTGCAGGGCAATAGCGATCGCATTTTGACCGCGACGGGAGACGCGGCCGAGGTTATCTTTCAGACGGATCAAACGACGGTTGATCAGGTTGAACAGTCGGCTTTTATAGGGATCGGCAGCCATGGATTTTGGGCGATAACATCTTCATTTAGACTATCCTATTGTGCAAGGGCGGGATAAAAAAAATTTTTGCCAAAACCCTTGACTCCCAGAAAGATTATTGTTATATTTAAAAAGGTCTGAAATCCAAGCCCCCATCGTCTAGTGGCCTAGGACACCTCCCTTTCACGGAGGCGACAGGGATTCGAATTCCCTTGGGGGTATGATAAAGAAGGTCAGAGGTGTTAAGCTTCTGACCTTTCAGTTTTTTTCTCCCGTTGATGGCTTTTCGGTAAGGTGACGGTGAAGATTGTTCCTCGATCGATCTGACTTTCGACGCTAATTTGTCCATGATGACTGAGGGTAATCGCTAAAGCGATCGCTAACCCTAATCCCGTTCCCCCAGAAGTGGCAGAATTTTGTCGCGCGGGATCGAGACGATAAAAGCGATCAAAAATATGGGACAAAGCAGCCTCGGGAATCCCGATTCCGTTATCTTTGATGCGTACCAGTAACACCGATTGTCGATCGCGTTTACTTTTTTCCAATTCCACTGCCACATTTTTAGGCTCAGATTCGGGCAAAAAAGCGTGTTTTAGGGCATTAGAAATTAAATTTGTGAATAAACGAGCTAATTGATCCCAATCTCCCTCCATAGTAAACATTTCATCGCTGTAGGAAAAATCCTCTTGGTCCGGTTCCACAATCGACAAAGAAAGGCAAATTCCCTGCTTATCGGCGATTAAACGCTGTTCTTCCACCACTTCCATCAATAAAGCATCCAAAGGTACAGCTTGCTCGATCGGTTGGACGATGCCACTATCAGAACGGGCTAAAAAGAGCAGATCATTGACTAAATTGCCCAATCTTTCCGTTAAACGCTCGATCACCCGCAAGCGTTGATCGCCAGTTTGGGGATAAGCGATCGCCATTTGCACGTTAGTTTGGATAGTGGCGATCGGATTGCGTAATTCATGGGAAGCATCGGCGGTAAATTGTTTTAAACTCTGATAGGACTCTTTTACCGGTTGAATGGCTAAACCGGACAAAAACCAACCAATCCCAGCGACACTAGCAATCATCAGGCAAATTCCGAGGATTAAATCCAATAATAGCTGTCTAATTGGTTTTGTCACCTCAAACCAAGGATGACTTACCCGCAGATATCCCAAAACATAATGATCGATTTCCACCCTTTCGGTTATTTGTCGCAGCAGACGATCATCGGATAAGCGAATAGTTTCCCCCTGACGGTGGGGATGGAGGGGAATATCTAAAGATTCGGCCAGAGTTGACCAAACTAGATTACCTTGGGGATCGAACCATTCCAAATCTATATGATCGTCCTCCACGGATTTACCCTGACTGGGAAAACTTGCGAGGGGATCGACGCGATAACGTCCTTGGTTCGGGGGAATCGATTCGATCACGAGGGAACGATTTACCACTTCAATGATGTGTTTGAGGGTATCATCAATGCGATCCACTAGGGTATGCCGCACATAAAAATACATTCCCGTAGCGAGAAAAAGCAGTAGTATGGCAGTGACAACAGTGTACCATAAGGCTAAACGGCGGCGAGTGGCTTGGAACACCGATAATCTATGGATTGGCTAGAGATTTTTAGAGCAATGTATCCTATTTTACAGCTTATTTGAGCGATTTAATAGTGGAGAATAAATTATTTTTAGCTATAGGGAAAAACTGACGGTTGCCAAGAATAGCTAGACTTGAAGGCTCATAGTCCTTAAAAATTGCTGCTAACAAAAGTATTTTTAGATACATTCTTCTCAATAATTGTTTGAGTAGAACTACAAAAGTAGCCAAAGTGAATTATATTTAACCCTATGGTAACAAGGCTGACAGGAACGGCTAAAAATATTTTTGAGCTTATTTGAATTAATCACAACTATCAATGATGAATTTAAATTACTGGTTAATGAAATCGGAACCCGATGTCTATAGTATCGGAGATTTAAAAAAAGATGGTCAAACTATTTGGGAGGGAGTGCGAAATTATCAGGCCCGGAATTTTCTCCGTCAGATGAAACGGGGAGATCTGGCCTTTTTTTATCATTCTAATACGACCCCGCCGGGGATTGTCGGCTTGATGCGCGTAGTGGAAACCGATATGATCGATCCCACACAATTCGATCCCGATAGTCCCTACTATGATTCTAAATCCTCTCCGGATTGCCCGCGCTGGTGGACGGTTAAAGTTGAGTTCGATCGCCTTTTTCCCCAAATGCTGCCCCTAGGAATTTTAAAACAAAATTTTACCGCCGATGAATTATTATTAGTAAGGACAGGAAATCGTCTGTCAGTGATGCCTGTCAATCAAGCGATCGCAACAAAAATTCTCGCTTTAGTCGCTCATCAAGGAGTATAAACTGTGAACCAAAAAGATGCTATTAATTTACTTTCTCTGATCGGGGGATTATTGGTTACTATTGTTATTTTAGCGGCCTTTAATGCCTATGTGATTATCACCCCCGGACAAGCGGGGGTTTTAAGTGTTTTAGGAAAGGCTAAGGACGGGGTTTTATTGGAGGGATTGCACTTTAAACCTCCCTTTGTCTCTAGTGTCGATATCTACGATGTTACGGTGCAAAAATTTGAAGTTCCCGCCCAAAGTTCCACTAAAGATTTACAGGATTTATCTGCTAGTTTTGCGATTAATTTTCGTCTCGATCCGACGCAGGTAGTGGCGATTAGAAGAACCCAAGGCACCCTGCAAAATATTGTCGCTAAAATTATCGCCCCTCAAACCCAAGAATCCTTTAAAATTGCCGCCGCTAAAAGAACCGTAGAGGAGGCAATTACTCGACGCAGTGAGTTAAAAGAAGACTTTGATAATGCCCTATCGACTCGGTTAGAAAAGTATGGTATTCTAGTCTTAGATACCAGTGTGGTAGATTTGAATTTTTCTCCAGAATTTGCTCGGGCAGTCGAAGATAAGCAAATCGCAGAACAACGCGCCCAAAGAGCCGTTTATATCACCCAAGAAGCGGAACAACAGGCCCAAGCAGAAATTAATCGCGCTAAAGGGAAAGCTGAAGCACAAAGACTATTAGCAGAAACTTTAAAAGAACAGGGAGGCGGATTAGTTTTACAGAAAGAAGCGATTGAAGCTTGGCGAGAAGGTGGAGCGCAAATGCCCCGGGTTTTAGTCATGGATGGATCGGGAAAAAATAGCGTACCATTTTTATTTAATTATAGTGATTCTTTTCTCGAAAATTCCCCCTAAATTCAGGTCTATTTAGCCCAATTATTTTCTCAAGATACAGTCTTTCCCATCAAGAGGAAGTGTAACCTAATTTGGTATCGACGACCGGCGACCGACTCCCCAAAACGAAAACTTTGTACCTCACCATTAAGATAACTTTTATCACCCTCTTTCATCACTCTAGGCAGAAGAACAGTAAAAGTCATCCCAAAGATAGAGCAAATATTGTCAACAATCAAACTCAGGCGTTGCTGAATCAAGATATGAATGCCAACTGTGCAGGTTCCCGTGCAAAAGTTAGTTTGGGTCTAGGTTTTAAAAATCCCAGACAAGAAGATTCATATCTCAAATCAGCAACCCCAGAATTCAATATCCGCCAATGTTTGCAGTATCGGGCGGAGATTAAAACCACTCTGATCGAGAATCTTTAACTGGCTGCAAAAATTAATATATTTGGTTCTTCGGTTTGTCTTATGCAATGGACGGGGTTATAAGGAATGAAAACCTTATAGAGACAGACATTGCTGCGATTTTTGTCAATTGTTTTCGCTCTAGAACGAACTAATCAATTAACTATCGAACCATAACAAGTAACGAAGAACCGATTTAACTCGCTCCCAATCGGTTAAATTATTAATATCTCGGGGATTATTTTCTATATTTATCCTTCCTAAAGCTAGTCTTTCCATAGGCTGTGGTCGGTGTCGAACTACAGTGATATACTAAGGGTGACTTGATCAATACTTTCTAGGGAGATTTTGCTATCAATTCCCAGAAAGTATCGGGGTTTAGGTTTTGCGTCCGAGAAAATTAATAATCTGGGGATTAATTTCTTTTGACCAATGTTCTTGGGGATAGTGTTTTGCTTCCGCGAGGGAGATTAATTCCACCCCTGATTTAGTGGCCAATTTTTCGACAGTGACAGAAGATAACCAAGGATCCCCCATTCCCCAGACAAAAAGGATGGGTTTTTCAAAGTTCTCTAAACCTGTCTCAATTTCTGCCATGGTTTTTGATAGGTTTAAATTGCGAATCGTGGCCACCAAAGCGCGACCCACTGCCGAAGTTTTTAGATAGGGTTGACGGAAAATAGCCAGATCTGCATCACTAATCACAAAACCGCTACCAGTTTCTAAAGTACGATCGACTAATAAGGGATCTTGAGTCGCCATATCTCCGAGGAAAGGTAGCCCCCATTGTTTCATTATCCAGGGTAATTTGACATCCCTGGAGAGGGGGGTATTTAAGATGATCAAGCGCTCAATTTTATCAGGATTTTCTAGGGCGTATTGTAGGCCGACGGAGGCTAAAAAACCCTGGACAATTAGGGAGATTTTCGGCAATTGGAGAGCTTGAATAAAATCGGCCAAAGCTTGACAAAAAGCTCTAGGTGTGTAGGCGAAATCTCTGGCATCGGGTTTAGCGGATAAACCGGAACCGATCCAATCGGGGGCAATGGCATTAATGTTATATTCTTCTAAACTGGTTAATAATTCTCGCCAAATATAGCCATGGGCGGGTAAACCATGGAGTAGGATCACGGGGGTTGTATCCGGTTGTTGAGCGGGGTTAACCTGTCGATAAAACCACTTGAGAGAGCCGACTTCGAGAAAACTTTCTAAAATAGCCATGGTTAATGGGGGATTAATAATCAATAAACCTCTTGCATAATTAATTTTTCAGGGTTCAAAAACGGCAAAAATAAGGATTAAATGGCATAAAGTCTGTAAATAGACTATTTAACTGATTATTACTCCTTCTTAATTCTCCTGACTACTGACTACTGGCTCCTAACTCCTAACCCTAACAACAATTTTTGATTTTTACAAGAGGTCTAATAACCATTGTCTAACGTCTAGGAACCGATCGCACTGGCAATTTTTGCACCCCGGCAGTTAAAGGGAGCTTGCGTCGAGACTTTGTGCTTCTCCGGGGGTTAAGGGTAAATGAAGACCGCATTCTTGTTTTAAACCCTTGAAACGGGTGTCTCGTTCGTTGCTATCATCGGCGGTTAAAGGCCGACTGGAGTGCCAATCGCCGACGGAGACATAACCCAGATCAAAATAGGGATGGTAGGGAAGATCGTATTTGGTCAGATACTCGTAGATGGTTTTGGCATTCCAGTCAAGTATCGGTAATATTTTGTAACGTTCGCCCTGTTGATTGACCCATTGCAGCGTTTTGCGGTGGTCGGTTTGGTCGCGACGCAAACCCGCTAACCAAGCAGTGGCCTTTAATTCCTTCAGGGCCCGTTGCATCGGTTCCACTTTGCGGATTTTGTCGTAGAGATTGAGGGAGTCGAGATCGTTATTTGACCACAATTTACCGTGGATTGCTTCCATGCGGGCGGGACTGAGGGGAGATTGATAAACTTTCAGGTTTAAATGGAGGCGTTGGCTTAAGTCTTCGGCAAATTGATAGGTTTCTGGGGGAAGATAGCCGGTATCGATCCAAATGACGGGAATATCGGGGATAATTGCGGTGACGAGGTGCAACATCACCGCCGCCTGAATGCCGAAACTGGTACTCATCACCAAACCTTCCCCAAAGGTGGCCCCGGCCCAAGCGACGATTTCTGCGGCGTTAGCGGAGTCAAAACGTTGATTAATTGTGGCCAGGTCGAGGGATAGAGGGGAGGGAAAAGACCGGTCGGCAGTGGGGATGAAGGCGGTTTCTAGGGCCCGTGGATGAGGATTAAGCAAGTGTAAATCTGGCATTCTGGCTAAGATGTGAACCACTCTCAAGGTCGTTGAGAGCTTCCTGCTTCAATGGGATGCGCTTTCTACCTCGAAAGATAGCAAGTCTTACCTTCCCTGCACAGGCAGGAGTCCTATTTCCTAAGACCCATACTTTTTCTAGCAACACGACCCGTCGAAGCTCGTTTATCGCATCAGGAATAGTGGTCAAGACATACTTACTATAGCACAGTTTTTGAGAATTGTCTATATACAAAGTCAGCATTCATGAGGGGAACCCTGGGGTGAATTACTTCGCCCCTTTAAAAGCCCCGTCCCATCGCACTAAGCGCTTCGGGAATTCTGCTGACATTCAGTTAAAGTGTACAATTGCTGAGAATGTGTATAGTGTACTTCTACTATATCTGATGGGGTGAAGTGTGGCCCACACTAGCGACACCTTCCTTTCTCAAAAATCTCTCCGGTTACACTAGACTCAAGTTGGCAGCTGAAAAAGTCTCTGGTGATCTCTAATTTACCTCGATTAATGATACTAGGTTAAGCAAGATGGGGAGGAATTACCGCTAGTTTTTGCAATTGTTTTTCAATATTGGCCTTTAATTCAGTCCTGGTGATTTCTTTTCCGGTTTGAGCGGTGTGTGCATTTTCCAGAAAAATAATACTATCTACTTTTTCTAGGGCAAATAATTGAAATAAAAGATGGGTTACAGGAATCAGGAGCGTTGATAGGGGTGAATTGGCGGTATTTTGAGCAGATATGGCCATTTTTTCCGTAGCAAAGGCATAGATTACCCTTTTTTCCTGTTGCGGCTGCCGCCGATGGGCTAAGGTGGTTAGTAACCAATCACCCTGGGTATTCTGAACCACATAGTATTGTAAATGTTTTAACTGTCTGGCCATGGCCGCGAGGACCGGATTAACCCCTTCTTCCATGACTACGGTGGCCAGTCCGTAATTGACCGCGTCTCGACTTAAAATATGCAGTTGTGCCTTTAATTTCATGGCTAATCATGTCTATAAACTAATCGATATTGACCGTCGAGAATTGTCTTAGAGATTAGAAGCTACTCCTACCAGCGATGGCATTCATTCATCCCTTGATTCGGCAACCCCATTTAAAATTGTCGTCGTGAAAAGATGAGGATAGAGATACCCAATAATAGACCAGTATAAACGAGACTGTAGAGGGCATTAGCGATTAAGACATCAGCACTAGGGAGCAAACCATAAACGGCCTCGTTTCTAAAATTCAATCTCTCCAAATCTGGGAGAATTAGATAAATATTTTTAGTGATAGCGAGGATATTGGCATTTTTGCTGATTATACCCAATTGGATCAGGTCTTTGCTGATGTGACCCATGAGATAGACCCCAAAAGTCATTAACGTGGCTAAAATCGAACTGGTAAATACCCCAAAAGCGATCGCCACGGCTGCGATCAGAATTAATTCCAAACCGAGATAAAAAACCGAGACAATCAAGGGTAAAACTTGAAAAGATACTTTCATCCCCAGCAACATCAGCAGGTAAATCACCAACATTACCCCCAACATCACCGCTAAAACCCCGGATAAACCCAAGTGTTTACCTAGAATAAATTCGGCCCGACTCAGGGGTTTGGGAATCAAAACTAAAATAGTTCTCTTGTCAATTTCCTTATTAATTAGCCCTGTACCCACAAAAACCGCGACAATTATCCCTAATAGTCCGATAGCGGCTAATCCCAAGTCAAGAAAGATTTTCTCATGGGTTCCCACCGCAATTTCTGGTAATAAACGCCAAGCGAAGGCCATCAACAAGGCAAAAAACCCGATAAAGTAAAGAATGCGATCGCGAATAACCTCGCGAAAACTATTAGCTGCGATCGCCCAGATTCTCAGGATGCTGATACCCATAGCCTTTCATCAAAATAATATCTGTCTTTCCTTTTGAGATTACCCATTTCCGGGACAAAAGTGGACCTCCTCCAAAAATCAAAAATTGTCACGGTTCGTTAGCAGTCCGTAACGATGACTAGGTATTCTTAAAGTTAGCCAAAACAGCAGCTAATCCTTACTGTTCCAGTGTTACCTTATCTTTGTCGAAATCCACCATCAAGAATCAGCCTAGGATAAATTGATCTCTAATAACCCCGGTGGTGGCGAGATCTCGATGCGTGCTGCTTTCAGATCCACCAGTGGAACAATTTCTTTGACAAAGGGAACCAGGGCCGTGGCTTTTGAGTCAGCAGATGGACTTTGTTTCTTGACGGAGGCGAGATTTGCTTCTAGTTGCACTGCTAAAATGTCATTACCCGCCCACAAAATATCTACTACAACTCCGATTTTTTCTCCTGTCAGGTGATGATAAACCTCTAAGTTTACTAGCTCACTAACATGATATTCATCCGCTTTTAGGCGAGGTTTTTCTAGTTTATTCGCCCATAATTTATATCCGCGCAAAGCTTCGGCCTGTTCCCGATTTTCAACTCCCTCTAACTTGATAACATAAACATTTTTCCCCGGTAGCTCACGTCCCCTGAGCAGAGTAATTTCTCGGATTTCTCCCCCTTGGGTCTCTTGTATTCCCCTAATACCTCGCTTCTGAAAACGTTCGGGAAAATCTGATACCGATAAAACTCGCAATTCTCCCTCCAGTCCCTGGGGTGCTACTATTGTCCCAATTTCTAGCCAATTTTCTTCCATTGTCTTGACATTTTTTGCTATAGCTTTCCCTAGTATATAGCCTTTTTTGCCTCGCTCCTAGATTTTTAAAGTCTTGGTAATACTAAATCCTGTTTAAAAAGTATAGGAGAGAAGGGATGGGGGATGGGGGATAGGGGATGGGGGATAGGGGATGGGGGATAGGGGATGGGGGGGAAACAATTCATAACTGGGTTTTTAAAGTTAGATCGGCAGTTAATCACAGGATTAAAAACGGATTTAGTATAAGGTAAAATTTTTAGTTGGGTGCATCTCCTATTTGTGACTTTCTCTCACTTATGGTGAGCAGCAGCAGTTATTAAAAGAGGGCGAATACAATTCGCCCCGACAATAATATTATTGCGCCAATGCTAGGGGCGCATCGCGTGCGCCAAAAATGTCCTATAGATATTTCAACAAAACTGAGATGTACCCATTTTTTGACTTTTTACTGGTGGCTTTTTACTGAATTATGACTATTTGGCAAGCGGATTTTTATAAATCTTCATCTTCTTCTCCTCTTGAGACAGTCTGGCAATTGTTAATTTCCGATTCTCTTGGTCATCTTATTTATGAAAATTCCTGTCCCCAATCCCAAGCTAATAGCGACTGGTTAACCCAACAGTTACAGCAAGCTTGTCAAGTCTCCCCCCCGGAAATTATCCAAGTTTTTCGCCCCCAATGCGCCAATTTATTTCTCCTCGCTGGTCAAAATTTACAGATCAAAATTGAGTTAACCCGTCACGTTAACGCTCTGAAAAAACAGCTAGAATTACGGCAAATCCCCATCAATATCGACTCTCCTCCACCGCAACCCCTACCCGACCAATTTTTAGGTCAAGAGTGGCGTTTTGCTCGTTTTCCCGCCGTTGATTTAGTTAACTTTTTTGGCGATCGCAGAATACCGATTCTTTCCTTACCAGAGGCCTTTTCTCCTTTAAAATTAGGTTTAGCCTCCACTCTCATGATCCCCGGTGTGGTTATTACTGGTGGTAAAAAATCTCTTGCGATCGCTCGTTGGTTAGAGGAAATTAACCCAGTATTTATCGATCATATTCCCACAGAAAGGGGGCGATCGGGCGGTTTAGTCTTGGAATCAGGCCTAAATGAGCGTTGGATTTTTCTGACCTACGAAGATGAAGAAGTGGCCCGGGCAGCCAATGTTTATCAAGCAACCAAACAGGAAAGCCAAGGTTTGCACTTTCTCCTCATACAACCGGACGATTCTGGTCGCACTTTTACCGGCTTTTGGCTACTGAAACAAGTTTAACCCCCAAGCTGTCCCCAAGAGGCAAAGAATACCCGCTAAACCCGCTAAAGGTTGGTTATAGATACCTTTGACCCAAACTAACCCAGAATCGCTGTAAGACATCAATTCGGCACTGTCTAGCAAAGCTAATCCCCACACCCAACCGCTATGAAGTCCCCAAGCTAATCCTAAACTACCATGATCGATCGCACGCGCCCAGACCAGAACCATCCCCATCAGAAATAAACCGGGTAGTTGCGGCAGCGTTTGCTGACGTTCCCAAAGCAGATGCAGCAGGGCAAAAATTAGGCTAGAAATGGCTCCCGCCAGCCAAAAACCGTATTCTTGGCTTAATTGGCTCAAAAAGATGCCCCGAAAGATTAATTCCTCCGTAATACCCACCCAGAGGGCCACTATCAACAGGGGGAAACTCAAGGCAAAAGCACGAGTTAGATTTTTGGGCTGCCAATGTACCCAGGTCAAAATCCCCTCTAGGAAAAAAATTATCCCTAATCCCACCACTGCCAAGATTAATCCTTTGGTTAGGGAGATAAATAGGGAAAATGACCAAATTAATCCGTAATTATGGAGGCTGCTCCCCTCTATCTTCAATAATCCCCAGATAACTAAGGGAGCCAAGGCGTAAAGAGAGGCCACTAGGGGCAATTTCTGGTCAGGTTTTGTCCCTTGCAGCGGTTGCCATCCCAAACGACTCCCTAAACCAATGGCAATCGGCAGCCAGAGAATTAACCAGGCTAACAGGAAAATAATAATTTTTATTAAGGCAGCCATGTCCATTGTCAATTAGGTGCTAGAGGTGGGAATTATGAATTATGAATTATGAATTATGAAGTGGGGAGAGGGGTGTGGGGTGTGGGGAAATGGGGAAGTGGGGAAATGGGGTGTGGGGAGATAGGAGAATTTCAACTAATACCCCAAAACCCTAAAACCCCAACTCCCTAAAACCCCAACTCTCAACTCCTGTCTCGGAGTCTCCTCTCTCCTGATGGCTCAAACAACAAACCCCCTAGGCATAGGATAACTGTGGAACTTTGCTCTGGTAAAGCCTAGCTCCAACAAAAATCCATCCCTAGGGGGTTGCGAAAAAGAAGAAAAAGTGCTGAAGGAAAACCCCTCAAGTTGATAAAAGAGGCGGTCAGGGGTTAGAATTAGGGGTAAGAATCTATATTGTCTTTTTGGTCGGTCTTGTCAAAACTAGCCCTTTTGACTGCCGATTTTTTTTATCCTTATCCCTACTCCGTAACCTATTTAAGCTTCTACCGATTCTTCTGATTCCGTTTGTTTGAGGTGGATGTGCTTGTAGCCAAGTTTGATTTCAAATTCATCTCCGGGCTGCAAGTTCATTTGTTCGGTATAGGTGGAACCGATGACGATTTGACCATTTTTATGGACACTAACCCGGAAAGTGGGTTCGCGGCCACGGCCATCTTTAGTGCCTTCGGGATCGAGAGGAACCCCTTTTGCACCCAAAACAGCATCGTAAAAGTCGGTTAAATTGACCCGAACTTGGCCATCTTTACTTTGAGAGTAGTAACCACAACGTTTTGCCGTTTCGCGACGGGGTAAGTGGGATAACTCTTTGACTTTTTGAAGTAGAGCTTTCCCGGTTAGGGGAGTAGGAGAGATATCACTCATGGTACTTTTTAATGTCCCTTGATTTTTGACTGACTGTCAATTAAGTTTACACTGACAAATTGATCATACCAAAAATCTTGCCAAAAATGTCTAGAGGGGAATAATAAATTTTTTAAAACTGATGGTTCGGTGATGACAATCGTGCTAAGAAGACCCCGGACTAGGTAGTAAGTGTAGGCCTTGTGGGGGAGAGGAAATTTTTGGCCAAGACTCTGGCAATTTTTGGTCGGGTGCGAGGAAAACAGGGGGGAGAAAGTGAGGACATAAAACCGTTTAAGCTATACCTAGCAAGGAATTGAGAAACTATACTTGTGGTTGGAGTTGGCAAAAAACTAATGACCCAGAGCAGTAAATCCGGGGTGATTAAACTGTTTTTGATCGACTTGCCCATCTATGATTAGGTCTAGGTACCTACTCCTTGGCTAAATCGACCAGGGAAAATCTTAAGGATTAATTACCATTACTAGCTCCCCTTTGGCCCGTTAACATCGATTATCCTGAGTATTAGGAGTCCCTCATCCCCGTGCCGAGTATGGAAGTTTATTTTAAAATTCTGCGTCAACGACCCAACGACACCCCCTACCTAGAAAATTTTACCCTAGAGGTGGAGGCGGGAAATACAATTCTCGACTGCCTTAATCGCATCAAATGGGAACTTGATGGAACTTTGGCCTTTCGTAAAAATTGCCGCAATACAATTTGTGGCAGCTGTGCGATGAAAATTAACGGTCGTTCGGCCTTGGCTTGTCAACAAAATATCGCCAGTGAATTAAACCATTGTAGCCAAAAAGATGCCGGAGAAATTCCCGAAATCACGATCGCCCCTCTGGGTAATTTACCGATTATTCGGGATTTAATCGTCAATATGCAACCGTTTTGGGACGATTTAGAAAAGGTTGAACCTTATATCAGTAGTCAAGCGCGCACCATTCCCGAACGGGAATTTCTGCAAACTCCGGAAGAAAGAGCCAATCTCAATCAGATGGGTAACTGTATTATGTGTGGAGCTTGTTATTCGGAATGTAACGCCAAGCAAGTCAATCCCGATTTTGTCGGGCCCCACGCTTTGGCAAAAGCGCAGCGCACCCTAGCAGATTCCCGCGATGGTAATCAAGAAGGTCGCCTAGCACTTTATAACCAAGGCACCGCAGGGGTTTGGGGTTGTACCCGTTGCTATTTCTGTAATGCGGTTTGTCCTATGGAAGTGGCTCCCATGGATCAGATTGGTAAAATTAAACAGGAAATACTCGCTCGCAAGTCGGACGATAGTAGTCGTCCCATTCGTCACCGGAAAGTTTTAGTGGAATTAGTCAAAGCAGGGGGATGGGTTGATGAACGCAAATTCGGCCTCTATGTGCTGGGCAATTATTGGCGCGATTTACAGGGTTTATTAAGTATTGCCCCCTTGGGATTGCGGATGATTGCTAAGGGTAAATTTCCCACTTCCTTTGAAGCTTCCGAGGGAACCGAGGAAGTCAGAGGTTTAATTACTGCCATTCAAAATTCTCGCTCTTGATCACTCTCGATAGTTAGAGTAATTTTGAGATGATTATGATCTATATTCTATTTAACTGGAGAACCCCTTATCATGTTCGATCGAGATAGTATCCGTGGTTTTTCTGCCCTGATAACCCTTGTGGGAGTCGCTTCTAGTTTGGGTTTTAGCTTCAACGCACCGGCTTTCTCCCAAGCTATCTCTAACAATTTACCATTACTCTTAGCCCAAAAAAGCGAAAAGGTGCGCGTAGCGGTTTTAGACTTCGATTATAGCGGTCTCAGTAATCCCCAGTGGTTAACATTTCTCAATGGTGGAGCCAGTGGTGTCAGTGATATTCTCGTCAACAAATTGGTGGAAAGTGGTCGCTATACAGTTATTGAGCGCAGTCGCATTGATGCCGTCCTCAGAGAACAAAATTTTGGGGCTTCGGGACGGGTAGATGCCGCTACCGCCGCTCAAATCGGGCAAATTTTGGGGGTAGATGTGGTGATTATCGGTTCGATTACCCAATTCGATTTACAAAAAAAACAATCTGGTGGCTCGTTTATTATTTTTAGCACCGCCAAGACAGAAACCGATGCTTTTGTCAAGTTGAATGTCCGGGCAATTAATACCACCACGGCCGAAATTATTACCACCGCTCAGGGAGATGGTAGTGCCAATCAATCCGATGGTTCAACCGTGGTTTTAGGGGTTGGGGGTGGTTCCCAAACCTCCAACGAAGGGAAATTACTCAGTATTGCCACCGATAAGGCAGTGGCGCAGGTGGTGGATAATCTCAATAATAAAGCCGACCAAATCGCCGCTACACCTCGCTCGCTCCCGACTGTCACCGCTTTAGTGGCTGCCGTGGCGGGAAATCAAGTAATTCTCAATAAAGGTACGGGAGAGGGTTATCGTGTTGGTTTACGCATTTCCATCGAAAGGACGACCCAAACGGTCAAGGATCCGCAAACGGGTAAGGTGATCCGTCAGATTACTCAACCGATTGGCACTCTCGAAATTGTCGAAGCTGATGGTCAATCTAGCGTCGGTCGTATCATTACCGGTAATGGTTTTAAAATCGGTGATTTAGCTAAACCGATTCGTTAATTATGAATTATGAATTATGAATTATGAATTGGGGAAGTGGGGAAGTGGGGAAGTGAGGAAGTGGGAAGTGGGGAGATCGGTAAACTTAAATCTGATAACTGATCACTGATAACTGATCACTGATCACTGATAAGTGAACACTCACGAAAATTTGAAGTTATGTAAAGGGAACCTGGGGGTGAGGTAAGACAACCGATAAAATTTATGATTGGAATCCCTTGGATATTCCCTAGACCAGAGCGATTAACGAAAACTATCAAACAATGGTACAAGATCAAAAACCCACGGTGATCATTACTGGGACAACTTCTGGAGTCGGTCTCTACGCCGCTAAATCCCTTGCTCAAAGAGGTTGGTTTGTGGTTATGGCCTGTCGGGATATCCCGAAAATGGAACAGGCGGCCAAGGAATTAAACATTCCCCGGGATAACTACTGTATTGAATTTATCGACCTCGGTTCCCTCGATAGCGTCCGGCGCTTCGTTAAAAATTTCCGGGCCTTGGGCAGACCTCTAACCGCTTTAGTCTGCAATGCCGCTATCTATCTGCCTTTGCTCAAAGAACCCTTAAGAAGTCCCGACGGTTATGAATTGAGCATGGCCACCAATCATTTAGGTCATTTCCTGTTGTCGAATTTGCTCTTGGAAGATCTAAAAAATTCCCCCTCTCCCGACCGCCGTTTAGTCATTCTCGGCACTGTCACCCATAATCCCGATGAATTAGGCGGTAAAATTCCTCCTCGTCCCGATTTGGGCGATTTGGAGGGGTTTGCTAAGGGTTTCAAAGAGCCGATTACTATGGCCGACGGTAAAAAATTTGAATCGGTCAAAGCCTACAAAGATAGTAAGGTGTGTAATGTTCTCACCATGCGGGAACTGCACAAACGCTATCACGAATCGACCGGAATCACTTTTACTTCCCTCTATCCGGGTTGTGTGGCCGATACACCCCTTTTCCGCAATCATTACCCCTTTTTCCAGCAGTTTTTCCCCTGGTTCCAGAAAAATATCACTGGTGGCTATGTTTCCCAAGAATTAGCTGGGGAAAGAGTGGCCATGGTGGTGGCTGACCCCCAATACCGTCAATCTGGTGCTTACTGGAGTTGGGGCAACCGTCAGAAAAAAGAGGGTAAATCTTTTGTACAAAGGGTTTCTCCTCAAGCTCGCGACGAGGAAAGAGGCGAAAAAATGTGGGAACACAGTGCTAAATTAGTCGGATTAGCCTAATTTCCGATTTTGAGACTGAAAAGGGACACAAGATAACTTGTGTCCTTGTGGAAACGGGGAGCGCTGGGACAGGGAGAAACAGTCCATAACTGGGTTTTTAAAGTTTGATTGGCAGTTAATGATATTATTAAAAACCGATTTGGTATTAGGCTCTCTTGGATTTGGTGGGTAAAATGTATTCTAAGATACATTCCTCCTAGCGAGGGGCTAGACTAACCACAAAGACACAAAGAACACAAAGATTGATCGATCCTATGTAAGTTAAACTTATCACACAGAACCTAGAAGAGCCATTGTCCAATTGACGAAACGCTCGGCAACCCCAAAGATAGCCTGATCTCTATGCTGTTGCCAGATTTTGTTTAGCTTTCCCGTTTTTTGACTAGAATAACAACGCAACCGATCACCAGCAATCCTGCGAGGGTTGAGGGTTCGGGTACAGTTTCCACGCCAAAGGCGAGAAATTGAGTAAATTGGATCTGGGTAAAGTTATTGTCGCTGACGAGAATTATTGATCGCTTGCCGTTCGGTAAATCGGGGCCGAAGGTAATCCCCTCCACGTTATCGATGGGGATATTTAACGAGGTCAGATCGAATAATAGGCTTTTCTGGGCGGCTACGATACCCGAAACCCCATTAATGCTGGGAAAGGCACTGATATCGGTGGCCCCCTCCAGGGAAACCTCGTAGATTTTCACAGTATAGCCCGTATTCCCCGGTGTTCCCGTCGTTATGGAGAAAGAACGTTCTAGGGAGAGAAAGCGTTTGCCACTATTATCAAGTGCCAGTAAATCGACGAGTCCGTTGACATCGACTGGGCTTGAAATAATCGGGGGAAGGGCGATTGGATCGGTATTGTAGAGGAATTGAGCGATCGGCTGTCCATTAGCGAGATCGTACTGCAATATCCGTGAGGGAGAACCGTTCGTTGGCGTCGCAGCCGGCCCATCCTGCACAAGCGCGTTCTCGGAGGCCGTGAACAGGAATCGCTGATCTGGGGTGGTGGTCAGACTTTCTAGAGCCAGATTATTGCGAACCCCGCTTGTGGTGGGAATCGAGTTCGGCGCGGGGATAAACTGGTTTGGAATCGGTAAAGTATCGTTCTGTTGACCGTTGGCCAGCGCGAATCGATTGACAAAGGGATCGAGAATCTGATTGTTAGAGACCTCCCCTTCGGAGGAAATATACAGATTAGAACCCACGAGCGCGATCCCTTCTGGATCGAGACTCAGCGCGGGGAAAGTTTGCCCGTTAGTCTGTAAAAGTGGGGTAACACCGGTAAAGGTAACGCCGCTATTCGTCCCATTAACATTAAATAGCGTCGGATTGATCGTTGCGGTGTAGAAACGCGCCGGGCCGTTCTGAGAGCGATCGTCCGAGATGATGTAAAAGTTATTAGCCGCCGGATCGTAGGTAATGCCCGATAATCCCCCGACCGGAACGGAGACACCGTTCACGGTTCCCGCTGGGCCTGAGGGAATAAACCCCGTGGGAACAATCGATTGACCGAGAAATTGTAAATTTAAAGGCGAAGCTTGAACCGACGAGGTAGCGAGGAAACCGACCGTTATGGTTCCGGCGATCCCGATGAAAAAACGAGAGGGGGATTTCATGATTTCTATCCAAAAAAACATTAGAACTCTTGCAAATTAATTATATGTTACAATAATGTGTTAACTAATTTTTTTGGGAAAATTAGTCGCTTAGTAAACTCGTACTAAATAGGAGCCTGAAGTTTAACTTTTAACCCAAAAATATTTAGATATGCTTTAATCTCTTCGGGTCTAATTCCCCGCCGCTCGCAGGGTATAATAGAAAAATGAGTGAATACATCCATAAGAGCCATAATGTAAGTGTTTTGGGTTCTTCGTTACTTGGTATGATTCGATAGGGGGGCATAAATCGACTAAATCCTTATCTGGCAAGAGACTTAATTGATTAGTTTGCTCTAGAGCAAAAACAATTGACAAAAATCGCTAAATGCCTTTCTCTATAAGGGTTACATCCCTTATACTCCCCGTCTATTGCATAACACAAACCGAAGAACCGTATAGTTTAGATATTATCGGCTCTTCTCGACTTTGTGTGATAATTTTTGCTTATGTAAGGTGAAATGCTTACTGGGCAAGACTTTTAGGACTATTTTGTGGAAGAAACTATCAGTATAGACCTCGTTTCCACACAGAAACCAGAAGAGCCTATTATCTAAGATAATAACAGCTAGGATCGAGATAAATTCTTGATTTTCAAAGATTTAAGCCGTTTTATTCGGGAATAATCCCCGTCTCAGAATTACCATTAAAGCAATTGATTAGCGAACTCTAGCAGGAGAAAGAAACTTGACAAAAGCACTCAATAGATGTTTAAATAGCCCCAATCACCACAAACCCAATCTAATTTCAAGATGTTCTACTCCTCTAAAAATTCCTGAAAATCCCTAATTTTTTGGAAGAATAAGCAGACTTGAGTCGGAGAGGTCTATGAAGCAAAGTTTAAGAGCTTAAACAGCTAGTAAGTTAGCCCACTAAAGGGTAATTTAACTTGTAACTAGGCATTTTTTGCCCGAAAGATAACTTTTCCTAGATTAGGAAAAAATATCGGTATGATTTTTACCGAAGACACTTAGCTCATTTACTATTAGGGGTCGGAAAAACCATCTTCATCCTTCTCGAAACCGACTTTACCTATTGGATCTAGTGGTGTTTACCGTTGGAAAACTTGAAAATCCACGATCAATACAATTATGAAACCTAAATCTTCTAGTCAACCAGAAAGAGAATTGATTCCAAGGGAAAATTCTTGTTCCCGTCGCTATGCACTGATATCCGTTCACGGGGATCCCACCGCAGAAATCGGCAAGGAAGGGGCAGGAGGTCAGAATATTTATGTCCGCGAATTAGGATTAGGACTTGCCCAACAAGGCCATCAAGTGGATATGTTCACACGACGGGAAGACCCAGATAGCCCAGCAATCGAGGAATTAGCCCCCGGTTGCCGCACGATCCGCCTAACGGCCGGACCGGCGCAATTCATTGCTAGAACCGAGTTATTTAACCATAGACCTCTTGCATAATTTTTTTATGGTATAATATAAGGTTTTGCTTTTTTCTCAATTCTTAGATTGAAGTGGAAAAAAGAATAAAATGTGATCTTAGGTCAGGAAATCATCTATAAT
>SFBL01000158.1 GCA_007095785.1 Microcystis aeruginosa Ma_SC_T_19800800_S464
ACTCGGCAAGCACCCGATGTCATGGTAGCTTTTGGCAGACCGAAAGGGGAAAGGGGTTCCTATCAACAGTGGAAAGAGAACAATATCCCCCCGCAAGTGGTTTTTGAAATTCTCTCTCCAGGTAATACCCAAACGGAAATGACCAGAAAACTACTGTTTTATGACCGTTATGGTGTGGAAGAATACTACATTTATAATCCCGATAAAAATGATTTGGGTGGCTGTATTCGTCGGGAAAATCGGCTTGAAAGTCTGGAAAATCTCGATAATTGGGTAAGTCCTCGCTTGGGCATTCGTTTTCAATTAGCCGAACCAGAATTACTTTTGTATTATGCCGATGGTCAACCTTTCACCAGTTACAACCAAGAACGACAACGGGCCGAAACGGAACGACAACGGGCCGAAGCGGAACGACAACGGGCTGAACGATTGGCGGCAAAACTGCGGGAATTAAATATTAGTCCCGAAGAAATTTAAAAAAAATGCTCGATCGATTGATTTGATCGTATTAACCCAACAAAGCCTCGCACATCGCTATCATTTTGAAGAATTACTGTCTAACCCAGAAGTCGAAGTCGAAGCAATGAGCATAGATGGCGGTAAGGTACGACTAAGAACTGCCAAGGGAGAAGCCTTAATTTGGCCTGATACTAAATCTGGTTATTAAAAACTGATTATTTATTTACCCTTTTACCTGTTGCCTATTGCCTGTTGCCTGTCCTCATAAATAGCCTATACTCAACGGATTTAGTATGATTATAAAGGAGTGAGTTTTCATCAACTGGGGGTAGCGGCTTTTTTTCAAGATAACTCAGCTTTATTAGATTTGGTTAATTCTCAAGTTTTGGCTAAACCTTTAATTTGTTTAGGAGATGGACATGATGGTATCTGGAATTTATTTCGTCAGATAGGAGAGAAACAGGAAAGAATTGAAATTTTGGATTGGTATCATTTAATCGAAAACCTCTATAAAGTTGGCGGGTCATTCTAGGGAATTGAGGAGGTACAATGTTTTCTTGAGGAAGGGGGAAGTGGAGGCGGCTATCTCTTGTGCGCGAAGGATGGTCAGAGCCTCAAGTTGAGAATTTTATTATTTATTTAGAGCTTGCTGAATAATGGTAAAACCCTTTTAAAATAAGGCTTTTGACCTGTTAAAATCCGATGTTCATGCTGCGAAAATAGGATTGGGACCTTCAAAAACTTGGCATTATCCTTTTCGCAGTACAAAAGTTGGTACAAAACAGGAGGGCAACAAAGCCTGAAACTCCTGCCTCGCAGCCTCCTGCCTGACCCCACCCTAGGCCTTTTTCAGCAGACCCTATTTAGCCGATATTTTCGCAGAATGTTATCAAAAAGCAGTACCAAAAGAAACTTTTCCAGTTGATTGTCCTTTTAGCCAAGAAGAGGTTTTAAATTGGGATTATTTTCCTGAAAATACCTTTTGAACAATGGATATAGCAGTTTTATGATAAAATTTCTCTGCTGTCAAGACTGATTTTTTTCTTGCCAAATAGCTAAGGCCATTTGATGAACAAATCGCCAAGGTAGATGATGCTGACGGGCAATTGCGGCACAATCTTCGTATTCTGGTTGTACGGTAATCGGTTGATTAATTGACTCTTTGTAGGCAACTTTTAGCCGAATTTGTCCATAGACAGTATCGATCGATTGTATCTCTCTTTTTAAGATTGATCGCTCTTGAATTGTCCTTCTAATGCCTAAAGTTGTGGTTTCCTGAAAGATCATATTTTCACAAATAGCAATTTTATCCAAGTCACAAATTACTGTCAAAAGTATTCCCAAACGGGATTTTTTCATAGTAATTGCTTGACTAAATACATCCAAGGCCCCCACTTGTAATAAAGCCTCGCTTAAGTAGGCGATCGCTTGCGGATTTAAGTCATCAATTTGAGTTTCTAAAACTGCCACAGTTTCGATTTTATCTAGCTTTTCTGATTCTTTTTTCCCTAACCAAAGTCGGACAAGATTGGGAATCGGTAAATCTTTTGTCCCTGCTCCTAAACCGACCTTTTCTAACTGCATTTTCGGCGGTTTACCGAAACTTTTAGCTAAAGTTGTCACAATAGCTGCCCCCGTGGGTGTTACTAACTCCGCTTCAATGCCATTACTATAAATTGGTACTTGTCCCTGACTGAACAATTGTACTACTGCGGGTACGGGAACCGGTAAACGACCATGGGCGGCCTGAACTGTACCGCCGCCGGTGGGTAGAGAAGAACAGTATAATTCACTCACCGATAGCCAATCCAAACCCAAACAAGTCCCGACGATATCAACAATGGCATCGGTTGCCCCGACTTCGTGAAAATGGACTTTTTCCGGTGCAATCCCGTGAACAGCCCCTTCTGCGATCGCAAGTTGTTGAAAAACCGCTAAACTCCATTCTTGGACTTTCTGGGGTAAATTTGCCTGTTTGATTAAATTTTCAATCTCCGGTAAATGGCGAGCGGGGGTATGATGGTGATGGTGGTGATGATGAGCGCACTTCTCGGCAGTGACATCGACGTGAACCTTAGTAGCAATTTGACCGCGACGATGCACTTTTTCGGCCCTTAACTGATATTCATCCTCAATTCCTAAAGTTTTTAGTTGTGCAATCAGGTATTCTAAGGGGACTCCTAAATCTACTAATGCCCCTAAACACATATCCCCGGCGATTCCCGTGGGACAATCCCAATAGGCGACGATTTTGCTATCATGGCTACTATTTACTCTCTCCATCCGGAAAATCCCCAACAACGTTCTATCCAAGAAATCTGTCATGCCCTGAAAAATGGGGCAATTATGCTTTATCCTACCGATACCGTCTATGCGATCGGTTGCGATCTCAATGTGAAATCCGCCGTCGAACGAGTTCGCCAAATCAAGCAACTATCTAATGATAAACCCTTGACGTTTCTCTGTTCTTCTTTGTCGAATATTTCCGAGTACGCAGTGGTCAGCGATTATGCCTATAAGATTATGCGACGAGTCATACCCGGTCCCTACACTTTTCTCTTACCGGCGACTAAATTAGTGCCGAAAGTGGTGATGAATCCGAAGCGGAAAACCACTGGTATCCGGGTTCCCGATCACGTTATCTGTCGCACTATTCTCGAAACCCTAGAAAATCCCATTATCTCTAGTTCTGCTCATCTTCCCGATCAGGAGGGGGATTTTCCCACCAAGGGGTTAGAAACCGCTAGGCTATTCGATGCCCTCGATCATGTAGTTGATTTAATTATCGAAGATGGTTCGGCTCCCGGTTCGGAAGTGTCAACCATTGTTGATTTTACCAGCGATCAACCGGATATCGTGCGTCAGGGTTTGGGTTGGCCGGAATTACAACAATGGTTATAACGAAGGCAGGAGACAGGAGATAGGAGATAAGAGACAGGAGATAGGAGATAGGAGATAGGAGATAGGAGATTATTTTTATTTATTCTTCCCACACCCCACACCCCACTACCCCACTTCCCCACTTCCCCACTACCCCACTTCCCCACTTCCCCACTTCCCCACACCCCACAACTTGCCACTGATAACTGATAACTGATAACTGATAACTGTATCGGTTATTGCGACTTTTTATTTCCTGAAAACCGCCTTGTGGAAGTCAAGTTAGTTGCTTAAGATAGAGGTAATCGCAGTCAGAGAAAACCTCTCAAGGAAATTATTACTATGGCTTTCACTCTTTATTCTCCCTTCCTCGAAATTAATTCTGTTCAACGTCAAATCGATCAACTGTTTCAAGAAGTATTACCGACAACTTCCTTGGTATCTCGTCCCCCGGTGGAAATCTCTGTTAACGAGGATTCCGTGCAATTAAAAATCGAATTACCCGGCATGGATATTAAAGATATCGATGTGGAGGTTAGCAAGCAAATGGTGGCTATTAATGGGCAACGTCAACGCCCTGACGAGGTAGAAAACAGCGAATTTTATTATGGTAAATTTAGTCGCTTGATTACCCTACCAGTGGAGGTGCAAAATAGCCAAGTTACCGCTAACTATCAAGACGGTATTCTTTATCTCACCCTCCCGAAAGCGGTGGCAGAAAAAAATAAAGTGGTTAAAGTTAATCTTGGTTAGATGAGAAAAAGACTGGAGAATTTCTCCAGTCTTTAGTTTTATTTGTAGTCGCTAACTGTTAATGGGATTCCTTGCCATTTAGGTTAACGGGACGGGGTTGAATAACACCAAAACCGCCGTGATTACGTTGATAGATAACGTTGATTTCGTTAGTGTCTTTGTTGCAGAACATAAAGAAATCGTGATCGACTAATTGCAATTGTGTTAGTGCTTCCTCAATAGTCATCGGTGGCATGGCAAAATATTTCATCCGCACTACTTCCGCGGGTAATTCGGGAGTGCGATCACCAATTAGGCTATCATCTAAGGGTTTCTCTTGCACCACCTCGCTAGTTTTAACGGTGGCGTGGGTGCGATGATCCACCAATCTCTCTTTATACTTGCGGAGTTGACGAGCGATTTTATCAGAAACTAAATCAATACTCGCGTACAAATTTTCGCTTCCTTCTTGAGCGCGAATCACTGTTCCATTAGCATAAACCGTTACTTCTGCTTTGTGGCGATCGGGAATGCGTGCATTCTTTTCCACGGAGAGGTGAACATCGACTTTTGTGGTTATGCCGTTAAAATGTTTCACCGCTTTCTCCAGCTTTTGTTCCACATAATCATGAATAGCTTCGGTGACAGCGATATTATTGCCCTGAATCAATAGCTTCATACTCACTACTCCATCTAAAAATTTTGCTATAGACCGTCCACATCAACTATTTTTAAGGGATGTTGATGCTAGGAATTTAATCCCAAAAAATCTGCTCGATCGCGGTGTTGTCAGAGGTCACAGTCTAGATATTGTCGGTGTTCTCGTTCTCTTTTTTTTGTCGGATCGCGCAGAAAATTCATCGGGTCAAGCGCCTATTTGCAACTGGATTTATTTACCTCTATTCTAACAAGTTTCTGCAAAGCTTTTCTTAACAGAAGTGCGAAGTTCTGTTAACTTTTATTTAAAGAAACCGATTTTCGCCGCCAGCAAGAGAATCTGGTGATTGTTTCTCCTGTGGGACGGTTAACATCCGAATAGATGGGATATCCTTAGATTAGCACTTAGTATTCTCCCCAACATCTATATCTTCCCTTCTTTTAATCTTCCTTTGCGCTCCTTCACATTTCTTAAATATTTTGACAAATCTCGCAATGAATGCTCAAAAAATACCTCGTCTCTGTGAGCTAAAAATTCAGGAAATTACTCCCTATGCTCTCGCGTGGTCGCAACAGCGATCGCTGGTGGCGGCGAGAATCGCTAATCCTGACTTACCCGACATTTTGCTCCTGCTGGAACATCCCCCCGTTTACACCCTCGGTACTGGTTCAGATATTAAGTTTATTAAATTTAATCTTGACAAAAACGACAAAGAAGTGTACCGAATCGAGCGAGGAGGTGAAGTCACCTATCACTGTCCGGGGCAATTAGTGGGCTATCCGATCCTCAATTTGCGCTATTATCAGCAGGATTTACACTGGTATTTACGACAATTAGAAGAAGTCATCCTGCAAACTATCGCTATTTATGGATTGTCGGGGGAAAGAATCGGGGGTTTGACGGGGGTATGGGTAGAAGGGTATAAAATAGCGGCGATCGGTATTAAAGTTAGTCGTTGGATTACCTATCATGGTTTTGCCATCAATGTTTGTCCAGATTTAAGCGGTTTTACCGAGATTATTCCCTGTGGGATTGCTAATAAACCCGTGGGCAGTTTACAGCAGTTTCTGCCTAATATTAGTCTTATCGAAGTACAGCGAGATTTATCGAGAGTTTTCGCCTCAGTTTTCGGTGTGGAATTATTTTCTCTTGACAAGGATTAATATGAGCGATCGCAAAGACCCAGAAAAACTCACCTCGGAAAATAGGGTCGATAACCCCGAAAATAACGGTAAAGCCAGTTTATCGCCCCCCGATGCTTCCGAATACGTCTCCTCCTTATCTTCGCGTAATCCTGTGCGTCAGCGCATCCTACTATTAAAAGACCTTCGACCGGGTAACGCGGGGTTACTGTTGGCCCCCCTGATGGTGATGACCATCGGCCTCGTCTTTAGCTGGGACTGGTTAGGTCTTTCTGGGGCGATAGTAGCGATATTAATATCTTTACAGGTGATTTTGCCCTCTATTCGCCAATGGATCGCCCATTATCTCACTCCCTCTGAACGTCAGACGGTTTTCGCTTTTATGGTTTTTATAGTTGCTCTGGCAGCATTAGGGAAATATTTAGGGGTTTACGATCGCATATTAGGATGGTTAGATAGTTTTAAATACGATGAGTTTGGTTCCTGGGCCGAGTGGGTGGGGGCCTTGGGACAGATCATGATCGCCGTGTTAGCGGTTTATGTAGCCTGGGAACAGTACGTTATTTCTAAGGATTTAACCATACAACAAAATCGCATTACCCAACAACAGACGATCGATTCCTATTTTCAGGGGATTTCCGATCTAGCCTTGGATGAGGAGGGGTTTTTAGAAGATTGGCCCCAGGAAAGAGCGATCGCAGAAGGTCGCACCGCTTCTATCCTCAGCAGTGTCGATGCCGCTGGGAAAGGGAAAATACTGCGTTTTTTGAGTCAATCGCGGCTATTATCACCGATTAAACGCGATCGTTATCTAGGCCGACCGATTCTAGACGGGGAAGGGGGTTATGCGGAGGATCGAGAGTTCGGTACACGAGTAGTACAATTGGGAGTAATGTTAGCAGGGGCCGACATTTCTGGGCAGGATCTGCGCTGGACCGATTTAAGCGAAGCGAATATGGTGCGGGCCGATTTAAGTTATAGCGATTTGGTGAAAGCAAATGTATCGCGGACAATTCTTTACGAAGCTAATTTAAGAGGGGCAGATATCAAAGGGATGCGTTTATTTTATGGTTCCCTAGAAAATGCTACCCCCCGCAGTCGTACCGTTCCCCCCAATTATGACAGAGGAGAACACACGGGAGCAGTGGTAGAAAATGTCAATTTTACCGGGGTGAAAAACATGAGCGAGGAACAACGTCACTATTGTTGTCGTTGGTGTGGGGAAAAGTCCCGCGTAACCATTCCGGGGGGATGTGCTGATATTGCCAATCTTTTAGGTCGTTAACGAAAAACCCTAATTAGGGTCTGCTGAAAAAGTTTTTCGGTGGGGGTTGGGGGTTGGGGGTTGGGGGTTGGGGTGTGGGAGTTGGGGTGTGGGGTGTGGGGTTTTACCGATTTTCAGGTGGTCAATTACCTAATTTTCAGGGAAAAAGTACCTCAATTTTCCCCCTGATCACTCCAAGGGGCGGCACTTTTTGAGGGAAAAAAAGTCTAAAAACCTTGTTGGATAAGGTTTTTAGATTTATTCAGCAGACCCTAATTAAATCAGTGGTATTAATGGCCAATAATTCCCACAAATTTATGAATCAAAAAGTCGTTATTCTTGCCACTGCTTCCGCTAGTTTATTAGCTCTATTAGTTACCACGAACTCCGTACAAGCTGCCCCAGAGTCCTTTCATCCTAGTTTCAATACCGAGAACTTAGGTGACATGATTATCGGCAAGACAACTGGCGAAGAAAATCAGATTTTACGTCATCTTAATTGTAGTTGTGCCACCTGCACGCAATCCCTAAATTCCTCACTCAATTGATAATTTTCCGCCCCAACGATCTTGGGGAATAAAAGTCCGCTCTAGATTAATTTTTGCCACGGGTTCTGTGAGGGTAAATTCTCCCGATTCGATCAGTGCTTTTAATTCTAAAGCGGCTTCCCGGGACAGGGAAATACTGGCCAAAGGAGCCACCCTCACACTTTTTCCCTCGATCATAATCCGACCGCTTTTTAGTTTAGCGTAGGTGATTAAACCAAAGGTAGGACGGACTCGCCGGGGAATGGAAAAATCCACCACTGGAGCGACTATTTCCTCATCTTTTACCGCACAATGTCGAACGATTTCCTCGTTTAAAATCGGAATTGGTACCGCTACTCCTAACATTAAAGAAGCCCCATAATTTTTGAAATAACAACCTCGCACCCAGCGAGCATTCATTTGTTTAGCATCCCCAATTAAGGCTAAGGTGGAAGCGGGTCCAATAGGAGTTCGATTTTGTAGGCGTTTTTGCAGGGGAAAATGTTGGGTTCCTTCCCAGGCAATATAACCGATTCCTCCTCCCAAAAAAATGCGCGTACCGATGCCTATAGCCTCTAAATCGGGGTCATTTAACAGGGGAGAAATTGCGCCGGGGTTAGAATAAACCGCATTACCTAATCGCGGCTGTAGTGGTCCCAAATAAGTATATAAAGTCCGCTCTCCCCCATTGACTCCGACGATAAAATTCTGGTAGAGATTGCGAGGATTAAAAAGATAAAATTGATTAATAGTCTCCTTAGAAATAATCGTTTCAAAAGAAGCGCGAGGATAACAATCGGTGGACTGGCCGACAGCGCGCAATTGAATCGATTTTCCAGCGATTAAATCCTCAATAATATGTCCGCCACCCCTTTCGGGATTTTCTCCCTCTAAATTATCATTTTTGGCCGCTAAATCACTAATAGCACTGGCTCCTAAATATAAATCCACCGCCCCAAAACCGGCATAAGCAGGAATCCCATCTAACCAACATTGACGAATTTTTATCGGCGGATCCGTCTGACCTAAATTAATAATTGCCCCCGAAGATTCCATCGGTTCAAAGGTTCCCGTACAAACCACATCTACTTGGGAAAAAACCTCCTTAATTCCCATCTCGGTAACGCGGCTTTTCAATTCCTCTACTGTCCAGACTACAGCAGTTTTTTTAGCAATTTTTTCGTTGATTTCAGCGATTGTTCTCATAATAAGTAGCTGGTTATAATTAAATTGAAGATGGCTCCCCCCTTAATCCCCCCTTAATAAGGGGGGCATCTGAAAGTTTTCAACACCTACCTACTTAAAAATTGGCAAGATGGGGGTTAGGGAGCTTTTTGCTTTTATCAGTCAACAGTTATCAGATGTGAGTTTTCAGTGAGTGGTATTAACTGAGTAGTATTAAATGGCGGTGACAGTGCTGTTTTTTCACTGATTACTGATTACTGATGACTGATCACTGTTATAAGATGAGAAAGGGAAAATTTACGATCGAAGCTTTTCTATGACAGTTACACCCGTTCCGGCCTCCTTTAATCCTGTTTCTGGTCTAGTTAACCGTATTCTCGGCATAAAACCGCTTTTTGACATCGCTCGCTATCAGGCCCGCAATATGATGATTAAAAGAGCCGAAAAACTAGGCGTACCTTGGCGAGAAACCGTCAAACAATGGCAGCAACGGGATTGGAGTCAGGAACTGCAAGCGGTAGAAAATCCCGATCTCGTCTATCCCGAATACTACGTTTGTTCTTTCCACGCTTACGAAAAGGGCAATTTAGACTGGTTGCCAGCTTTTGAGGTAGAATCTGCCGCCTATGCTGTCCATTCTACCATCTGGCCCGGGGCGGGGATGGACGGCGACCCGCGATTGCGACGGGAATATCACCGGATATTAAAGGAGCAAATCAAGGCAAAAATTAACGATATTGTCGATTTAGGCTGTAGTGTCGGCATGAGTAGCTTCGCGCTGCAAGATACTTATCCGCAAGCGCGGGTAACTGGGTTGGATCTCTCTCCCTACTATTTAGCAGTTGCTCAATACCAGGCTCAACAAAAACAAAAGACGATTCAATGGCAACACGCGGCTGCGGAAAAAACTCAATTACCCAGTCAGTCCTACGATCTGGTATCTTCGTTTTTAATGTTTCACGAACTACCCCAACAGGCTACTAGAGAAATTTTCGCCGAAGCGCGTCGTTTATTGCGATCGGGGGGTTATTTGACGCTAATGGATATGAATCCGCGCTCGGAAATTTATCGAAAAATGCCCCCTTATGTCCTCACCTTACTCAAGAGTACCGAACCCTATCTCGATCAATATTTTACTCTCGATATTGAACAGGCATTAGTTGAAGCGGGGTTTCAAGCACCGATCATTACCCCCACCAGTCCCCGACATCGGGCGATTGTTGCGCGGGTTTCCGAATCATAATTTTGAGGTAATCAATGAAGATAATTTTTCGTCAAAGCTGGACAAAGATATTAACTATTGTCCCTCTCTTCCTGTTAATTTTTGCCAGCAAAACCCTTGCCCATCATGCCATGGCAGGGCAAACTCCCGATAATTTTTGGAATGGATTTTTATCGGGTTTAGCTCACCCGGTTATCGGTTTAGATCATTTAGCTTTTGTGGTGGCTAGTGGTTTAATTGCTGTGGGGATGGAACAGGGTTTATTAATTCCGATCGCTTTTGCGATTGCCACTTTAATCGGGACTGGGATTCATTTACAGGGGATAAATTTACTTTTTCCTGAAGGGATTATTGCCCTTTCTGTGGTGATTTTTGGTGTGATTTTAACCCTGAAAAAAGGTTTACAAAATCATTCTAATCTCTATACGATCGCTCTGGCAACTTTGGCAATGATCGCGGGAATTTTCCACGGTTATGCCTACGGAGAATCAATTATCGGGGCGCGGGTTGCCGCTTTAGTTGCCTATTTAATTGGTTTTACCGTGATCCAATTAGCGATCGCATCTGGTGCTTTTTTCCTTGGCAGTGTCATCAAGGAAAAATTAGCCCAGCAAGCAACTTTAATTAGTAAGTTAATTGGATTAGCAATTATGGCGATCGGTACAACTTTTTTAGTGGGAATTAAGTAAATTAATCTCGGTGGGGCTAATTATTAATGGCTCTCTTGAGGTTATGAGATCGAAGAAAGGGCGTACAATATACGCCCCTACCAAACAAGTACGGGAAAGGCACTAATCCTAATTCCTATGCCTACTATTTTTTTAGGTTTCAGAGGGGAAGTAACCAAACAGTTTTTTATAATCAGAGGCCAGATATCCTCGGTGAAAAAAACCTAATTCTTCGGCAATTTCATGAATTAATTTTGTCTGATTATTTTGGTTAAGAGATTGATGTAAAGCATTAAGACGAAGCAATTTAAAATAATTGTAAGGAGACATTTGATAGAAGTCTTTAAATATATATTCTAAGGTGCGTTGACTTACTTCTAGGTTTTGACAAATCGTTGGAATAGTAAGATCAGAACGCAGATTTTTTCTCATCATTTCTTCGGCTTTTTTGAGGATAGAGGTGCGTCTGATAGTGTTTTTAGGGGTTTTAATATCTTTGGTTACTGCTAAAGTCAAAAGAAAATATTTGACAATTTCTTCTTTTAATTTTTGCTTGACAAAATTCAATATTAATGATTTTCTTTGCCCAGATATTTGTTGACGATTTAAATTAAATAGCATTTGATAAAGTTGCTGACAAGATTGTTGGAGATGACGAATTTTTTCCGATGGGCAAATCACGATAGAAGAAGCGGAATAATTTAAAAACTTTTTCGCTTCTGGTAGCTCTAAAGTTTGGCACAATTGTTGCAAATAATTATCATGAACGTAAAGCTGAAAACGATTGGAAAAAGGATGTTGAAAAACGGAAATTTCTGATTTAGGGGGAACAATCCCCAGATAGTTATTTTCCAATGAGTACAAATTTTGGAAGAAGACAGAATTCACCTGAACAGGAATCGCAAAAACCCACATTTTAGAATGAATTATTCCCGCAACATTCGTTAAACAATTACGTTGAGATAACTCTAACATCACTTCATTGGTGATGATCCTTGAAAGATACCCTTCAAAATGATCACCACTGAGTTGTAAAGCATCTAAGTCGAGAAATTCTCGACTCTGAAAATAATGAGAAAAGTTACAACAATATTCACTTTTAAAAGTTAATTCCTGAGAATTAATTAAAATATTGGTTTTATTGTCAAAAATAAACATTTATGTATAACTCATTGGTTATTGAGTGAAATTAGACTTTTTTGCCCATCAATTGAAAAACTTGCGTTTTTTGGATCATCTTAGCATAGAGGACTGAGTAGTATGAGTACAGCACAGTTGATTTGTTAATTTTGTCCATCAGTGTCATCTAGGTTAAATCTCTCACTTTTTTCCCAGCAATTCTCATTTTGAAAAAAAATCAGATAAAATTCTCTTATTTAAATAGAGAACTTGTGTAGAAGCATTATTTTTTGACAGATAATTATTATCCAACGCTGGAGATAGACAGGT
>SFBL01000159.1 GCA_007095785.1 Microcystis aeruginosa Ma_SC_T_19800800_S464
CAGTCGATTCTCGATTCTCAAGGTCGTGTAATTGGTACTTGGGCCGATGTGTTAAACCGCGCTGGTATCGGTATGGAAGTAATGCACGAGCGTAATGCACATAACTTCCCCTTAGACTTGGCTAGTGGTGAACAGGCTCCCGTAGCTCTGATTGCTCCTGCTATCAATGGTTAATTCCTAGTCTGAACGAAAAGGCACTCCCGCGAGGGGGTGCTTTTTTGTTGTTCAACTTTATGTTATTTCAATCTCTTAAAACCTTGGTTAGTTGTTGTTTTTAGTCCTCAAATAATTCGCTTGTTCTGTCGGTTATTTTACCTGCTTAATAAATTAATAAATTCTCTTTTAGAGAAGGTTTTTCCACGCAATTACTATTTCTCTTCTGCCTAGAGTCCCAGAAAAGCGATAAGGAGTTTAACCGGCCCCGATAGGATAGCGTCCCTATTCCGGCGGTTGGGTTACAATGCCAGGTAGTGATTTTATTGTAGTGGTCATAGCTCAAACATTCCCAACGTGATTCTCGATTAAATTGCAATCCATATATCCCTCGATCCCTCTAGATTTCTAGGGGGATTTTTGATTAGACAGCAAATAGTTGTAAAAATTCTTTGAGTTCATTTAATACCTCATGCTCAAAGTTCCAAATATGACGTTTGTTTTTCATAACATAATCAAATCCATTCATACTGCATTTCCCGCCAGCTTGTTTTTTGTCTTCTGTGGAACAGGTATCAAATCGTAAATAGTTACTAATCCAAAAATTATCAAAATCTTTGTCTTTAATCGATTTTTTTTGCTTGTTTAAACAATTTCTCCAGTCTTCTAAACAATCCGCATAGGTGGAATCTTGACTTTTAATCTTCTTGAGAACTGTTTCTAGTTCTCCTTGTCCTTCCACATTGGTAAAATAACAAGCAAATTCTGTGATTTGATCTTCTATTGTTGTCAATCTATAAAGCTGACTAGTTTCCCTAATATCTTCCGCTTCTGGATACACCTTTTTTAGACAATCGTTAAGCCAATTTAGTCGCTCTGTCTTAGTATCAGAATCTTGATCGATAATAATACCAACTTTAGGGATAGCTTTTTTACGAATAGTCGCTTTAATTTCATCGAAAGTGCTGATTAATTTAGCTTGATCTAAACCCTGTAAACATTTATAGTCATCTTCCTCAAAGCAAATCGGTTTATCTAACTGAATTTTGGTAAAATTTAAGTATTGCACTAGGGCTTCGATAAAAATTTTATCATTCTTGCTCTCGACGATTAATAAGTTACTCACCTCTCACCTCATTGCCATGTTTTAAGGCGTACTCTAAAGTGCTTAATTGTCTTTTAATACCGATAATTTTATCAGTTCTGGGACTCCTTGCTAGTTCAAAATAGGCTCCCTGTTCTGGATAATATTCTAACCCCACATCGGCAAAAGCTTGGATCATTTCTAAACTATGGGTTGTGGCAAAAATTTGGCTATCTAGTTCCATAGCTAATCGGAATAAAGTTTTCCAAATATCTGGGTAAGCAGTATAGTGAAGACCATTTTCTATTTCATCGATAAAAATGATTTTTTGCGGATTAAGCAGCAGAGCAAAAATCATCTCTATCAGACGCTTAATAGCGTCACCAAACAGAAATATGGGTAGGCGTTTTCTCTCTTTTGTTTTCAGATATAAATTTGGTTCGCCCAGAAAAAAACTTTCTATTTTTTCAATAGACGGATCGAGAATTTGTAGAGCTTTTAGCACTTCTTCTTCCTGTTCATTAAAAACTATTTTAGTATAGGACTCGCTCAATTCTTTCAAAGATTTATTGGCAGATGCGGCAATGATTACTGGTTCCTCATCACCCGCATCAGGTAAAGCTAGTATTCCCTCAGAACTAGCAATTAAAAAATAGTTCAGTTGACTATCTTTTGAGTCATTCTCAGGGTCAAAACTTGTTTGTATATTTAAGATAGAAATAACCGATTTATTTTTAGCGATAAAATCATATAATTTTTGCCAATCTTCAGAGCGAATTAGAACATTATTTTTAAGAGAATCGGAAATCGATATTTTTACAATTTTATCCCCTTGATTAGATTGGGAGCCTTTTAACTCAATAATATTTTCTCTATCAAGATTGAATAATAAATTATCCCAAGCATTTTTAGGAATAGTCGGAACAACTGCTAAAGATTCCTTACGAATGATTCCTCTGATGTAGGGATGAATAGTATTTGGATAGGGATAACTATATAAAAATATTGCCTCTAACAAGGCGGTTTTCCCTGAATTGTTTTTACCACCAATTAAATTAACTCGCTCAAAACCTTCAATTTTGGTATGCTCAAAACATCTAAAATTACTAATTTCAATATCCTTAATCATGTTGACCTCTGGGCTGGATAAGCATAAATTCAGGGTTAGGAATGAAGCTGGCGAGATGGGGATTTTTTTACTTAATTCTAGACGAGAATCGCCTCAAACTCTCAAAACGGTGACTATCCCTGACGGAAACTGCCGGCTCTTCTAGGTTCTGTGTGAGCATGGTATAATGATAACACAGAACGGGAGGTGGGTTATGTGGATAAATGACTCTTCTCGACTTTGTGTGATAATTTTTGCTTATGGAATCGCAAAATGTTTACCGGACAAGACTTTTAAGACTATTTTGACGTTCGGCGAAGCTCGGTCGAGCTGCAGAAGAAACTATCAGTATAGATCTCGTTTCCACACAGAAACCGGAAGAGCCAACTGCCGCCCTAAGAGATAATAGAGACAGGGATTTATTTACATTTCTTCATCATGGCTAGAGACTTACGAGGATTTATTAAGCTTTTAGAAGATCGTGGGCAATTACGCCGCATTAGTGCATCGGTCTCTGCCGATTTAGAAATTGCCGAGATCGCTAATCGGATGCTACAGGTGGGGGGACCGGCCCTACTGTTTGAAAACGTGCAAGGGGCCGAGTTTCCCGTCGCTATTAACCTGATGGGAACGGTAGAACGCATCTGTTGGGCGATGAACCTGAATAAACCCGAAGAATTGGAAGATTTAGGCAAAAAACTCGCCCTCTTGCAACAACCGAAACCGCCGAAAAAACTCTCCCAAGCGATCGATTTTGGTAAAGTGTTGTTTGATGTGCTGAAAGCCAAACCCAACCGTAACTTTTTCCCTGCCTGTCAACAGGTGATTTTAGAGGGGGATGAGGTAGATTTAAAGAAAATTCCGATGATTCGCCCCTATCCGGGGGATGCAGGCCAGATTATCACTCTAGGGCTAGTAATTACTAAAGATTGCGAAACGGGAACCCCTAACGTCGGTGTCTATCGCTTACAGCTACAGTCTCACAATACCATGACCGTTCACTGGTTATCCGTGCGCGGTGGGGCGCGTCACCTACGAAAAGCGGCACAAATGGGCAAAAAATTAGAAATAGCCATCGCTTTAGGGGTCGATCCTCTGATTATCATGGCCGCCGCCACTCCTATCCCCGTAGATCTCTCAGAATGGCTGTTTGCGGGATTGTACGGCGGTTCTGGGGTACAGTTAGCCAAATGTAAAACCCTCGATTTGGAAGTGCCGGCCGACTCAGAAATCGTCCTCGAAGGAACAATTACCCCCGGAGAGGTATTGCCAGATGGCCCCTTTGGTGATCACATGGGTTACTATGGCGGTGTGGAAGATTCACCCCTGATTCATTTCCACTGCATGACCCATCGTCGCGACCCGATTTATTTAACCACTTTTAGCGGTCGTCCTCCCAAGGAAGAGGCGATGATGGCGATCGCTCTTAATCGTATTTATACACCGATTTTACGGCAACAGGTGTCGGAAATCAGGGATTTTTTCCTACCTATGGAAGCTTTAAGCTATAAAGCGGCGATTATCTCCATTGATAAGGCCTATCCGGGCCAAGCTCGGCGAGCGGCCTTAGCTTTTTGGAGTGCCTTACCCCAGTTCACCTATACTAAATTTGTCATCGTCGTCGATAAGGAGATTAATATTCGCGACCCCCGGCAAGTGGTTTGGGCAATTAGTTCTAAAGTGGATCCAGTTCGCGATGTGTTTATTCTCCCGGAAACCCCCTTTGATAGCCTCGATTTTGCCAGCGAAAAGGTCGGTTTGGGCGGTAGAATGGGAATTGATGCCACGACAAAAATGTATCCCGAAACCGACCACGAATGGGGGGAACCTTTGGAGTCGGATCCGGCCATGGCGGTCAAGGTTTCCCAACGCTGGTCAGAATACGGTTTAATCGATATTAATTTACAAGAAGTGGATGCCAATAAGTTTGGCTACGAAATGTAGATTAGACCGACTAAATAGGGTTTCCTGAAAAAGTTTGTTGGTGGGTGTAGGGTGTGAGGTGTAGGGTTTTACCTAATTTTCACTCCAATCGCTGGCACTTTTTGATTTCAAAAAAGTCTAAAAACATCATCCAACAAGGTTTTTAGATTTATTCAGCAAACCCTAAATAGTCAACAGCAAAAATCGGGCTAGAAATATCTTCTAACCCGATATTAGTGATTAAATTCTCGACTTAGTAAGCGTCCTGTAGTTCGTAGAATTCGGGAGAAACGTAATCTTTGCGTAGAGGCCAACCGACCCAATCTTCCGGCATTAAAATCCGTTTCAGGTGGGGATGTCCTTCATAAATAATGCCGAACATATCATAACTTTCTCGTTCTTGCCAGTCAGCTGCTTTCCAAATCCAGTAAACCGAGGCAACCCGGGGATTATCTCTGGGAAGAAAGACTTTTAAGCGCACTTCCACGGGACTATCGACATTATCGGTTACTTTGACCAGATGATAGAAACTAACTAATTCTTTCCCCGGTCCCAAATCGTAAGCGCCCTGACATTGGAGATAATTAAAGCCATAAGCGTATAAAGCAGTGGCCAGAGGAATTAAAAAGTCTGCTTCTACTTTAATCAATTCCACACCACTATGGTCAGCTTCTAAAGCTTGATGCTCAAAACCATTTTCACTTAACCAAATCGAAGTGGGGCCAGCTTGCACAATAGCTGTCGTTTCTTCAGTCATTTAGATTTCTTCCTTTTGTTTCGTGGTCAAAAGAGCGGGGGGAACAGGCATACCGGTGGCTTCTAGCAACTCTTTCGGAGGTGCTTGACGGGTGGCCGATTGCAGATATTTACCCGTAAGAATCGGTTCCGTGGCCTGCATTTTGTGGGTAGTGCTGTAATAACGATTGGTTTGCTGGAGGACAGTCCCGCGTTCTTGAATAGATTCGTTAGCGACTTTTTTCCGCAGTTTAATAATCGCATCGATAATCGCTTCCGGACGGGGGGGACAACCGGGTATATAGACATCCACGGGGATAAGTTTATCTACCCCTCTAACCGCAGTGGTGGAGTCACTGCTGAACATTCCCCCCGTAATCGTACAGGCACCCATGGCGATAACGTATTTAGGTTCCGGCATTTCTTCATACAGACGCACCAAAGCGGGGGCCATTTTCATGGTGATTGTACCGGCAGTGATGATTAAATCGGCTTGCCGGGGACTAGAACGGGGAACTAAACCAAAGCGATCGAAATCAAAACGGGAACCAATCAAGGCCGCGAACTCGATAAAACAGCAAGCTGTACCGTATAGCATCGGCCAAAGACTTGACAAACGCGCCCAGTTATACAGGTCATCAACGGTGGTAAGGATGACATTTTCCGATAAATCCTGAGTAACTTTGGTGCGTTCGATGGGATTGAGGATTTTTTCGCTTTGTTGTTCGATAATTTGCTTAAATTCGCTGGTAGGGTTGGGACTCATCGGGTTATCCTCTCATGAAAAGTCAAAAATAAGGAAAATTATGGCCGCTATGACCATTCTAAGGCTCCTTTCCGCCAAGCATAGACGAGAGCAACCACAAGGATAGCAATAAAGATCAATGCTTCTACAAAAGCTAACAGGCCCAATTGATTGAAAGCTACTGCCCAAGGGTAGAGAAAGACGGTTTCCACGTCAAAAACCACGAAAACGAGGGCAAACATATAATAACGAATGTTAAACTGAATCCAAGCACCGCCGATCGGTTCCATCCCCGATTCATAGGTGGTGCGTCTTTCCGGACCGCCACCACTAGGCCGCAGGACTTTGGAGGCAGTTAGGGATAGGATTGGTACTAAACTGCAAGCGAGCAGAAATCCTAGAAAATACTCGTAACCTTTGAGGACAAACACTGGGTTTTTTTTCTCCTTATTCGCTATCGACAGGGGAAGTTGTCGGCATCTCTATGGCTACTTATTATAGAGGCTTTAGCAACCCGTCTCCTTCTCAAAAGCAGCATTGAAGATGTTTATCGATACCATTAGCTAATCATCGGGTTGAGCTTCGCTTCTGTCCCTGCTTTGCTCTTGCTCTGACGGGGTGACAAAGAAGTGGCCGTGATCAGCTGTTGACTATCTAGATTACCCGTTAAGACTGCACGGGAGTGCCAGAATTGCCATTCCGAGCATTTGTACTAAAATTTCCGATAGGCAGTTTAAATTATGAGAAACGCTGTCAGGCGCATTATAGTTTGTTAATGCACCAGAAAAGAAAAGCGATCGCTTAAGACAATAGATCATTATTTGAGTTTATTTAAAAAAAGTCGAGTTCGTTTTCATCCTTTAACTACCAGCAGAGAAGACAGTGGTTATCAGGCAAGAACTTCGATACCATAGTAATAGTTATGCACCGAAAAAGAAACCCAAAAATGGAAAAATAACAGACTTAGAAAAGGAGTATAACAAGGCTTTAGTCAAAGAGAGAATTATCATTGAACCTATAAATAGTAAACTCAAAAAATTTAAAATCTTATCCTGTGAATATCGGAATCGTCGTCGAAGATATGGTGATTTAGGGATAGGTATAGCAACTTTTAAGAAGTTGCTATACCTTAATCAAGTCAAGGAGAATTTATTCTCAATTATAAAAATTGAGATAGTTTGTGCCGCTTAAATAAAGAGGTTTTGATAACCAAATTAAAGCATATCTAAAGAGTTTTGAGTTAAAATTTAAACTTCAAGTTTTTATTCTGGACAAATGTACTAACTGGCTAATTTTTTGGGGGAAAATTAGTTAAGCCTTGATTATAACATATAATTAATTGGCCAGATTTCTAATGAGATCACGGCTAATTTGATTGGCTATCGACCCTATTCATGTCTATCTCCCCACCCCGTTCCGGTTACACTTTACCGGTTTTTGCCTGTGCCAGTGCGATCGCTTCTCTCCAGCATCTCCACGGCGAAAATGAGCTAAATTCCGTTACTTTTAATCTTTTAGAACCGCCAGAAACCGTTACAATTGCCATCGAACAAGTGGCTCGACTTAACCCCGATGCTGCCCTGGCCATCACCCGCAGCGATCCGGGGGACAATTTAGATTTAACTAGAAATACCCCTATATGGGCGTTAGTAGAAAGAAAGGCGGGTAATCAAGAGATAGAGATTCAAGGCGGCCAAGGAATCGGACTACAGGTTTATAATGGCGGAAAATCAGCTATTTATAGTTATGCCCAGCGTCTCCTGCAAGAAAACCTCAGACCCCTGTTACTGCCCCAAGAAAGCATCAAAGTAACAATTATCCTTCCAGAAGGTAAAAAACTGGCCACAAGGACTTCTAACGCCGCTTTTGGGGTAGTAGAGGGATTATCTTTGTTGGGTACTACTGGCATTTCCCAACCCCTCAGCGCTCCCGGACAGTTGGAAATCTTTCGCGAGCAATTAAAAAATTTATCCCGTCGTTTCGATCGCTTGGTGTTTTGTATTGGGGAAAATGGCTTAGATTTAGCCCCTCAAATGGGTATTAATCCTGATATTTTGGTAAAAACAGCCAATTGGATCGGGCCGATGTTATTAGAGGCACAATTACAGGGAATCTCTGAAATTCTTTTGTTTGGTTATCACGGTAAATTAATTAAACTTGCCGGGGGAATCTTTCAGACTCACCATCATCTGGCCGATGGTCGTCGGGAAATTCTCACCGCCTACGCCGCTAAAATGGGTTTAGCTACCCCCCATCTCCAGCAAATTTTTGACAGTAGCACCAGTGAAAACGGTCTGGAATATCTGCGTCAATTAGACCGGCAAACGGGCGATAATTGGGTGGAGCGCATCTATGGAGAAATGGCTAATACTATCGATCGCCGTTGCCAAGAATACGTTTATAACCACAGTAACGGTCATCTTGGGGTCGGTTGTATTTTATTCGATCGCGCTCGTTCTCTGATCAGCAAAAGCGAAAATGGCCTTAAATTTTTGCAAAATCTACAAGTCACTCCCCAGTGACCGTGCTATGATCGTGGGAATATTTAGTCTTAAAAAATGAAACTAATAAGGCCATATTATTGTAGCTTATTTTCAGAACAATAGCCGATTTAGTTCACAAATCTTTAACCTTTTCCTGCCAGTTTTTTTTCTTGATCGCAGTGACAACTCAAACCCCCCTTCCCACCCCTCAGGAGACTTTGCCCTCAGAGTCCTTCACTAATAGCCTTAATCGTCAAATAATCATCATTCTTGACTTTGGCTCCCAGTATTCTGAATTAATCGCCCGCAGAATCCGGGAAACGAACGTTTACTCCGAAGTTCTCTCCTATCGTACCAGTGCCGAACAATTGGCACAGATCAACCCGAAAGGAATAATTCTTTCGGGCGGTCCCAATTCCGTCTATGATCCTGGAGCGCCCCACTGTGATCCCGAAATTTGGAATTTAGGTGTACCCGTCCTCGGAGTTTGCTACGGGATGCAATTGATGGTACAGCAGTTAGGGGGCAGGGTAGAACGGGCAAAACGGGCCGAATACGGCAAAGCATCCCTATTTATCAACGATCCTACCGATTTATTAACCAATGTCGAGGACGGTTCCACCGCTTGGATGAGTCACGGGGATTCCTGCGTAGAATTGCCTGCGGGTTTTGAAATTCTCGCTCATACCGATAATACCGATTGTGCGGCCATTGCCGATCACAAGAAAAAACTCTTTGGAGTGCAGTTTCACCCGGAAGTTGTCCATTCTGTGGGAGGAATCGCCTTAATTCGCAATTTCGTCTATCATATCTGCAAATGCGAACCCACTTGGACCACGGAAGCTTTTGTCGAGGAATCGATCCGAGAAATTAGGGCAAAAGTGGGCGATAAGCGAGTTTTATTGGCTTTATCCGGCGGTGTGGACTCCTCTACCTTAGCATTCCTCTTGCATCGAGCGATCGGTGATCAACTAACCTGTATGTTTATCGATCAGGGATTCATGCGTAAGGGTGAACCAGAACGATTAATGCAGATATTTAACGAGCAATTCCATATTAGAGTCGAGTATGTCAACGCTAGAAAGCGATTTTTAGCGCAAGTGGCCGGTGTCACGGATCCCGAAGAAAAGCGCCGTCGTATCGGCCATGAATTTATTCAGGTGTTTGAAGAAGAATCGAATCGTTTGGGACCCTTTGATTATCTGGCCCAAGGAACTTTATATCCCGATGTGATTGAATCGGCCGATAGTAATGTAGATCCCAAAACCGGGGAAAGAGTAGCGGTTAAAATTAAAAGTCATCATAACGTTGGTGGACTGCCGAAAAATCTCCGGTTTAAATTGGTCGAACCCCTGCGAAAATTATTTAAGGATGAGGTGAGAAAATTAGGTCGATCGATCAGTCTTCCGGAAGAAATTGTTCGTCGTCAACCTTTCCCCGGCCCCGGTTTAGCAATTCGCATTTTAGGGGAAGTGACCGCAGATAAATTAAATATTTTGCGCGATGCAGATTGGGTAGTGCGCGACGAGATTAATAAGCAGGGAATGTATCACGATTTCTGGCAAGCTTTCGCGGTTTTATTGCCTGTCCGCAGTGTGGGAGTGATGGGAGATCAACGCACCTACGCTTATCCTATTGTCCTCCGGTTAGTCAGCAGCGAAGACGGAATGACTGCCGATTGGTCGCGGGTTCCCTATGATTTATTGGAGACAATTTCTAATCGCATTGTCAATGAAGTTAAGGGAGTTAACCGCGTGGTTTATGATATTACTTCTAAGCCCCCCGGAACTATAGAATGGGAGTAGTATTGAATTATTGATTGATTGTTAGTCCCGTCTAAATATTGAGGCGGGATTTTTGCAGAATAGACAATTGAGGAGATTAATTACTACCATGGCACAGTTAGAGATGTGGGAAGAAATAGAAGCGGTGGATTTTGCGGAAGAAGAAGAAGATATTGAAGGAGAATCAGCAAACCAAAAAAAGCTACAACTCAAAGAAATCTCCGAGACTGTTGTTGCTGGAAGTGATTGGACTACCGCAACGATCCGCGATCAATTAATTCGAGAAAATATTCAACTCAATCCGCGCTTTCAAAGACGAGATGCTTGGAGTATTACTCGTAAAAGTCGATTTATTGAATCCGTAATTCTAGGGTTTCCAGTCCCACAGATTGTCTTAGCTACTAATAATAAGGAAAAAGGGAAATTTATCGTTCTTGATGGCAAACAACGCTTACTAACAATTTTACAGTTTTATGGTGACAGTGACACACCTAATAATAGTTTTACTTTACAAGATTTAGAATTTCTAGATAATCTCAATGGCTGCCAATATCAGGATCTAAAAAATGACTTCAATTTGAATGATATCTTAGACCAACTGGATAATCAAACTATCCGCACGATTGTTATCCGTAATTGGAAAACGGAGAGTTTCCTCCATAAAATTTTTCTGCGTCTCAATCAGGAAAATACCCCTTTGTCTCCACAGGAATTAAGACAAGCATTACACCCAGGGGGTTTTATTAATTTTTTAGATGATCGAGCGATCGAAAGTCAAGCATTAAAGAAAATATTTAAATCTTCCTATCCCGATTTCCGGATGCGCGACACTGATATATTATTGCGTTATGTAGCTTTTCATTATTATTTATCCGATTATCGCGGTGATGTTCAGATGCTTCTAGATAAAACCTGTCAAAATTTCAATCAAGAATGGGAAAAACGCTCAGATGAAATTATCAATGTTGTTGATCAATTTGAAAAAGCTGTCCAAACAACAATTAATATTTTTGGAGAGAAAAACTTTTCCCGTCTCTGGCTGCCTGAATCGGCAACTTATCGAAGTCAGTTCAATCGAGCAATTTTAGATGTGATGGTTTTTTACTTTTGCGATGATCTAATTAGAGCAGCTGCCGAGAAAAACAAAGAACAGGTAGAAGAAGCATTTAAAAGTTTATTTCTTACTGCCGTTGATCGATTTAAAAATGCTGTATTAATTAATCCACATACTAAACAATCAACCTATGATCGTTTTCATTTATGGGGTCAAGCTTTATCAAAAGTATTAGATATTAACTTCAATATTCCTCAGATGGAAGATAACCGTATTATTTTTAAGGGGTTAAGATAGTTAGTTTTTTTATTATGCCGAAATCTCTGAGATTTAGACAACTAACCAAAGAATTAAATCGACTAAAAAAACAATTCCTACCTCGTAAATTTAGCGAGATCAATGACTATTCTGAAAGACAATTAGCTTTAACTTTTGCCTATCGAGTTTTTGCTCATGCTGAGATTGAATCTTATCTTGAAGATCGAGTTTGGCATACCGTACTGACAGCAAAAAATATCTGGGATAATCAAAAGAAAGCTGGTCGAGTTTTGTTATGTGTAATCGCTTTTTCTGGTCAAGAAATGGAAGCTCCTCCCGACACCCTTACTCCTCTTAAAGGTAAGAAAAATCTGCCTGAAGATAAACTAAAAATAACTAAAAAAATTGACATAGCGATTAGATGTTTTAAATCAGTTATCGATCAAAATCATGGGATTAAAGAAACTAACCTATTAAAATTACTCTTACCAATCGGCATCGATAGTGATGACTTAGATAAAGTTTGGTTACTAAATATGGATACTTTTGGAGAAGAACGCGGTGAAATCGCTCATTCTTCAGCAATAAAAACGAAACAACCGCCTAACCCTGCCGACGAATTAGAGAGAGTTAAACAAATTATTCAAGAATTAGAGAAAGTCGATCAATTGATTACTAACTTGCTTGGGTAATTGCACTCTTAATAAAACTTAAATTGTTCATTCTATCTGAAATACTGTATAATAACAGGCAGAACGTAGGTTGGGTTGAAGCATGAAACCCAACACCCGCATAGTTTACGCTACCGCTAACCCATCCTACCAATAATTGTGCCTCCCTACTTACAGTATAATGAAAGGCAGACAATAGAGAGCTAATCATCAAAGTGAAACATAGACCAATTGCGATCGATTTATTTGCCGGCTGCGGTGGGATGTCCCTTGGTCTAGAAGCGGCGGGATTTGATATTGCTGTAGCGGTGGAGTTTGATGCAGTCCATTCCTTGGTTCATCATTTTAACTTTCCCTATTGTCAAACTATCTGCCGGGATATAGCCAAAGTAACAAGTAGAGAAATATGGGAATTATTAAAACTAAAAGGCTATGCCACCGATGTTAGTTTAATTGCTGGCGGTCCCCCCTGCCAAGGTTTTTCATTGATTGGTAAACGACAAATAGATGATCCTAGAAATTCTCTTGTATTTGAATATCTGCGGATTGTAGCAGAAATTAAACCCAAGTATTTTATCTTTGAAAATGTCCCCGGCATGGCTACGGGTAAACACAAACAATTTTTAGAGGAGTTAATCTCTGAATTTGAAGCTATTGGCTATACAATTAATCAGCCAATTAAAATCCTTGATGCCAGTGAATACGGCGCACCACAAAAGCGCAGAAGATTAATCTTAATTGGTAGTCGAAAAGACGTGCCGATGGCTAAATATCCTTTGACAAAGACCGTCGATTTAAACTCAGCCAAAAAATCAGCTTTTACCAGCGTCTATGATGCGATTTCAGATTTAGAATTAATACCTGCCTTTATCGATACTGATTTAGGCATACCTGCATCAAAATTAGATTATAGTGGTAAGAGGAAAAAATATTCAGTGCAGCCAGGGGATATTTTTAAACTTTGCCATCAAAGAACAGTAGATACAAAAATATATGGACATATAGGCTCAGTTCATACCCAAAGATCAATTGATAGATTTATCGTAACCGAACCGGGTACAGTGGAACCAAAAAGTCGCTTTTTAAAGCTTTCTCCCACTGGTTTATGTAATACTCTCCGGGCCGGAACTAATAGTGACAAAGGGGCCTATACTGCTCCTAGACCTATTCACTATTCTATTCCCCGTTGTATCACTGTGCGAGAAGCTGCCAGACTGCATACATTCCCCGATTGGTTTCAGTTTCACCGCACAATATGGCATGGTTTTCGTGAGATTGGTAATGCGGTTATTCCGCTATTATCGAAAGAACTTGGTGATGCTGTGATGAGAGCAATGAACGTCAATACTGCCAATCTCAACCGAGTTATTTTAGAAAAAATGCCGGTCGAATTATTGCTATATAATATGTCTCAGGCATCAAACTATTGGGGAATCTCTGATGATGTTATCCCGAAAAGAAAACGAGGTGTCTCTCAGAGGTTGGTCAGTATTTAAATTATACCAAATCCGTTGTTAATAGTACGATTGACTGCCTTTTTATTATTCGGGAACCGTCCACCAAGCGAGAGCAAAAGCTTGTTCTTTCTCGTTAACTTGTTGACGATATTGAACCCGAATTTTATAGTTTCCAGAGATGGGTACAGGACAAAAAATATGCTCTAAACTATCACTATCACTCAGGGAAGCACAGGTGTATTTAGTATTATTATCCTCCTGGGCAGGTAAAAGATAAATATCTAAATTATTCAGGCCGCGATCCTGGAAACTTTCATCAAGATCATAGAGATTATTGCGATTAGTATCGATTAGTTCTACCAAACGATCCCATGCTAAAGTTATCGAAACAAAACTATTAGCTTTTAAGGGCTTCTCTAGGGCATAATCTTGATAACTATTAGCGGTAACTGTAGCGTAATCCCAACCAATAGGAGGAATAGATTCTGCTGCTGACCATTGACCATTACTAAACTGTTGGTAGGCGCGAAAAGTGTTAAGATGTCCCGTACCCATCTGCATATCTAAAGGAATTTTCGGGTCTTTATAAGCATCGGACTCTAACCAAGTTTTTTGGTCTTTAGTTAAGACCGTCCGTCTCATACCTAATAATAAACCATCGCCCGTATCTTTAATTTTATCGGCAGCATTAAGCATCACTGCCTTCATCACTTGATGATGACGAGAATTGACACTCCAATGGGGATTTTTTTGGTTAATTTGTTGATCGCCGTATTCTTGTAAAAGTGCCACGGATGCCGTAATATGAGGAGCGGCGAAACTGGTGCCACTAACAGTATTTAATTTACCTTTGAGATCATAAAGCTCTATTTTATTGCCGGGGGCAACTAAATTAATTGACCGCCTGGAACCATCATTAATTTCCCGTTTAATTAAACTGCGACCAATACCCACCGGTAAAGCACTAATATTAGCAAAATCAACTTTAGTAAATTTTCCTTCTCTTGTCGCTGTATAAGCGGTAGTAATGCCGTTAAAATGATCGGTGGGAATGGGAATTCCTCCCTTACCTTGATTACCGGCAATTACATAAAGAACATCATCAACTCGCGATGACCAATCAACACATTGAGTTAATAAAGCTTGACCATCTAATTTTGGTTCCCGTCGCTGATCTCTTTGCAAAGATTCCCCAAAACTAAAGTTAATCGCTCGCACATCACCGCTATTTTGTCGGGCAATATTTTGGCTAGTAAGACATTCTTCCGGTTGTCCACCGCGTCGCAAAGAACCCACCGCCCCCGAATATAATCTCGCTTTTGGGGCAACTCCGGGGATTTTTTTATCATCACTTACCATCACCGTTGCCACCATAGCGGCGTGATTGTCTAGATAGGTGTTGGGTTTGGCAATTTGATCGCGAAAAAAAACACCAGCTAATTTATAGGGAGGCTGCCAAGCTGCCACTTTATCATAACCGAACTGAGCCGGTCGGCCAATTTCCACTTGACCGATGGCAATTTTTCGCCCTAATAAATTATAGGGTTCCGCCCGCAGGCGATCGGCATAAATTCCCTGTTCACCGATGGAATTAGAAAGAACTAGGGAAGGAAGCAGAATTATCGTTACTACTAACCCGACGACAAACCAAAACCCTCTTTTCATCATCAGCAATCCTGCGGCGGTAAGGTGACACCAATCCATTCTAAGACAGAAATCTCAGGAGTGAATCTCAGATTTGCAGAAATACCGACAATCAGCAATTATTAGTAACTCTTAAATTATTACAAATATATCAGCAGCTGCCTGTAAGCATCCCACCGAAAAACTAATGCGCGGGGGGTTTGGGGGCGGCGCCACGCCCCCAACGGGGGGTTTGGGGGGTAGAACCCCCCAAAAGCTTGGATTGATTTACAAAAATGAGATGCACCCAATCTTAGAAAATACCTGAATCTCTTTTTTGGCTAGGCGGGATGGTAATAAAAAGCCACTGCCAAGATTAAATAGGTGGCTAGTAATAGGGTTCCATCTAACCAATTGGAACGACCGGTAAAGCTGATTAAATTAGTGACAACCACCGCTACAATTAAAGCCACCACGTTAAAGGGATTAAAATTTAAATCCATCGGTTGCTGCCAAAATTGGCCTATAAAAACTAATAAAGGTGCTACGAATAAAGCCACCAATAAACTATCACCCATCGCCACGGAAACCGTTAAATCCATCTGATTTTTTAGGGCTAACTGAGTGACGGTAACTATTCCAGAAACATCGCTAATTAAAGGAATGAAAATCACCCCGATAAAGAGAGGAGTGAGATTAAATCCTTCCATCACCGATTCCACTACATTAACAAATAAATCCGACTCATAAGCTACAGCTACGGTGGAAGTAAGCAGCACAAGTAACCAAATCCAGACTTGAGCTTTTTCTTCCTCACTAACCTGATTATCGGGGGTATTTTCATTACTTAATCCCACTTCGTAGAGATAGCTATGGGTTTTCAGGGAAAATAATAAAGTTAACCCATAAACTATTAATAAAACCGTGGCGGTGACTAGGGAAAGACTGAGAATATCGGCAACTTCCACCACGTTAGAAGTATATATTACCAAAGTTGGTAAAGCGATCGCTATTACTGCTAAAGTCATGGAAGAACCATTTACCCGCGCTAAAATCGGTTTAAATTCCTGCTCTTTGTAGCGAATTCCTCCCGTGAGCATTCCCATGCCCATAAATAATAATAAATCGCTGAGAATACTACCGGTAATACTGGCTTGTACGATGTCCACCAAGCCTTTTTTTAAGGCAATTAAGGCAATAACTAAAGTGGTAGTATTGCCAAAGATAGCATTAACTAATCCTCCCAAAGTTGGCCCGGTGACTACGGCAACTCTTTCCACAGCCGTACTTAACCAAATTGACAGGGGAATGATCGATAAAGCGGCAGTGATAAAAATAGCTTGATCTCCCCAATTAAGATGACTAGCGACCACCGATAGGGGAATAAATAATAGGAAAGCAAAGGAGACAATTTTTCTTAAATTCATGGGTTATTAATGGCGATTTCTCCCACCATTCCCGCTGCAGCATGGCCCGGAATAGTACAGATTAATTGATACTTACCAGTTTTGAGAGGAACTATTACCCATTCTGCTTGTGCATTAGGTTTTAATTCTAGTTCGTGAATCGCCCCTTTAATCTCCACTTTTCCCGCTTCAACCTTCTGCGTCCAACTAGCATCGGCGAAGTCTTTAGCGGTAAAATAATGTTTAGTGGGACTGGGGTTATCGAGAATTAATTTGTATTTTTGTCCAGCAATAAAGTTTAATTGACTAGGAAAGAATTTTAATTCTCCTTGCTCAGATCCTAGACTAATTTTAACTTCTAAAGGGACCGACCCGGCGAAGGCAGGAAAAGTCACTAACCAACAACTAATTAAAACTATTACTACTGCCACAAATTTTTGATAGATATCCTGGACAGGGAAGTAGGGATTAGAATTCATTTTGCTCCTGCAGCTTATAGATAGAGAAAATCTGGCGGCTTTGACGATAATTTTAGAACAAGTGGCGATTCTTAGCGGCTCTCTTCCCTTCGATGTTTTAAAGGTCCCTTGGTGTTAAAACCTCGGGACTTCTAGCCACGGTCAGTTAAATCGACAAAATTAATCTAAGCTATCGGGAGAATGGGGATAAAGTTGTTCTGCTTCCGGACAATCTTCCGAGACATTAATATCAGGATTCGTCCGCGACACCGATGCCAGTTTTCTGCTAACCGCACCAATACTTTCTAAACGCACCATTTCTTCCCAAGAACTAATCTCGTCTTCTTCTTCTGTTTCGTAGCGAATGGTGACGAGATCGCTTTCTAGATCGATAATACGAGCATTATCAATCCATCTTTGCTGATCGCGCAAGAAAATGCAGACTTCCTGACCATCCATACAGAATTGATAAATCTTGCGGTGTAACATAAATTGCTCCTAAACAGCTTCTTTTGTTGAATTCAACTAACGGGAAGTGATAAAATGCCAATCTCAGCAATAGCTCAAAAATTCCCGTGGATAAGACAAAAGGGAGAAAAATTCCGCTAGTAGTGGCAAGAATGGGAAAGGAAAGTCAGGTTTCCGGTTTGGGGCTACGTTCTTCAAAGACATCGATTCGATTAATAGACGGCCTCGGCGATTCACTAAAAAATCGCCCTTATAGAGTCATTGTGACATAAATTTTCACTTCCTAACAGTATTTCTGGATGGAATCGGGAATGAGGTTTAGGGATGAGGTTATGCCATTTTTCTTTATTCATGGCAAGTATCCTACTCCCCTCTTGCGCCCCTCCACCCCCCACATCGGTAGGGCAGGGGGAGTTGGGGGGTGAGGGCAATTAACCATATCTGCCATTACTTTTGAAAAATGCTATCAGTACCGTCCCCTTTCCAACCCCGAAAAATAGCTATAGACGCTCTGTCATCTTGGCAAGTCATGGGCCATCGCTCGCCACTTGATTCCGTTGGCCGATAAATAATACCATTTTTCTTTATTCTTGGCAGGTATCTTACCCCCCCTTGCCCCCCCGACGTCGGGGGGGTTGGGGGGGTGGGGGCGATTAACCATCTCTGCCATTACTTTTGAAAAATGATATAAAAAATGGCTGTGAGCTTATAGCTACTTCAGGGTAAGCGCATCTTAAGGATCCTTGACAAAATGAACTTTATGTGAGTTGCTTACCCACGATTCAGGCATATTTGAGGAGAATTTGCCATCTCAATTGTCAATAGCGTTTGAGATGCGCTCACCTTGGGTTGGGGGGTGGGGGGACGATGCCAAATCCAGTCATACTTCATATTTATGAGAAACGCTCCATATTCATTTCAATCAGTCCGAAATAACTAAATAAACTTCTAATCCTTCTTGACCTTCTTTGTCAAATTTTAAGCCTATTATAGAATCTTTTATCTCTCTTATTGTAATTCTTCGGCGAGGGGTATTTGTGCCATTTCTATTAATTTGAATACTTTCAATAATAGCATTTTGACATATTTTTTATTTTCACTGACTAAAAAACTTTTTTACCGACTTCTAGTCTTTTATTGGATTCCTGTGGCTCATCTGATATTTTAACATCGCAAGCTTGTTGCTGTTGATACCAATTGACAACTTTACCGATCTTTTGAAGCTTTCCTATCTTGATCTTCCTAGAAACAAAGCAATAAAGAACTAATTCACTTATAGCTTGACATATAACTTCGACAAAATCACATAATTTCAGTAAATCATTGGCATTGAGAACTGTATCTACTTTACCATGAGCAGAATTATTACGAAGTTCTATAAAATTCTTTAATTCATTTTCCACACTACCCCTACTATTATTGTCAATAAAATTCTTAACTTTTTTATGATTTTCTATCCACTGCCAAGAATCAGTTGCGGATATGCCAGCATTGGCTAAAAGTTGGGTTAATTGCTCTTTTCTAAGATTCGCTTCATGTAACAAAAAAGCAGCTGATGTGAGATTATATCTGCTTGTATTTTCGTATTCAGTATCAAATAAATTTTTGATAATGTCCCTCTCTGAAAGAGAATCGAAGCGATTTCTTTTATATTCATTGCTCAGTAATGTAGCACAACCAGTCTGATGTTGATTTCTTACAGATTTAGGTAAATCTTGATAGCAGCTATATAATTGAGGCAGCAAAATAATCCAATCTCCCACTAGATTTTCGACAAAATTTTCGTAAAGAGCATATAACCTTGTGATAGATGAACAATGATCGTTAACTAGCCAATTGTATCTTAAAGGAGCATTTGCTTGAATATATTTTAAGTCTTCTGTGTTGAGTTGTGAAGGATTATCCGCAATAATTTCTCTAAGTTTTTCACTGATATTAATTATTGATCGAATGGTGTTTATATCATCATTTAGGTTATTTAAAAGTCCTTCAAACATTCTCAAATACTCTGCTTAAGAACTCGTTGAATCAGAGAATTAAAAATTTGAATACGAGCTTTAAAATCATCTTTACTGTCCCCTTCTCCAGTGAAAAGTCCTTTTTTAAATTTTTTACCTTGATGAGTAATTCCCTGGTAATCTTGAGTAAATAACTGGATAGTTTCTTGAATTATTGCTGATTTTCTATTAATTAATTCTTGATAATGAGATAAATGGTTGCTGAAACTGATCATCACTGCATCATAGTAAACTTTATAAGCTTTCGATTTATGTGTTTTGGTTTTACTATCGAAAGGCTTAAATAACTGCTCCTGATAAATGCTAGATACTAACTCTATAGTTTGGTTAAATACTTGCTCGAACTCTTGGATATTCTCGTCAGAAAAATTAAGACTTTTTTTCATCATATAATTATCCAGATATTTAGATAAATTACCAGTATATTGGTCAATATCCCTCAAGGCAAAAAAACGGAGGATTAATTCTACATCTTCCATCTTTTTATAAAATCCATTTTCTTTAAGTTCTTCTTTATCATCAATAGGAATATCCCAAGCTTTAGCAAAAATAGTATTCTCAGAAAGCTTCAATAAAAGTTCATTGAATTTCCCAGAGTAAAGACAGTTCCTTATTTCTTGGCGACTCAAAGATACACCTCCTGTATTGAGGCGTTCAAAAACCAGTTGTTTTAAAGATAAAGCTTCCTCTCTATCCGATAGAGACTCGGTAATAACAACTATAGTTGAAATGGCGCGTCGATTGATGCCATCTTTGATTTTTGCAGGAAGACTTTCATAAGTTCTTCCTTCTAATTCAGGCCAGATCTCTAAACCTGTTAATTGTAATTTGTTGTTATAAAAATTCTCAATTGCTGTGATTCTTTGTTGACCATCCATTACTTCATAGGAGTTATAGGAAGTTTCATAGAGAATCAGAGGAGGCACGGGAATATTCATCAAAAAAGATTCAATCAGTCTCGATTGTTTTTGTGCGTCCCAGCGATACCTTCTCTGATAGAAAGGACGCGTTTCCATATAGTTAGGTTTCTTTAAAGACTCAGCAAAACTAGGCAATTTTTCTCGATTCATTTCTAATAATATTCTTCGTTCACCTTGTTCATATTTTTCATTAATTTCATTATCTGATAATTTTTTAACATCCTTTCGGGAACGTTTTTGCCAAGGATTTGTTTTAGTTCGTGAGATTGTCATAATTTCCCACCAGAGGGGTACAAATTGATATGACTGGACTTCCCTCATTCATTTTTAAGCATAGACTGAGGATATATACGAGAATTAAGAGTTATTGGTAATCTTCCCAGATAACTCTCAAAAGTTAATTCTCTTCAATTGGCAACTGGTCACTGATAACTGGTCACTGATAACTGATTAGGATTTTTGGCTGAAATAGGCCTCTAGCGCCTCATTGATGATTTGATTCATCGGCCGTTTTTCCGTTTCCGAAGCTTCCTTGAGACGGACAAACATATCATCGGGGACGCTGACACGGTTTTGATTTTTACGCACGCGTTTGGGTTTTGATTCAGTAGTAGTAGTTTCGGTCATTTTAGGTGTGTAGGTGGCTGAAAATGCTTGTAAAGCAGGGAAATTGACTCGGTGACAGAATTCTCCGAAGGTCTCGTTATTTTGTTGATCCTGTTGGAAGTAAACGAAAATCGGTTCTAAGACCTTTTCTAGATCATCGATCGCCATTTTATCCAAATAGGGGCGCGCTAGTCGAGTTTGATCGGCCGTTCCCCCTAACCAGAGTTGGTAGGAATTGGGAGCGCTACCCACAAATCCTAATTCTGCCATATAGGGACGCGCACAGCCATTGGGACATCCTGTCATGCGGATGACAAATTCCTCTTTGGTTAATCCTACGCGATTAAGCAGGGTGCGAATGCGTTCAATCACGCTGGGTAAAATTCTTTCTGACTCAGTAATCGCTAATCCACAGGTGGGCCAAGCGGGACAGGCCATGGAATAACGGGTTAAAGGGTCAATTTCGGCGGGATTGGTGATAATTCCCTGTTCTTTCAGGATCGCTTCCACGGCTTCCTGATCCTTGGGTTCAATTTCGTAGAGAATGATATTATGGTTAGCCGTCAAGCGCATCGGCAGCTGAAAACGCTCGATAATCACTTTTAAGGCGGTTTTTAGCTGAAAACTGCCCTCATTTTTGACCCGGCCATTTTCTACATGAAGACCATAAAATAATTTTCCGTCTCCCTGTTCATTCCATCCCAAAAAGTCTTGATATTTCCAATCGGGGAGGGGTTGGTAGGGTGCGATTTTTTGGCCGAAATAACCCTCAACAGTGCTGCGGAATTTTTCTACTCCCCATTCTTCGAGGATATATTTCATTCTCGCATGACGACGATCGCCGCGATCTCCGTAATCCCTTTGGGTTGCCACGATCGCTTTTACTAGATCGTACACCTCTTCTTTGCTCACATAACCGATCGCATCGGCCATTCTGGGGAAAGTTTCCTCCTTATTGTGGGTCCTTCCCAGTCCACCCCCCGCAAGGATGTTAAAACCCTGTAATTGACCGTTTGCGTCGGTAATCACCACCAAACCGAGGTCATTGGTGTAGATATCGATGGAGTTGTCTCCCGGCACGGTGACACCGATCTTGAACTTACGGGGCATATAATGTTGACCGTAGATCGGTTCGATCGGATCGTTTTTGTTAATGCCATTTGTATCTTTTTGTCTCGATGCCTTGACTTCTGGCGCTTCTTCTGCACTGATCACTTTTTCGCCATCGAGCCAAATTTCGTAGTAAGCACCAGTTTGGGGAGTGAGCAAATCGGCGATATTATTGGCATATTCCCAAGCATAGCCGTATTCGGGGCGATTTTTGTAGGGGGCTGGCGGTGCGGTGACATTGCGATTAACATCACCACAGGCCGCTAAAGTGGATCCCATACTGCGGATAATTTCCCCGAGGGTAGCTTTGAGATTTTTCTTTAAAATGCCGTGTAATTGGAAGCCTTGGCGAGTTGTCACCCGTAAAGTGCCGTTACCGTAGCGATCGGACAAACTATCGAGGGTAAGATATAGTTGCGCGGGAATAAACCCCCCCGGACTGCGGGTACGCAACATCATTTGATAGTCTTTTTCTTGACCTTTGGCTCTATTGTCGCGATTATCCTGTTGATAGGAACCGTGAAATTTAAGGATCTGCACCGCCGCATCGGTAAAATGGGTTGTATCTTCGAGGAGTTCACTGGCCAAAGGTTCTCGTAGATAATTACTGCGTTCTTTGATACCTTCGACTTTAGAAACCTTGGCGGTAGGAGAAATAGGAGTTGTAACCATCGTCTAACAGCACGATAACCTGTGGATAGGTCTTAGGAATAGGAATTTAGACAAGCTCGATCGATCCTAAGAAGTTTTACTAAGATGATCTCTAGAGTTCGTTCCAGACTCTGAGGTTAACAGTAGCGATCGAGACCTTAATTCTATCTTAGCTTCTTACCGTCCCCCGCGAACGCCATCTACCGATCGAATTTTTATGACCAATTCTCCCAACATTAAAACGGTTATTAGTCAAGAACCCTACATTATTCTTAACAATCAGGGAGAAATTCTCCCTTCTATTAATCTAAGTCGTCCTAATTATAAATTGGGGCGGGATGGTCAACAGGTGGATTTAGTTGTTCCCCAACACTGGACGGTGGTGAGTCGAGTACAAGCTTGTTTTCGTCGTCAGGGAGATGATTACTATATCTACGATGGAGACGGGACTAATCCTAGTTCCAATCAACTTTTTATCAACAATCGCGTGATTACTCCCAAAGATGGCTATCTTTTACAAAATGGGGATGAGATTAATATCGGTCAAGATGTCAAAAATTCGGTCAAGATTACCTATTATCATCCTAATCAACAGGTAAAAAGCCCACCTTTAGCTTTTAAATCGGTTTCCCTAAGCAATCGCAGTGTAGTTTTAGGACGAGATAATGCTGCCACTGTGGTTTTAGACGCTCCGACAATTTCCCGACAACACGCGATTATCGATAGCGATAACCAAAATCGTTATATTCTCCACGACAAAAGCACCAATGGAGTCTTTATCGACGGACAAAAAGTATCGGGTAGTGCCATTTTAACTAATGGTTGTACGGTGAGAATCGGCCCCTATAGTTTTCGGTTGCAGGGAGATGACTTAGTTTTATTAGATACGGGGGATAATATCCGTCTGGATGCCGAAAATATCGTCAGGATGGTGCGGGATAAAAAGAAACAACCTTTGATAATTCTCAATCATATCTCCTTACCGATCGAACCGAGTCAATTAGTGGCGATTGTCGGGGGAAGTGGTGCGGGAAAATCGACTTTATTAAAGACTTTATTAGGAATTGAACCCACCACCTCGGGAACTGTTTATCTGAATGGGGAAGAGCTGCGCCAGAATTTTAATATCTATCGCACCCAAATCGGTTATGTTCCCCAATACGATATCGTCCACAGGGATTTAACCGTGGGAGAAGTGTTATATTATGCTTCTAAATTAAGGCTACCTCCCGATCTTAATTGCCAAGAAGTGATCGAGAAAACCCTGCAGCAGGTGGAGTTATTAGAAAGAAGAAATACTTTAGTCAAAGACTTGAGCGGTGGTCAATTAAAAAGGGTGAGTATTGCGGTAGAATTATTAGCCAATCCCAAATTATTCTTTTTAGATGAACCCACCTCCGGATTAGACCCCGGTTTAGATAAAAAGATGATGGAATTGCTGGCAAAATTGGCCAAAGAAGGCAGAACAATTCTCCTAGTCACCCATGCTACTAATAATATCAATCTCTGCGATCGATTAGTGTTTCTTGGTCAAGGAGGCAATTTATGTTATTTTGGTTCTCCGGGGGAGGCCTTAAATTTTTTCTCTTTACCTCAGGGGGATTTTGCCGATGTTTATATTCATCTGGAAACTAGGGAAAAAGTTGATCAAGAATGCCAACGTTTCCAACAATCCGACTACTACAAAAATAATATTGAAGCAAGAATTGGTAAAATATTTCAGCAAAATAATAGTAGGCCGCAACAGGTTCAACAATCTTTTTGGCCACAACTACAGGTTTTATGTCAACGCTATGGCCAGTTAATTATCCGTGATCAGGTTAGTTTAATTTTATACCTATTAACCGCCCCGATCGGAATTTTATTAATGGCCGTGGTTTCAGGGGACAAAAATCCTTTATTTTTGGTGGATAATCCCAGTTTTGAGCAGGCAATCCAATCCGCACCTTTAGCCTTAAAAACTCTCTTTGTTTTTACCTGCGCGCAATTGTGGGTAGGTTTTGCCTGTTCCCTACAGGAAATTGTCAAAGAATCAGCCATTTATCAGCGAGAAAGATTAGTTAATCTGGGATTATTACCCTATTTATTCTCGAAAATTCTGGTTTTAGCAGCCTTAGCTTTTCTGCAAACAATTGTAATTACCTGCGTGATATTTTGGGGATTTACTGACCCGCAACCGGAATTAATGACCTGGTTAATTGGCTGTTTTATTACCACATTTTTAACTATATTTGCGGCAATTAATCTCGGTTTATTAATTTCTGCTGGCGTTAATAATATCACCCAAGCAAATAGCGCCTTACCTTTAATTTTAATTCCTCAGATTATCTTTGCTGGGGTATTATTTAACTTAGAAGGTCTAGGAAAATATCTATCATGGTTGATGATTAGTCGCTGGTCGATTGCTGCCTACGGGGTATTAGTAGAGGTGGAAGACATGATTGCAGAAGCGAAAGAACAAAATACTTTTAATTTCCCTTTACCCTTTGAGGATGTCAATCAAGTTTATCAATTATCTATCAATAATTTGTTATTGAATTGGGGAGTATTAATTCTTCATTCCCTTATTTATTTTCTCCTTACCTATTGGTTGCAAAAAAGAAAAGATATTTTATGATCTAAATGATAACTGATAACTGATAAGTAGGGAGGCACAATTATTTGTAGGATGGGTTAGCGGTAGCGTAAACTATACGGGCGTTGGGTTTCATGCTTCAACCCAACCTACGTTCATCTTATATTTAATTCCACCCACCTACTTAACTGCTGACAGGGGGACAAGCAAGCTGAAAAGCTTATGTAGCATGGAATACAGATACAGAGTCAAAAAAAAGATAAGTCATATATAGTAAATATAACCTAGATAACGAAAATGATAAGTGA
>SFBL01000016.1 GCA_007095785.1 Microcystis aeruginosa Ma_SC_T_19800800_S464
ACTTATCATTTTCGTTATCTAGGTTATATTTACTATATATGACTTATCTTTTTTTTGACTCTGTATCTGTATTCCATGCTACATAAGCTTTTCAGCTTGCTTGTCCCCCTGTCAGGTTTTAAAAAGTGATAGGATAAATCTTGAAAGTTTCCATAACTGATCAATCGTGGTGATTCGTTTTCGCTGGCTAAAATAATTCTCCAGAGGAGAGTTTGCTGCAGGGTGAAGGTGAATCCTAATAAAATAATTAGTGACAGGTGTAGGTAACGAACTTGATAGGTAATATATTGACTGCGGACGACTAGGGGAAAAGTAATCAAAAAAAGATAACCCGGAATAATATAATAGCGATCGGAGTTACCCGGTGCCAGGGAAACAAACAATAAACAGAATAGGGGATATAAGTAGAAAAATATCTCCGTTTGTAAGTTATTAGCCGTGTTATTATTATTGATTAGCTTCTGTAATCCCCGCAGGATAAAAATACTTATGAGAGCTATCCAAGTAATTTCTAACCATTGTTTTTCCAAGACAGTTAACAGGGTGGAGGAGAGTCTTTCGATGACGATAATTCCTGTGATAGTGCCAAGAAAACTTTGGGAATGAATAGCTAGGAAGTTTCTCAATAAAAATAGTGATAGCAGTAGCAGAAAAATACCAGCTAACCAATAAAAGATTTGGTTAAACCGTGGTGGCAAGGATAAAAGCTGGCTAATTTGTTGCTGCGTTCTGATAAAAGTTGTACTAGAAAGAGCGAGAAATGCTAGGATAATTATCAATAAAATATATCGATATCCTTGAAAAATTTCATCACTAATTAAAGGTTTAGTTACATAAATTATAGAAACGAATATCAGGGATAAAAAAGATAAATATAAAAGCTGGATTGTGATTTTATTAAAATAACGTAGGTGCAAAATTAGAGCCGCTACAGTTAACCCCAGGGATTCAAAGATAAAGATAAAATGATTGATCACTCCTAAGGAAGTTATGAAAAGGAAAAGAAATATATCGAGGAAAGTAAATTCATGATTTTTAAAATACTTGAGGAGAAGGTTAAATTTAAAGGAAAGAAAGAATACTTGTAAAGCGCATACTTCCCAGGCTATTCTAGGAAAAAGCAGTAAAGAAGAACAAGATAGTAGTAAAAATAAGAAAAGAATACTCGCCTTTTGATCGACATATTTATTCAGACTATAAACGACGATAATAAAACCTAATAGGTTAAGGAAAACTCCCAGTAATCGCAAGGAAAAAACTTTGATGCCTAGCAAGCGAAATGTTAGGGAAATTAACCAGCTATAGAAAGAGCTAGTATAGGTGTTTAGTCCGTGGAGCGATCGAGTTCCGTGGTGGAGAATTTCCCTCGCATTCAGTCCAAACCAAGCCTCATCTCCGTGCAATCCGGGGAAAGAGGAAAGGTTGACGATCATAACAAAAAGTATGTAGATTAAAATCAGAAAACTTAGGTAAATTGGCCAGGTTTTAACTTTTTTCATGATCGAAGTTATCCCGCTTACATAATTAAAATTTTTCTCGGCTTTTTCGACTTATTTTTGACAAATTTCGCAAGTTTGCCTGAAGATATATTATCCTACTCGCCAGCTTCTTTGAGATACTGGTTGATATGATAATCTGGGTTAACTTGACAAGAATTCGACCGCCTGTAAACACAAGTTCCGTTAAAGCATTTCTCCCGTTGATAATCTCCGACGGCGGCCCGGTCTTGGTTAAATAATAGATAATTAAAATAAGGTTGTAGTTCCTCGAAATTTTGGTTATCTTTGAGGAAATAAATCGGCACATCTTGGTGTAAGTAGGTGTATCCCCCCGTATATTGCCACGCCAATCCTTTTACTCCTAAACCGCAGAGTTTTTTCTCGCTACTTAAATACTGATAGGCCTGTAATTGTCCGCCGTGGGTTTGCCAGTGAGTATAGCCCGGTTTTTGCCAAGGCGGTCCGAAATTAAAAGTCTGGTCGGTATTAAAACGCCCCGCCAATAACCAGGATAGAAAAGCCCAAAGAAGTAAACTACTAAAAATAACGATAGTTTTGCTGGCGAGAGAACCTCGCATTAACGATAAACGCGAGACGAGAGTGGCAGTTCCCAAACCGGCGAGAATAATAATTAATGGTAGGGCAGGGAACATATAGCGATATTCTTTGTGACCTAAAAAGCTGTGAGAGAGGATAATAACTAGGGCCAGAAGGGCGAGAATCCAGTGACGACGAGCGGCGATTACAGAGAAGAAGAGGATCGGAAACAGCCACCAAGACCAATTGAGCGCTAACCAAGTAAAATATTGCTGCCAGGGGGATACGCCAAAACTATTAAATTTTCCTTCAAAAATATTAATCCAGATCAGTTTCCAAATCGATTGGAAGGGGGTGGACAAAGTGAAAGCGTCTAAAGCACCCCCCAGCAAAACCGGACCGATAAAACCGAGGGCAAGGGGCAGTAATTGTGGAAAATTTTTTTGTCTAGATTGATAAATGAGGGCGATGGCGATGGCAGGCAGTAAATGAAATCGAAGATAGGTGGTCAATCCGTAGAAAAACCCTGTCCAATACAGTCGCTGACGAGAGGGGGGATTTTTGCCGTAACATCCTAAATAAACGCCGACCAGCAGGGAATAAGCGGCAATAACTTCGGTGAAGGCTTTCGGGGCAAAATAAATAAATTCAAACCAAATCGCACAAATACCGCCCGTTAGGATAGCGCCAGCCAAACCGATGGTTTCGTAGGCGATCGAGAATCCGATCCAAACGGGGATTAAAGATAGTAAACTGAGGAAAATCTTGACGCTGGCCAGATAGCCACTGGAGCCCTCGGAAAAACCGGCAGTTAGCTTCATAATTGCGCCAAGAATGCCCGGAAATAACCAAGAACGAATCCCGTCCCGAAAATCCCAAGGTATCATCCCATTACCAAAAGCTAGTCGATGAGCCTGTTCTAAGGTCTGAAAAATTTCATCGGGCCAGAGAATATTAGGATAAGAGAAAGCGGTATTTAGACGCAGCAAAAGGGCAAAAACCAGGATTAATAACAACCAAACTCTAGAATAATTTGACTGACGAATCATGTGGGCAACTAAGGTCAAGATGTTTGCTTTAGGGGAAAATATCGGGATTTTTAATGGGGTAATTGTTGTTACTCGACTATCAAGCTAATGTTTTTTAGCATATTGCTGATGATGATGTCAATCTCTTACGTTATAGTTTATTGGGGAGAAACTGGGGAACTTTTCTGCCAGAAATGAGTCCCTTGTCTGGATTCGGCTATAAAGATGAGTTTACCATTTGATGTCCCTGAGAATTTACGAAGGAGAAATTATTGAGATGACTTAACCTCGATAATCGGGTATTTAATCGATCTGGGTTTGTCAAAAAATTTAACCGTCAAACCATGTTACAATAGCACGGGTTCACCCCAAAAGATAAATAGCGAGCCAATTTCAGAATAATGCTGCAGCGAGATTTTATATTTAAGAATTTTGAAAAGTTTGATTACCGTCTATTTCTGGGTGTATTAATTACGGTCTTGGGATTTATCTTAAGATATTATCAGTACGATTCCTTACCTCCTTATAACTGGACTCAAGATGAATTTGCTTTTGCTTGGAGTGGCATGAGTTTGATTCAAAATGGGGTTCCGACCAGTTGGTCTTTTTTAAGTCCCACGGATGATTTTCTGGTGACAGTTTGGGAAAAAACTGCCGTTCGTTATCGTTTTGTTACCCCTTGGTTTGATCATCCTCCCTTGTTTGGATTAATTGTGGGTATGACGGCTATTTTATCGGGAGCAAAGGAATTTTTTGACTGTAGTTTAACAGTAATTAGAATTCCTTCTTTAGTTTTTGGCACTCTCTCTATTTTCTTACTTTATTTATTAGCTTTACGTTTGACTAATACCGGTGTGGCGATTATAACTTCTTTAATTTTTGCCACTAACCCCAATACGGTTTTTTTATCTCGTTTAGCAGTTAGTGAAAATTTATTATTATGTCTAAGTTTAGCCGTAGCACTTTTATTCCTTCAGTACAGTGAAAAGTCTCAAAAAAAGTATCTATATTTGGCTATAGTTTTAGGTGGTTTAGCACCTTTAGTTAAGGTGACAGGATTATATATTCTAGGTTCTCTAGTCGCTTTACTATTATTACAAAAAAATTGGCGAGATAGCTTAATCGCTTCTCTGACGGCAGTTTTATCCTTTGGTTTGTATTACCTTTACGGTTGGTTTTATGATTTTAGTTGGTTTTTAACCACTCTCCAAGAACATAAAAATCGCTTTACGGATTTTGCTATGTTAAAAAATCTAGTTTTACCCACAGTTTTTTTTGAGGATGGTTGGTTAATTTTTAGTTGGATCACTCTGCTGTTAGTTTCCAGATTTCCTTTAAAAATATCTAAAATACGATTGGTTATTTTTCCTATATTAATCTATACAATTCTTCTCATTTTTTCTGGCGCTCAAAGTCATTACTATGCTTGGTATGTAATTCCTTACTATGGATTTCTCTTTCTAGTGCTTGGTATATTCTTAGACGATTTTCGTAAGAACCCTGATTTTATCGGTGCTGCCACTATCTTTATTTTTATTGTCGTTTGGTCGGTGAATTTAAATATTAAGGATTGGGTTTTGAGTTCCTCTTACGGTAGATATTACTTTATTATCGGAACGACAATTACTTTAGGGGGATTTTTCTTTAATGATTTAACCGAGAAAAAATCGGAAATTTTAACTAATTTTGTCAAGATAATCATGCTTATTGTCTTTTTGGGATTGTTACTAGGTAATCTTAATCTCATCCTTAACTATAAATTGCCAAGTTAAGCTAGTAAAACTAAACAAATAAATCTTGAACTTTTAATTATGACAATCCTGAAACGTTTTCCACTTTCTCATCCCTTATTTTGGGCAATTATCTACTTTGTTGCTTTGGGAATTATCTCGGTTATTTTAGGTCAAGATGTTAGTTGGGATTTACGCAATTATCATTTCTATAATCCCTATATGTTATTAACAGGAAGGTTTAAGTATGATGTCCTACCCGCACAGATACAAAC
>SFBL01000160.1 GCA_007095785.1 Microcystis aeruginosa Ma_SC_T_19800800_S464
AGTTTTGGCTAAAGAACTAGAACAATTGCAACCTTTCAACGCAACGTTCTGAAACTTTGCCCAAATGGGATGTGACGGTTCTGCCCTCCTAGCTGGCATCTTATTTTTACGCAAGTCCCGAATAGATTTGATAAGATAGAAGAACGGTTGACGAAAGTGGAAATAGGACAAGTCGAACTCAAAGGGGAGATTAAAGCCTTAGATGAGCGACTAACCGCAGAAATTAAAGGGTTAACTGCAAGAGTCGCCTATCAGGAATTTACCAATCGGGGGATTCTCATCGCTCTGGTTGTGGCCATTTTAGGAGGGGCTGCTAAACTTTTTGGTTTTTTCCCCAATCCCTAACAGCGATCGCCCTAAAATGCGGTAGAATTAGCTTGACAAATATTAAAACGCAGCCGAAGACTCTCTGGGAAATGCAGTTAAATAATTGGATGGCGACCTAAAAATATGAGTGAATTAACTATTCGTCCAGCTAAAATTAGTGGTGTCATCCCAGATTCGATCGCCGCCGAGGTAGGTTTTGAAATCGGGGATGCGCTCGTCTCTATCAACGGTAATCGTCCCCGGGATTTAATCGATTATCAATTTTTATGTGCCGATGAATTTTTAACCCTAGAAGTGCTTGATAGTCAGGGCAAAACTCACCAAGTAAAAATCGAAAAAGATTATCATGAAGACTTAGGTTTAGAGTTTGAAACCGCCCTTTTTGATGGCTTAATTCAGTGTAATAATAAATGTCCTTTTTGCTTTATCGACCAACAACCAGAGGGCAAAAGAGAAACTTTATACTATAAAGATGATGACTATCGCTTAAGTTTTCTCTATGGCAGTTATTTAACCTTAACTAATCTCACCTCAAAAGAATGGCAGCGGATCGAAAAGATGCGAATCTCACCGCTTTTTGTGTCCGTTCATGCCACGGAACCCGATCTGAGAATTCGTCTCTTAAAAAATCCCCGCGCTGGTCAAATTTTAGACCATTTAAAATGGCTACAAGCCAGACAATTACAAATTCATGCCCAAGTGGTAGTTTGTCCCAATATTAATGATGGAATTCATCTCGAAAGAACCCTGTTAGATCTGGTTTCTTTTCATCGGGGAGATATTCCCTGTGTGGAGTCGATTGCCGTAGTTCCCGTGGGATTAACCCGCTTTCGTCCCCAAGAAGATGAATTAATTCCTGTTAGTCAAGAAAAAGCGCGAGAAGTGATCGAACAAGTCCAAACTTTACAGAAAAAATTTCGTCAAGAATTTGGCAGTAATGTGGTGTGGTTAGCCGATGAATGGTTTTTAATTGCCCGAGTCGATTTACCCCCTCAATCTCACTACGAAGACTATCCCCAAATTGGTAACGGAGTTGGCTCAATTCGTCAATTTATTAGGGATTTCCAGAAGACAGCCAAGAAGTTATTACCTGCTCAAATTACTCCCTCTAGACGGTTAATATGGGTAGTGGGAAATGCGGTAGAACAAGCTTTTCAACCCCTAGTTAAACAGTTAAATAAGGTGCGGGGTTTAACCGTGGAATTAGTGTCTTTAAATAGTGATTATTGGGGGCAGGAAATCACCGTTACGGGTTTATTAACTGGGCAAGATATTCTCAAAGGATTACAAGGTAAAAATCTTGGGGATGGGGTTTTATTACCCTCCCTCATGCTCAAGCATGGGGAAGCGGTATTTTTAGATGATATCACCCTAGAAACTGTTATTAATCAGTTAGGAGTCCCTATTTATCCAGTTCTGGGAGTGGAGGAATTAATTAAAACTTGTCTTACTCTCAATCCCTTAAACAAATCCTAATCTTGAGAATAGAAAATTATCAGTAATCAGATTTGAGTTTTTAGTGATCGTTATTAAGTAGAAAATTGCCGTTTTCTTGGCACTGTTTACTGATTACTGATAACTGATAACTGTCTTAGCCGATTTCCACATTACCTGTCCCTTGAAACATCAGCCAAGAGAGGAAAAAATTAGCCACAAAAATCGCTAATAAAGAAGTTACCACAGCCGTGGTAGTAGATTGACCAACTCCTTTAGCGCCGCCGGTGGTGGTTAAACCCCAACTGCAACCGATAATGGCAATTAAAACCCCAAAAATTAGGGACTTTAACATGGAACTAATTAAATCCCATGTTTCCAGAAAATTTTGGGCTGATTGTAAGAATAGGGAATAGGAAATACCGTAAAGACTATCGGAAATCAATAAACCACCCAGTAGGCCGGTGACTAAAGAGATAATAGTGAGCAGGGGTAACATTAAACTACAGGCAATCACCCGGGGAATGACCAAATAATCGATCGGATCGGTTTTTAAAATATATAAAGCGTCAATTTGTTCTGTTACTCGCATTGTACCAATTTCGGCGGCAAAAGCCGAGCCAACTCTCCCCGCTACCACCACTGCGGTTAAAACTGGAGCTAATTCTCTTGTTAAAGCCAAGGAAAGGACTCCCCCAACAAAACTACCCGCACCAAAAAAAATAAATTCTCTGGCTACCTGAATAGTGAAAACCATACCCACAAAAGCAGCAGTAATTAGGGCAATTGTCAAGGATTCTGGTCCAACAATACTCATTTGTTCCAGAGTATTACGCCGGTGGATTTTGCCATTAAGAATATGTAAAAAAGTTTGTCCCGCTAATAAACTGGCAGCACCCAAACGTTGGAACCATAAACTTAAACCACTGGCAGCATCACTTTTTCTTGGCATTTGTCGAGGGACTATCGCTAAAATTTAACTTATTATAGGCGAGAATTCCCTCTGATTATCCCTCGATTGTGGGGACTTGCTTTGATGCAACTCGATCGAGGGATAAGAAACTATGGTTTTGTGCTGCCAGCAGGGGATAATAGAATTGTCTAGTAGTCGTCAGCTATCAACCCTGATTCTTTATCCATGCCAGATTTACCGAAAATTATCCTGAGAAACCATAAAATTGATGCTGTTAAACGATTCCATCCTTGGATATTTTCCGGAGCGATTAAAGAGATGGAGGGGGAAGTCAAAGAGGGTGCTATCGTGGAGGTTTATAGCGATCGAGGCGAATATCTAGCCACTGGACTGTATAATCCCAGCAATATTGCCGTTAAAATTCTTTCTTTCCCAAAAGTCAGCGATATTGCTCAATTATTTCTCGAAAAATTCCAGAATGCCTATCAGCTGCGGCAACAAATCGGTTTAGTCGATAACCCGAAAACTAACTGTTATCGCTTAATTAACGCTGAAGGAGACGGTTTACCCAGTTTAATCGTCGATTGGTACAATGGCACGGCGGTTATTCAAGCTTATTCCCTAGCTTTATACCAACGTCTCGATCTGATTGTCGATTGCCTGAAAACTATCTACGCTGACAATTTACGGGCAGTTTACGATAAAAGTGCCGCAGTTTTGGCGAAAAGCACCCATATCTCCGAAAATAAATACTTATTTGGTCAAAAAACCGGCGATGAGGTGTTAGAATCCGGCCATCGCTTTATTATTGATTGGGAAAAGGGACAAAAAACGGGATTTTTCCTCGATCAAAGGGAAAATAGAGCCTTATTATCTCAATATTGCCATAATAAACGGGTTTTAAACACTTTTTCTTATTCTGGCGGCTTTTCCGTCTATGCTATGCAAGCGGGGGCTGCCCTAGTCCATTCCGTTGATAGTTCCCACGGTGCGATCGATCTTACCGAAAAAAATATCGCCCTGAATAATCTCAGTCAAGTTCCCCATCAATCCTACAGCACCGATGTTTTTAACTTCCTGCGCGACTGTCAGGAGGATTACGATCTGATTGTTCTCGATCCTCCCGCTTTTGCCAAAAGTATCCAATCCCGTCATCAGGCAGTTATGGCTTATAAAAGATTAAATTACCAAGCTTTCCAGAAAATTCGCCCCCAAGGTATTATTTTCACCTTTTCCTGTTCCCAAGTGGTTAACGAAGAACATTTTCAGGGGGCTGTCATGGCTGCTGCTATTGAATCAGCCCGCCCAGTGCGAATTTTAGCACGTTTAAGCCAACCAGCGGACCATCCCACCAGTATCTATCACTCGGAAGGTTCCTACCTGAAAGGATTGGTTTTAGCGGTGGATTGATGGAAAATTAAACGATTACCATCGGGATCATAGATGTAGATTTCCGGACCGTGGGAAGCTTGGCTAATTTCTCCCCTAGCACCATAGCCGATTTCGCTCCAATGCTCGATCGCTTTTTCGAGACTCTCCACCTCGAAACAAATGCTCATGCCACTGCCCCTAGAATCGCTAAATTCCTCTCTGTGGGACTCTTTAGGGCAAAAAAGACCTAATTTAAGGTTAATCAGCCTAAATTCCGCATAAACGGCGGCAAGGTACGGGTTTGGTTCCTGCTGCAACAATTGACGATAAAACTGTACCGAGCGATCAAAATTACTGGTTCCTAGGGCGATAAAAGCCTCTGTGTAATTGAATGGACTATCGGGGGGGTTATTCATTGGGGTTGGGAAGGCTTTTTCAGTGATCAGCAAACTGATAACTGTTTACTGATTCAATATTGATGCTGCTACCGTTGTGGTTGACAATCTTTTGGCTAAAGTTCCACCAATGAAAGTATCGTCGGGTGGACATTGCTACTATTTATTGAATTTTAACATTTAATTTATAGGTGGCATTGCCGCGAGTTCCCCCTACAATTATTTCATAATTTCCAGTGGCAGGTAATTTTAGACTAGATTGGGTAGCTTCTCCTGTCAATATTTCCCCATTCGGTGCAATCACATCAAATACGGCATTATTTTCTAACGATGTAATTTTCAGATCCATTCTCTGTCCTCGATTTGCTCTTAAGAGATAAATATTTCGACTCCCTCGCACAACCGATTGATTAACGGTGGCGCTATTAGTTCCGGGTGCAAACCGGATTTGAGAAACTAAACAAGGTTGTCTTTGATAAACTTCTCGTCCCGTATTCAAAGAATCTGCGGTTAATGTCCAGATTTCTTGAGTTTTTTGGGTGGATAACTCAATTTTTGTCGTGATATTTAAGTTTAACTGATTCCCCTTTTTTGTTCCTTGTAAGGTTTGAGTATAGGAACTATAATAGGATTCTTGTTCATTATGAATCGCAGCATTTACCGAACCCGTGACTTGATTTCCCTGAATATAAATCCTTGCAGTAGCATCCAGATCCTCATTAGCGACCGAAAAACAATAACCTTGAATCGAAAAAGCACTAGACGCTTGAGCAACTTGTCGGGGGGAATGATTTGCCATCCCTGGTGTAACATTCAGTAAACTGGCAAAAATGACTACACATCCTAATAATTTCATCATCATCATGACCATTCCAAGTTTTCACTAATGCTAAACTAATTATAGCGCCAGCCCCCATCTCTAGGGAAAGTTCATTTATGAACTATTTTAACCGATTTTAAAGCATTGTGGTCTGGTTTTTTCCGCTGTTGTTCAAGATTCGTCGATTTTACTATTATAGCCCCTAACCCTAGAAAAATTAGAGCGGTTGTTACCGAAGGTTCAAAAACAGTTACAGGTGAATTTTGGATTAGATGTAATGTGCTTTCTTTTTGGATGTTATAATCAGCTAAAGTTCGCACCTCTTCTAAAACCTTACCAGCAAATATCAAAGTTTGCTGCTCTGGGAGAATACCTTCTTTGTCTTGAATCTTATCTTTTACATCGTCAATTGTATCAGATGGCTCAACGTCTAAAGTTATGGTTTTGCCAGTTATCGTTTTGACAAAAATTTGCATCGCCATTGCTGATGTAGTTCCTAAAGCTAAAAAGGTAAGGGTTAACAAAATAACAATTGTAATCTTAGATTTTTTAAGCATTGATATTCTCTAGGGTATTTTTCAATACTGTACAATATCTCTCGTAATTATTCACCGCAACAAGGGAGCCTTATTGACAAAGACAATCCTTGAAACCTGATAAGCTTTACTGAATTTAAACTGGGTAGGGGAAATTTTAGTACAAATGCTTGAACTGCTTCTCCCTGCTCCGCAGCTCCAGCACTCCCCTGCAATCTTAACGAGTAATTTAGATAGTCAACAGCTTAACCACGATTGAAGAGCAGACGAAAAATGGCGGCAATTGAATGACAAGGAAAGGGATTTTAAACTTTAATATAGCGGTGTGCAGTCGTATGAGGTACAGTGTCACGAGCTATAAACCATGCTAGGCAAAGCTTGGTTTGTATCTCACTCAAGCGCTTACCGCTATAGTGGTAATGTTGATTATAAATGAAATCATAGCGTTTCCTAATCTCATGAGGTACACCAAAATCTTAACTCCTGACTCCTTAAAACCTAAGACTCTGTACCTCACAACTATGGAAATTGCTATATTAAAGTACAGATCCTCATGGACAACGTTATCAAGTCGATCTAGAAATTACAGGAATTGAACCGGGACAAAAGGAAATAGTCCTCTAGGGGCGAAGCATTCGGGCATAACCTATCGCTGAAACCGTAGATTTCCTATCCGAGATATGCTTCGCCCCTACTTTTTCACCATACCCTACCTATATCTGCAAGTCCCTTGGGGTTTCCATCGGATCGAGGATCACCCTGAGCGTTCATCCGATCGAGTGATTTTGGGGAAAAAGTGTTAAAAAAGATTGCTGTTTGTAAAGACAACTGTTACCGTGGGTTCAAGAGTGCGCTTTGAAGGAGGAAAAATCCCATGCACCCTAACCTATCCATCTATCCCCCGATTGCTTCGCTACTTATGTAGGGCATAGATGCACAAATCAAAGATTTCAGAAGCAAAACCAATAAATTCCCGTACTGTTGCTTAAAACAGGAGTTTGATCATGAAATTACAGGGAAAAACAGCCCTAGTCACGGGGGCATCCCGGGGCATTGGACGAGCGATCGCCTTAGAATTAGCCCGACAAGGTTTAAGCAGAATTGTGATTGTCGCCAGAGATCAAGAGCGATTAGAAAAACTAGCCAAAGAAATTGAGTCCCTAGGGGTCATTGCCACACCTTTAGCCCTAGATTTAACCGAAAATGACCTTGTTAGTCCTGCAATTATCCGGGTTTGGCAAGAATGCCGTGGCATCGATATCCTCGTTAACTGCGCCGGTATTGCCCATCAAACCCCCTTTCTACGCTCGCAATTTTCGCAAGTGCAAGCAGAAATATCTTTAAATCTGATGGCCATGTACACAGTTACTCGCTTAATTGCCCGCCGGATGGCAATTCGGGGACAGGGAACCATCGTCAATGTTTCCAGCATGATGGGTAAAATTGCCGCTCCTAGCTTCGCTACCTACTCGGCCACGAAATTTGCCATTTTGGGTTTTAGTCAGGCTCTCAGGTCGGAATTACGGGAACATAACATCAAAGTTGTCACCCTCTTACCCTCTTTAACCGATACGGATATGGTGCGAGAATTGCAGTTATTTCGATGGTTAAAGCCAATGAGTGCCGAAGAAGTCGCCCAAACCCTAATTACCGGGTTAAATAGGGAAAAAACGGAAATTGTCGTCGGTTGGCAAAGTCATCTAGCTCTTTGGTGTCAAAAATTAGCCCCGAAACTGCTCGAGAAAATTGTCGATTTAGCCTCTCCCTTACGCCAAGGCAAAGGAAAGCGAGGATGGCGAGAAGTGTTTAACTAGGGTCTGCTGAAAAAGTTTTTCGGTGGGGGTTGGGGGTTGGGGGTTGGGGGTTGGGGGTTGGGGTGTGGGGTGTGGGGTGTGGGGTTTTACCCATTTTCAGGTGGTCAATTACCTAATTTTCAGGGAAAAAGTCCCTGAATTTTCCCCCCAATCACT
>SFBL01000161.1 GCA_007095785.1 Microcystis aeruginosa Ma_SC_T_19800800_S464
GCTGCGATTTTTGTCAATTGTTTTCGATCTAGAGCGAACTAATCAATTAAATCTCTTGCCAGATAAGGATTTAGTCAATTTATGCCCCCCTATCGAACCATACCAAGTAACGAAGAACCGAATATCCCTAATTTCCGTATGTCTTGGAATCGCAGATCTTTTATTTAATTGGGGGTTAAACCACCAAGAATGGCTAGGACTTGCTGAAAAAGTACGGGCGAAGCATTCGGATAGAAAATCTACGGTTTCACCGATAGGTTATTGTCCGAATGCTTCGCCCCTACAGGACGCGGGCCGATGAAGACGCAAGGTTTTGAACGACGATTCTCTCAAAATCTTGCACCTGTGAGAGCAAAACAGAACCCTAAAACCCTTACCTCGTCTATATTTCACATTTATTCAGCAAGCCCTATCTACCAATCTATCTGAACAGGATATTTTGCTAATATTGAATCATGGCTAATCAGTCTAGCATTTTCAAGATTAGCTTGAGCAACTAACAAGCGGTCAAATGGATCTTTATGGATGTTAGGTAAAGTATTTAAAGCTAAAACATGGCTGACTGTAATTGATAAAAGGCCAATTTGGTTAGTTTCCTGCTGAGTATTAATCATTTCTGCTAAAGGTATCTTGAGTGATAGTTTACCTAGTTGTAGTTTGATTTGCATTTCCCAAATACTTGTAATACTAAGTAATAGCGTATTACTAGGATCTATACACAGTTCTAAAGCTCTTTGAGAGAGTTTTTCTGGTTCGCTATCCCACCAAATAAATGTATGGGTATCTAAAAGAAATTTCATGATTCACCTGTCCAAAATTCTTCAGGAAGTGGCTCATCAAAATCTTCGCTAGTCCCAATTTTTCCAGCGTGTAGTCCTGGTTGTCGTAACTTAGGAGAAGGAGTTTCAGACGTTGTTTTTTCAGTATCTCCCCAAGGAATTAGACGAGCTACAGGCTTGTTTCCTTCGGTTATAATAATTTCAGTATCTACCTTTATTAAGGCAAGTAGTTCTTGTAAAGTTAACTGTACTTGATTGAGATCAATAGTTTTGTTTGACATGAATAATTTTCTCTCTTTATTTACTTCACAAAATAAAACAGGATTCAGTGATAACTGCCTCACAAGTTAATAAAGGTTTGGCAACTTTTTCCCATTGCTGAATTGCCCAATTGTGATAATTATCACTCCGGTCGAGAACGGCGACTAAGACCCCCGTATCTAGAATTACTCTTTTGAGCATATTAGACTAGATGCTTTTTTTTAAATTCCCTCTTTTTTAGGGATAAATCTCCTTTACCACTGTCTAAACACCCCACTAAGTCTCCGGCTGATTCTAAAGCAGAAATTTCTCTTTCTTCCTCATCAATTGCTGTCTTATCTGCTTTAAGCTGCAAAAATTCAATAAACTCTATTACTTGTTGTTGTTGTTGTGGGTTGAGGGTTTGCCGTTTTTCTAAAATGGTTTGTTGGTGGGTGGTTGCCAGTGTCATAGCAATTGTTCTCCTGATAGGATAGAAAGTTGTGACTTAAGAGTTATTATACCCTAATTCTGATGATAGGATTGCTTTCGACATAGATAGTCATCTCTTTTTTTATGGTTCTTCAGTTTGTGTTATGCAAGGGACGGGGGTTATAAGGGATGTAACCCTTATATAGAAAGGCATTTAGCGATTTTTGTCAATTGTTTTTGATCTAGAGCGAACTAATCAATTAAAGTAACGAAGAGCCTTTTTTATTTACTTAACTTAGCAATGATTGAAACCGCTCATCTCCCCGAATCTGCTCAAAATCTTTATCTGTTTTCGCCATATCCTGATATTCGACATCAAAATTGATGGCGCGTTGTAAGTTTTCGATAGCTAATTCCACATTGTTTTGTAAGCCATAACAAACAGCTTTATTGTAGTAAGCATTAGCATAATTTGGATTAATTTTAATAGCACGATCACAAGATTCTAGTGCATCTTTATATCGTCCCATACAAGTTAAAACATATCCTCGATTATCCCAAGTATCAGGGTAATCGGGTTTAAATTCTAAAGCTCGATCGTAGGATGCGATCGCTTGTTCAAATCTGCCTAAATTAGCTAACGCATTCCCTCGGTTGTTCCAAGCTTCAGGGTCATCGGGTTTAAATTCTAAAGCTCGATCCCAGGATGCGATCGCTTCTTCCAATCTGCCTAAATTATATAACGCATTCCCTCGGTTGTTCCAAGCTTCATGCTTATCGGGTTTAATTTCTAAAGCTCGATCGTAGGATGCGATCGCTTGTTCAAATCTGCCTAAATCAGCTAACGCAAACCCTCGGTAGTTCCAAGCATCATGGTCATCGGGTTTAATTTCTAAAGCTCGATCGAAGGATGCGATCGCTTCTGCCAATCTGCCTAAATTAGCTAACGCATTCCCTCGGTTGTTCCAAGCTTCAGGGTCATCGGGTTTAAATTCTAAAGCTCGATCCCAGGATGCGATCGCTTCTTCCAATCTGCCTAAATCAGCTAACGCAAACCCTCGGTTGTACCAAGCTTCATGGTCATCGGGTTTAAATTCTAAAGCTCGATCCCAGGATGCGATCGCTTGTTCGTATTCTTTTCCCATTGCATGAATTAAGCCTTTTTCATTCCACAATTCATATGCTCGAACAGGATCGAGAGATGGGGAATCGCTTAAATAGGCCTTAATTTCGGCCAACTTTTCCTGTCGTTGTTGGGGAGTGAATTGCTGATAGGTATCGAGATCGCTGTCTAAATAAACCAGTCTTCTAATTTCTCTTTCCAATATGTCCTTATCGGTCGGAAATTCATAAACTCCCGAATACCAATCAAAAAAATCCGACGCACGACGAATAAAATACCGCAAGGCAAATTCCGGCAATAAGAATACTAAAGTAAAGGGAAATTGCCGCTCAAATCGCTCACGGGATAGGTTTAAATAGCCTAAAATCTTAGGAACTCCGGCCCAGGTTCCTCCATAAACTGGACTTTGACTCGACAAGAAATAGCTTTGACTTTCCGCTTCTTCGTAGCGCAGTAGTGCATTTTCTAAACCTCGCACAAAAAGAATGTTTAGATTGGTATAATTTGGTAGATCGACAATTTTCTCATACAAATTATCGGTTTCTGAATCAAGTTGCAGGACTTGAATATTTTTATTGGGTAAATCTTGACTGATTCCCCGAATAATCTCATCAGCTTGCACGGGAGAACAGCGAACAAAGAGTAAATTAAAGCCATTTTTTCGTCTGAGCGATCGCAGTAATGCTTGATAGGATTCTGCTGCTGTTAGGGGTTGCTCTTCTAGCAATCCTTCAAAATCCGATTCCTGAGAGTTAGTTAAGGGTTTTACTTTTTGGTTTGTCATTATTATATATAGCTGTATTCAGAGTTATGAGCTACAATGATTTTCTTACCTGTTCCCTGTTTCCCGCTCCCCATTCATAATTCATCATTCATAATTCATCATTAAACTCCTTAATTTCGGTAATTAAAGGATGCACATCATACCAACTTTTTAACTCTGCATCTGCATCAAAATAAGCATATTGTAAAACACAACGATTGAATAATAATTTACGATGAGCTTCATCATTTTGAATTTCGTTGGTACGATGTACCTTAGCCAGAATTTTCCACTGCTCGTGTTCTACTGTTCTCCGATAGACATCTCTAGCTTGGGTTATTGCTCTTTGAGCAGCTTTTGCGGTAATGGGTAAAGCATCCACATGATCTAAAGCGGTTTGCATTAATAAAATTAAGTTTCGTACATGACCTCCAGTCATTAAACATAATCGCTCCAGAACTTCTTGACTTTCAAAAATATCTGTTTCTAGCTTTTTCGTTGGTAAAAATTGCTGGGTTCTTTTCTCAATAATAGCCTTAATTTTTGCTATACCATCAGGATTAATAGTACGATCAGGATTGCGGAGCATAATCATCGGTAAAACCATCGGGTCATTATCATAAATATCGCGGAGATCATTGGCCCGATTAGAATAGGCCATTGAAATAGGTATAGTATAAATTAAATGACAATTTAACCCCTTTAATTGATCGGCTCGATCTAAAAAAATCTCATCATGATTAGTTTTATGATCTCGCCGATTTATTGGTACAATGCGATCTAAGTTATCAACAATTACCACTAATTTTTTTGAATCATCTAAGACATTTTTGCTATTATCAATAAACTCATTTAGTGCTGTTAACAGCGTAACAGTATGAGGATTGATTTTATTTCTTATTTCTTGTCTTTGACTGGGAATTGCCCGAATCGCCGCAGACATTTTACCAAAATATTTAATCAAGTCTCCCGTTTCTAATTTGACATCTTCCACTTTAATCTCTGTTAAAGCTAAATCAATTAAATCCTGCCAACGGGATTTTATCCAGTTTTTTAATGGGGTTGAATTAGCCTGTTTTAGTTGTTCTAATAAATGGCGCGTACAGGCAATGAGAATATCTGTATATTGAGCATCTTCTGGATCGATATCATCTTCATCTGCCGCAAAATAAACAACAAAACAATTTGTTTGCTCTAGATATTTTTTCAGCCGCAATAATTCCGTGGATTTCCCCCCTCCTCGATGTCCTGTGTAGAGTTGATGGGTGTAGTCTGTTGGCAGCGAACGAATAATTTTTCTGCCCAAATCTTGACAAACATCAGCATCCGCTCTCACTGCTTTTAGATCCACATAAAAGGGACTATCGGCAGGTAAAGGAACCGGTTTAAAGACACCAACAAGATTAGCGATCAATTGTTCAGACATAGGCGACTATAGCTTAATTGATGTCATTATTATAACAATACTTATTGACAAGATGTTATACCGAATCCGCTTTTAATATTACGACTAACTCTCGATCGAACTTTAAAAACCCAGTTATGGATTTTTTCCCCCTACTCCCCACTCCCCAATTCATAATTCATAATTCATAATTTCCCCACTCCCGATTAAAATTGAATTTCACCCATATCTAGGGATAAAAAGCGATCGAGTCCTAAATACATCCAATAAATAGAGTTTGGGGATTCCTGAATAGTTTTTTGAAATCCCAAGGCTGCGGCTAATTTCTCATAATCGGGATGGATAATCAAGGTATGTAAATCGCAGAGATTAGGAAAATCTAAGGTCATTCTCTGGAGAGTTTTTTGGGCATCTTGCAGGAAGATTAAACGATATTTTTCTAAATAATTAGCATCAATCATCCAACTGCGAATAAATACCGAAAGACAATTTTCATCTCCCACGGATGCCATTTTAAAAGGATCCTGTTCGTTGATCGCACTTAGATGTAAACTCTTGTTAGGAGAGGTAAAAAAATTCGCTTCCGACTCGTTTGCGGTGGGATAGAGCAGATAAAAACCGACGGGATTAAGATTATCTACCCGACGCAAAACTCGCATACCTGTGGTGTAATCTTTTGACCAACCCCGCAACAGACGAGAAATGCGATGGGGAATTGCCTCAGCATTGCGATTCATCCAGTTATAATTGCCTGTCAGCAAGTTAGCTACAGGAATCGCATCACAACGGGGATTAAATTGATCTAATTGCAATTCTACAGATGATTCTGAGCTATCAGGCTCTAAAATCCCCGCAATTGGTTTGATTTTAACTCTGGTTGTGTTGCCGTCAAAAAATTTTTCAATTAAACCAAGGGCTGCTAATTTATCTAACATCATACCAGCAGAGCGATCGCTGCCCTGATCCTGATCCTGATAAAATAAATCCGATGCTTGTCGATGGGTACAGATAATGGCAGTGGTGGGAAAAATTAACTGGGATAAAGGGGGTTTTACCTGTCCCTCGTTGGCGATCGCATAAATCCAGAGACGCAGAAAACAAGTGGCACGCACCCGGGTTAATCCTACTTTCCCCACCAAGCGATCGATCATCTGTTCTTGTTTTTCCCAAGAATACCAAATTTTCAGATGTTTAATCTCCATCTTTTTGGTCCTAGATTCTAACAACGATTATACTTCATACTTCACCCCACTTCACCCTAATTCCCCCCAGTTCTCAACCCTCCCCCGACTAGATAGCGCTCATTGTTGTTGCACCTCTAGAACCGACAGAATGGGTGCAGAAACATTTAGGAGGCAATTATGAACGATAAAAAATACGGTACTGCTCCCAGTCATACTCAAGCGTGGATTTTTCAAACTTGGTTATCTTTTATTGTCTCTATTTCCGCCACTTCTTTAGGGGTTGTTTATCTGCCGGTAGATCCGTGGATTAAAGGTTATTTAGGCATGGGTTTATTATTTACCGTCGGTTCCACCATTAATTTATCAAAAACTGTCCGCGATGTGGAAGAATCTAAACGCTTAATTAATCGTATTGATGAAGCAAAGTTAGAACGGATATTGAGTCAGTACGATCCCTATAAGGAGTAATTTTTCCCAGTTATTGGTTATCGGTTTTTTCGATTATTCTCACTCTTTTTTATGGCTTAGGAGAGTTGATATGCTATTCACAACTAATCTAATCGGTGTGACCAAAGGAATAATTTATCTTTTACAAAATCCCGGTAATACGCTGTCTGTATATGATATTGAAGATGGCTTAAAAGAGAGTTGGTTACAGCGATTATCTTTGCAATATGTTAAAAGCGATCGAGCTACCGCCCAAATAATTGCCCAAAGATATCTAGCCGCTAGTCCCTGTTTAGAAACCTTGCTAAAACTTCCAGAAGATTCCCTAGGTTATCATTATGCTACTCACCTAATTAGGCTCAATTTTGATCCTAATTTTTATCGGTCTATTCAGGTAAATTCCGATACAGATTATCTGCTGCTGCGCTTACGGCAAACTCACGATATCTGGCATATAGTAACGGGTTTTGGTGTCGATGTGATGGGAGAATTGCAACTGAAAGCTTTTGAATTAAGTCAAACTCGTCGCCCTCTAGCTATTGTCCTACTTTTAGGGGGATTATTGGGAGCTTTATTTTCTTCGCCACTTTCCTTAGCCTCTCTCTGGGAAGAGATTGTCATCGCCTATAATTTGGGCAAAAATACTCGACCTTTTTTGGCGCAAAAATGGGAACTAGCTTGGGAGAAATCTCTGCTAGTTTGGCGGCAAGAATTGGCGATTGTCCACTCGAACCTAGAAAATTAATTTTGCTGGACTACTTAAGTAAGTGGTTATAATTTGAAGATAGATTTTGTCTTTGATCCCCCCTTAATCCCCCTTGATAAGGGGGGAAATATGATAATTTTTAACGCCTACCTACTTAGAATAATCGACTAAACCGAATAAATCGCGATTAATCGGACAAAATAAGACAATTTGCCCATTCAGGGGCTAGAGGACAGAAAAATTGTCAGACAATCGGGAAAAAGTGACAGGGGAAAAATTTTTCTGGACTGGAGTAGCCAAAAAATCCCAGTCCGGGTAAAATTGATTATCGATCGATTGTGTGAGGAGTCCGATCCCCATGACCAATAAACACACAGCAAGGCTGCTGGGCAGTTACCTGCAGCGCCTGCCTGCCCATAGTTGGCTCGTCCTAGTTTTTTGGGCTTTGATTATTGCTCCAGTCCAAGCTGCTGTCGAGTTACGCATTGCCATCAGTAAAGGTGTTAGCGCCGTCTCCGTGGGTAGTTCCACCGATGCTGTGGTGAAAGATGGGGCCGGGAGAGTCCTAGGAGAATTAACCGCCATGAATGCCCTCAATGCTAATCCCAGAGGAAAAGCGGTGGGTTTGGCCGATTGGCAGGCCAGTCAATTGATCATCGAACCGGAGAATGATGGTTACGTCTGGATTAATGATCGCTGGTATCGAGGACGAACAAGGATCATTCGGCAGGGTTCTGGGGTGACAGCCCTAAATTTAGTCGATTTAGAGGAATATCTCTATAGTGTCGTCGGTGCGGAGGCGATTCCCTCCTGGCCGCAAGAGGCCTTAAAAGCCCAATCTGTGGCGGCCCGCACCTATGCTCTCTACCAAATGAATACTTCTGGTAATCGCATCTACGATCTCGATACTACCACCCGCACCCAAGTTTATAAGGGTCTAGAAAGCGAGTTTACTAGCACCCACGAGGCAGTTAAGGCCACCACCGGGCAAATTATGAGTTTCAACGGCAAACCAATTCTAGCGGTGTTTCACTCCTCCTCCGGGGGTCATACGGAAAATGTCGAAGATGTTTGGAATTCCCCCTTACCCTACCTGCGCGGTGTCGTCGATTACGATCAAGTCGCCCCAGTATTCCAATGGTCAAAAAACTTTAGCGCCGGGGAATTAGGTCGTTTAATTGGTGGTGTTGGTCGCGTGCGATCGCTATCTCCCGAAAGGATCACTCCCCACGGAAGGGTGATTAGAATGCGTATAGTGGGCGATCAAGGCTCTAAATTAATCTCTGATACCCAATTACGGCGAATACTGGAGCTGCGTAGTACCCTATTCACGATTTCAGCTAATAACGGTACTTTTGCCATCAATGGTCGCGGTTTCGGTCATGGGATCGGTTTAAGTCAATGGGGCGCTTTTTCCCTCGCTGACCAAGGGGTGACTTATGACCGCATTCTCAGCCATTATTATCAAAATGCTCGTTTAACTAAAATGCCCAATTAAAAAGGCTGTCAGCCATTTCCAGTGAACTGATAACTGATAACTGATAACAAGGATCGAATCTAAAACCTAATTGGTTAAGCTAAGTAGGGAGGCACAATTAGGGTGCATCTCGTTTTTGTAAATCTGTTGAGTTGGGATTTTTATTTAAATGTAAACTGTCTTCTAAAATTGGTAATTACTTCCGATTTTATCACTCAATCCAAGCTTTTGGGGGGTAGAACCCCCCAAACCCCCCGTTGGGGGCGTGGCGCCGCCCCCAAACCCCGGAGCGCATTAGTTTTTCGGTGGGATGCTTACAGGCAGCTGCCGATATATCTGTGATAATTTAAGAATCACTGATAATTACTGATTGTCCATATTTCTGCAAATGTGAGATGCAGCCGCACAATTATTTGTGGGATGGGTTAGCGGTAGCGTAACATGAGCGGGCGTTGGGTTTCATGCTTCAACCCAACCTACGTTCATCTAATCACTGATAACTGATCACTGATAACTGATAACTGATTATGAGATAATGTCTAATCTCACTTGTAATTTTTGACTTGCATGACCATCGTTACCGAAGCCTTAACCGAGTTGGAACCAGTCATAAAAACTACCTTTACCGTCGAGGAAATTCGCCAACTACTGCCCCATCGTTATCCCTTTGCCCTAGTTGATCGGATTATTGACTATGTGCCGGGTAAAAAGGCCGTTGGCCTAAAAAATGTCACGATCAACGAGCCTTTTTTTCCAGGTCATATTCCCAGTCGTCCCTTGATGCCGGGGGTGTTAATTGTGGAATCCATGGCCCAGGTGGGGGGAGTGATTTTAACCCAATTACCCGGGATGAAAGGGAAATTTTTTGCCTTCGCTGGCATTGATAAAACCCGTTTTCGTCGTCCTGTGGTGCCGGGGGATCAATTAATTATGACGGTGGAATTATTATCCTTCAAGATGAATAAAATTGCTAAAATGCAAGGGGAAGCAAGAGTCGATGGGCAATTGGCCGTCCAAGGCGAAATGATGTTTTCCATCTTTGATTGACCTATGAATTTTGATCGAGATCGTTTCCGACAAGAACTAAATTTATTTGCTATTCTAGGGGCTTTTATTACCAACATTTTCGCTAATATTTTCCCTCTTAATGGCGAAAATATCGGAGCTATCTCGAATACAGTTTTTCAAGATGTCCTAATTATTCCCGCTAATTATGCTTTTGCAATTTGGGGATTAATTTATCTGGGTTTAATTAGTCTGGGAATTTACCAAGCTTTGGCTTTTAATAAAACTGAACTGGGTTTGCGTCGGTTAGGCTACGAATTAGCCATCGCTAGTGTTTGTCAGATTCTCTGGGTAATTCTCTTTCAATTGCGTTTTTTTACCCTGTCTTTACTGGCAATGCTAGGCATTTTAATTCCTCTCATCCGGCTTTATCTTCGCTTAGAAATTAATCGCTTGATTGTCAATCGTAAACAGAGTTTATTAGTTAATACTCCTATTAGTATTTATTTCGCTTGGATTACCGTAGCCACGATTGTCAATGTCGCTTCGGTGCTAGATTGGATCAACTGGCAGCGATGGGGTCTAACTGACCAGATCTGGACGGTAATAATCCTAGTTATTGGGGCGATAATCGCGATTTTAGTCGGTTTAAAACGAAAAGATCGGGCTTTTATCGGGGTGTTTATCTGGGCTTTTTTAGCGATCGCTGTTAAACAGATTTCTCTGCCTCTAATTGCGATAACAGCGATTATATTAGCAATTGTCCTAACTTTTTTGGTTTTTCGTGGCAATTTTCGTCCTCTGAGTCGTTAAGATGCCGGATTACAGCGAATTTCGACGATAAAGCCATCGGGATCGTAGAAGTAAACCCCTCTCCCAGTCGGCCGGGTTACGGGTCCACTAGCAATAGTAATTCCCTGACTTTGTAGCACTTCTAGGGCAAAATCGAAGCATTCCGGGGCAATATCGAAGGCTAAATGGTTAGCACGGGTAAAAGCGATTTCGGGATTGTCGTCGGGAGGGTTTAAATCTGGTTCCCAAAATAGGTCAATTACTGTACCATCGGGGGTGATAAAATTGGCCACTTTTCCCTGGGCAACTAATTCTTTTAAGGTACTGGGAATTTTTTCCCCCACCAATTCCTCTAATCCTAATATTTCCCCATAAAAATGACGAGAGGCATCCATATCTTTGACGTTGAAAGCGATATGATGGACTTTTCGCAGTTGACCAATTTTGAGTTTTTTTGCGGCTACGGAAGGACTAATAGTCATTTTAGTTATCATTTATCAGTAAAGGATTGGGGGATTTTTCAGTGAACAGTAATCAGTAATCAGTGAAAAGACAGCACTATTAATGTCATTTAATACTCCTCATTTAATACCACTAACTGATAACTGATAACTGATAACTGATTGGCGACTTAAGAGTTAATTTTTTGCAATAATTGTCGAATGGATTCGGCATCTTGAGCGTTGGGTAGGAGAGCGAGATAGAAGCCTAAATCCTGTTGCGCTTGGCTGAGTTGTCCAATTTGATAGTAAACTAAACCTCGATCGCGCAGCTCTAGGGGATGATTAGGAATGAGCAAAAGTAGTAGATCTATTGTCCGAATTGTCTGAGACCATTGTTGACGATTCAGGTAAATATATTTTAAATTAGTCAACAGACGTAATAAAATTTGCTGATTGGTGGCAATATTGAGAAAATGTTCTTCTAATTTAACTGGCTGTTGATAAACTTGACTTAATCTTTCTTGACAGTCCTGTTTAAATAGGATTTCACCACCGTGAAAGGGATCGACAAAAATTTCCACTTCCTCGAAATCGGGACGGATAATAAAATGGCCCGGCATACCAATTCCTACCATGGGAAAATTGATCTTTTTGGCAATCTCTAAATAGATAATCGAGAGAGTGAGTGGGATACCCGTGCGGCGATCAATTACGTCATTTAAGTAGCTATTGCGGGGGTCATAGTATTCTTGGGTATTACCAGTAAATTGTAAATCTTCAAACAAATATTGATTGATAACCTTGACTATTTTTAAGGGATATAATCTATCTGGTAAACGTTTTTTTACCTCGTCAGCCATTAAATTTATTCTATTTAAATAGTGATCAATCTTGAGACGGGGATATTCAAAATTGGCTATTTGTAGGGATGCCCGAGCTAGATTTATCTCAGAGTCAGGATGTTGAATTGTTTCGATGAAAGCTTGGTATAAGAGTTCAAGGGTCATTAGTAAAGGGTATTAATCAGATTATCAACTATTTTAACCGATCTTTCCGATTTTATCGCTTCTCTTTTCCGATCACCATTAAAGATTGAGCGCTTTAGATGAGTTTTCCCTGGAGGAGTAGCGAGAAATCTTGTCAAGGTTTAGATTAACCACCGCTTTTTCTAAAGGGATCGTGCGACAATTTTTATTTTGATTCTGCACTTGATAAACTAATTGATTTGTCCAATCTAAAGCAGTTAACCAACCACTTTGGGGATGATAAACCCCAGTTTCGATGTCTAGCCAACCGCTGCCGCAAGCTAGTTGCCCCGGTTTGACATCGGGAAAGGCAAAGGTTAAAGTATGACCTGTGATAATTAGTTTATCCTTGAAATAGGGTTGGGTCATGGTATGAAATTCGTTTCTAATCCAACAAAACTGCTCGTTTGTTTGCTGTTCAAGGGGATATTCTGGGTGTACTCCCGCGTGAACTAACCAAATATCTCCTAGGTCTAAATAAGCGGGTAGGGATTGGAACCAATTGATATGTTCGGCGGGTATATTGTGATTATAACTTAGTAGTGTTGCCGCCCCACCACTCTCGATCCAGCCATTTAACCATTTTTCAGAAACTTCTTTTCCCGTCAGAGCTTTTAAGAGCATATATTCATGATTTCCTAGGAGACATTGGTAGTTATTTTTGATCACGAAATCCACCACTTCCAAGCTCTGCTGTCCTCGATCGATTAAATCTCCTAGAAAATAAACCTCATCCTCACTATCGGGAGCAACTCGGTTTAATAGTCGCAAAAGTGCCTGAAAATTACCATGCACATCTCCGATAATAATACGACGCGGTTCTTGAGTTTGTTTCCCTATTTTTCTAAAAAACATACACCCCTCTCTAATCGCTGACAAGACTAAAATTGCTACTCTTTTATTGCTAAAAAGGTAGTTTTTATAAGGTCTTAATTTTATTATAGGACAAAGCTTTTCCTTCTGACAGTCACTCCCTCCTAAGAACCGCCAGAGAAAGGCTGTAATTATTTTGTAAAGTATTTTTGCAATCTCTGGACAGAGAGCGGTCAGGTTATGGTATTATTTTTTTATGATCAGTTTTTATATAATTGAATTTAAGTATCCATGCTCACACGCACAGATCTCCATTATATAGAAAAGTATCTCAGAAAAATGCTCCCTTGTCAAGTATCACCAAAAAAAAAGTTTTTTTTGAGATTATAATAAAAAAAAATTAGTTTTCTGCTTCTATGATAACCCTAATTAACGCTAGAATTCCCGCCCATCAGGAGCGACAACAAATAGAGATAAATGCTGCGGGAAAGATCGAGAGAATAACGGAGATGGGGGGAAAGACAATAGGGGAAAAGATTATCGATATGGAAGGGGATTGGCTATCCTTAGGAGGAGTAGATTTACAGATCAACGGAGGATTAGGATTAGCATTTCCTGACTTAGAAATAACAGATCTAGAAAAATTAGATAAGATTAGCGATTATCTTGGGAATCAAGGAATTGATGGTTATCTTCCCACCCTAGTCACCACGTCTGTGGAGAAATTTCAAAAATCCCTCTCAGTAATTGCTAAATATATCGAAAAACAGCAACAGGAAAATCGATCGAGCGCCCAGGTTTTAGGAGTACATTTAGAGGGACCATTTTTAAACTATGAAAAAAGGGGAGCGCATCCGGGACAATATCTTTTAAACCCAAGTATAGAAACAGTAGATAAAATTTTTGGGGACTACTTATCGATTGTAAAAATTATCACTCTAGCACCAGAATTAGATAGTAGCGGTACGGTGATTAAATACCTAAGCGATCGAGGAATTACCGTCAGTTTAGGACATTCGCAAGCGAGTCAAGAAATAGCCAAAAAAGCCTTTTTCCAAGGGGCAAAAATGGTTACTCATGCCTTTAATGCCATGCCTCCTTTACATCATCGTCAACCGGGTTTATTAGGGGAAGCAATTATCAATCGCGAGGTATATTGTGGGTTAATTGCCGATGGTCAACACATCCATCCAACCATGATAGAATTATTACTAAAAGCCAGTAATTATCATCAAGGAATTTTCTTAGTTAGTGATGCTTTAGCACCGATTGGTTTAGGGGATGGTGTCTATCCTTGGGACGAGAGAGAAATTGAAGTCAAACAGGGAACAGCAAGACTTTTTGACGGTACTTTAGCGGGAACAACCTTACCCTTATTACAAGGAGTAGCCAATTTAGTTAACTGGGGAATATGTGATTTAGAAACGGCAATTCTCCTAGGCACAGAATCCCCCAGAAAAGCGATGGGATTAGCGGGTTTATCGGTGGGACAACCTGCCAACTTTTTGCGTTGGCAATCGGCATCAAATTGGGAAAGATTGGATTTCCGCCAGCATTTTGACCTCTAACTGTTGAATGAGGGTATCGAGATCCACTTCGAGGCGATTAAAACATTCAGGAGGGGAAAGATCGGGTTGAAAATAAATCAATTTTACCTGACCATCACCGATAGCGACTATAGCCACTTCTTCCCTGGGATTATAGCGATAAATAATCCCAAGCATCTCTTGAATTTTGCGATTAACCTGGCGATTTAATTTCTCTAGAGCTTCCTTAGAACAACAGACAAAATGGGGCTGGGGTTTAAGATCGATGCCCAGGGTTTCTTGGGCATCTTCTCCCCATTCCGAGAGTAAACCCCACATTAAACCAGCCAATTCCTGTTGATTTTCTTGCACGAATTGATCTAATTGATAGCGCCATTGATTAGCGGGATCATCGGGGATTGGTTGTTCAAATCTCATCATTAGCCTCTTTTCAGTTATCAGTTATCAGTTATCAGTTATCAGTTATCAGTTATCAGTTATCAGTTATCAGTTATCAGTTATCAGTCCTTGATAAGGGGGGGAAGCTGACAATTTTTAACACCTACCTACTTATCGAAAAAATCGGGACTATAGTCATTTCAGATAAGTCTGATACAGTCTAGACCGACAAAACCCTTAGGAACTCTGGGATTAATATTCTCAATCTTAATTGAAATGACTATAAAACCTCACCTTAAGGCAAAAAGTTTTGGGAGCGGGGCATAAATCCCCGTTACAAAAACGGACTCCTGCCCCTGCCGACCGCCGACCGCCTTCGTTAACGACGGTACTCATCACCGCAATCACCGATTAACTGCAATAAATCCTGGGATTTTTGCAAGACATGATCAATTTTTTGATAGTCTTGGGGGGATAATTGAAAATCGAAAATACGGGCATTTTCTTGGATATGTTCAGCAACACCCAAACGTACCCCAATAATTGCTCCAGCTACGGCTTTTTGTTCGAGAACGTAACGCACTGCCACATTAGGAATGGTGACATGATAGGAATCAGCGATCGCTTTAAGAACGGTTAATAATTCTTGGAATAATTGCCAGTTTCCCCAAGCATTGATCATGTTTTTATATTTCCGTAAACTAGCGGTATTGAGACTCATGGGATTGGGTTCAGGATGACCGAGATATTTTGCCCCTAATAAGCCTCCTGCTAGAGTACCATAGGCGAGTAGATAGATGTTATGTTCCTGGCAAAATTGCGCCATTTTAGCTAGAGGACGACGATCGATCAGGGAAAACTGGACTTGATTGGAGACTATTTTAATCCCGGCGCTGAGAATAATTTTTAAATGTTCCGTGTCGAAATTAGTCAAGGCCAGGTGTTTAATTTTGCCTTCCTGTTGTAATTCTCCTAAAAAATATAAAGCATCTAGATAATTTTTATCGCGATAATCCCACCAGTGAAACTGCAATAAATCGAGACTATCCACATCCATGCGACGTAGGGAAATAGCGATATTTTTTGCGACTATTTCCTTAGTCATTTTACCCGGACGGGGAACCCATTTAGTGAAAGCTTGCAGATTATTTAAAGCATCAATGCCCCTTTGAGCGACTAATTGACGACGAAATTCACCGATAAAATCTTCGGCCGGCCCGTAATGATCGGCCAGATCCCAAGTGGTGAAACCGGCATCTAGATAGGAGAACATACTAGAGATCGCTTTTTGGGGTGCGATCGAACCATGGGCGCCTGAAACCTGCCACATTCCGTTCAAAATACGGCAAATTTCCAGATCGGGGGTAAACTGTAAGCGACGAGATTCGGACATGGGGACTTTTCAGTGATCAGTAAACAGTAAACAGTAAACAGTAATCAGTGAAAAGACAGCAGAAAACTGCCATTGAATACTGCTCACTTAATATTCTATTCTCCTACTGACCACTGATCACCGATTACTGATTCAAGACAGATCGATCGTCCCTGTCTGGAAAAACGCAGTAAAGGGGAAGACTTTCGGAAAAATCTCCCCCTTTTTAGGTTTTTACTTCTCAATTTTTGCCCGGTTAATATTCCACTTCCAATCGCGCTGCGGTGACAGCATCAAAAGCAAAAGCGAGAACTATAGGCATAGGACAAGCGAGGATGACAGCGATAATTAAAGCTGTCACAGTCAATCCAATCGCCATTCCTAACCAAAGTTTTTCGGCAGGAGATAGACCTTTTTGGCGCTTAATTTTTTGTAACACTTTGGTGGGAATTGGTTCTGGCATCACGGCATTGGGAGGGAATGCCCAATAATTACTGTAGCGTTCGAGAAATAGCTCTGTCCAGCCGTTTTCTTGACACCATTCTTGAATCCATTGTTCGTGAAAGTGTTTCATTGCTTCCCTGTTGACTTTTTCCGGTGATTACTTTAAACATCTCTTGATGCGAACTTCATCCTAGCAAAGCTATCTTCAGGGTCGATCGGATTCAATAAAACTTAATATATGAGTAGTCGGTGGGTAAAATGTATTCTAAGATACAGTGCCAGCGAACGACCAAAACGAACCACAAAGACACAAAGGACACAAAGATCGATCGCTCCTATATAAGTTAAACCGATCACACAAAAGGAAATAATTGTTAAAAAATTTCGGTTCTTGATTCGGTACAGATTGCCTGTAATTTTTGGTCCCAAGTATCGAGGGGAAGGGTATCGAGATAGGCAAAGTCAAAGACAATCCCGATCGAGGGGATAGCTTGCCATTCGGGAGAATGTAGGAGACGATCAAAATAACCTCCCCCGTAACCTAAGCGATAACCTTGGCGATCGCAAGCGACGGCGGGAATTAATAGTAAGTCCACTTCGGCCGGTAAAATGAGAGGGGCGATCGCTGTTGGTTCATAGATGCCATAACGATTTAATTCTAGGGGATCGTCGGCAGTCCAACAGTGCCAAGTCAGGCTATCTCCGTCACAACGGGGAAAACCCCAGCGATGGTGCTGGCAAAATAAGGAACTTAAATCCGGCTCTTGACGATAACTGAAGTAAGCGAGAATGGTTTTAGCGTGGTGAAAGAGGGGTAAAGATTGTAAATTTTTGCAAAGTTGCTGACTATTGTCTTGCCAAATATGCTTAGGAAGCGCTCGTCTTTGGGCAATTAGTTGTTTGCGTAATTGGGCTTTTTTGGTAGCAGAATCCATAAAATAGAGATAAATATTTCTGTAGTCACAAGATGCTAAATCTATTTAACTCGCTTTTTGGGCGTTATAACGAGAATATCAAGGCCAATGTGGAAATTTACCTTAAATGTCGGCTTGAAGGAACTCTCGGTTTTACCTCGGAGATGAAAGGTTCCGTCAATATAAAACAGCACTTCGACACATTTCGACAGGCTCAATGTAAAGGCTCAGTGACACGAAGCACAGCTAAAAATAAATGTCTAATCTCAAGAGCAAAATCTCGAATAACTTCTGAAATTGTTAATTGCATTCTAGATGCGTATTTTGAAGTGCGCTTGCTCATATTCGGAGTCATGAGCATCGGCAGTCTTTTTTCTTTTAAGGGTCTTGACATACTTACGAAAAATAGCTACTATGTGAGCATAGCGGATAGGGTAATCAACCGCTCTAAAAACCCATGTAGTCTAATCACTACAACCTCTGCACCTTGACAATCAAAGATATAGGGTTCTACTCAATAGTTCTAGTTTCTCACCTGCTCGTGATGTAAAATCTTTGTAGGAACTAGACAAAGCAGTATTTGAAGCTAACGTTTCAATTAAAGCAAATTTTGTAGAAATACAACTATCGTGGGGCGCACGAAAAGTAACGCTTGGGGAAAGAACCACCTCTGTTTTAGATAACGCAAGGAATCTAAAGTAAGTGGACTTGTTGAACCAAGAATCCCTCGCATGAGTGCGATGGGAGCGTCAAACTTGGGCAACTTGTCCCTACTGTATTCGAGCTAAATGGTTGCTGGGTTGGAAAGGAGTAAAATACACCGAATACAAAATTGATGGGGATGAAAGCGCTCGTCAAGCCATGGCGGAACGTGCCAAGGGTAAACGCAGTGTACCACAGATTTTTATCAATAATGAACCTATCGGTGGTTGTGATGATTTGTATGCTTTGGATGGTCAGAAAAAATTAGATAATTTATTGGCTAAATGTGGGACTATCTAAAGTCTATTGACGAAAAAGCCTATGAGAAACATCGGCAATGGATGCAGTTAGCTTTAAATTTAGCGGCAACTGCGGGGAACCGGGGTGATGTACCTGTGGGAGCGGTTATTGTGGATAAACAGGGCAATTTAATCGCTCAAGGGGCTAATTGCAAGGAAAAACACCATGATCCCACCGCTCACGCCGAAATTCTGGCGATTCGTGCCGCTAGTCAAGTTTTAGGCAATTGGCACTTAAATGATTGTACCCTCTACGTCACCCTCGAACCCTGTCCCATGTGTGCCGGGGCAATCATTCAGGCTAGATTAGGATTATTAGTGTACGGTGCTGACGATCCCAAAACAGGAGTTATCCGCACTGTGGCTAATTTTATAGATAGTCCTTTTTCTAACCATCGTTTACCGGTAATCGCGGGAATTTTAGCCAAGGAATCGGGGGAATTATTACAAACATGGTTTGAGAAAAAAAGAAATGTTTAAAGGAGTCAGGGAGATAGGAGTCAGGAGTCAGGAGTCAGGAGTCAGGAGTTAATCCTACTGTTAAAAGCGGATTGGGTAAGCTGTTGTGCATCTGAATTTGATATTCGTTTTACCTTGTCTCAACTAGAACTTGAATGCGGACTAGCTGATCACCGATCATAATATGAGAACAGGAAATCGTTAATCTTCCCTCTGTGCTGATGATTGCCGCTTGTCCGTGATAGGTGATAGTTATCGCATTACTGATCTGGAGTTACTCTGATTTTGCCAATAAGGTAGTTGATATGTACGAGAAACAGGATCTACCTGCATTTCACAAGAGATTGCTACTTCTCCCTCCCAATTCATGTATCGAGGGCCAGGCGTTTCTAGAATTAACTCCGTATCTTTAGGATTGCGATAGAATTGGATATCAGGAGTTTCCTTGTCAAATTCATTTTGATAAAACAAAGATGGCAAATTACTTATTTTCTCTGCGATTGACTCTAGATCCTATTGACAACTTGTATGTCGAATCGAACCTGGATACGGCAAGTCTATTGTCTCGACGTGACGTACGGTTTTTACGATAGCTTTCTTTAAATGACGACCGATTCGATATAAATTGGCAAAATGATAACGCAAATCACGGTTTAAAGAAATAGCCGATTTTCCATTCGGATGAATTTCGATATCGGGTCCGATATTGCCATTAGGATGAACTCCTTCCAAGAAATATCCTACGATACGAGCATCTCTGGGAAAAATTTGAATTTTTTTCCTGATCGGCTTTGTGACTATTCTGCGATCCCGTGAGTAAATTACGATAGAACGCAATTGACCGCCATTATGCTTGATTTTATTAACAATAGGGGACAATAAGTTTTTATAATCTTTAATATTATTTTCAAAGTCTTTTTTTGCAGGATTTTTAGCCTTATCTAGCCACTTATCATTATATTTGACTTGATTGGAACTATCATAAGGATGGAGAACCTTAAGAATACGGTAGCAATCATCAATATGAGCCATTAAAGCCTCTAGTAATTCTTTTTGTAAGATAGGCAGTTTCGCTAATGAATAATCGAGACGACCTTCAGCATCAAATAAAGCATGATTTATTCGCTCTATTTCATCTAAAATTTCAGCCAATGCTTTCATAACTCTCTGTATTGATAGATCGTAAATAGAAAGTGGATGGCGTTCAATATGGGCTTTATAATAATCGATATTTTCTGGAAGAGATTTTAAATAATTGAAGGCTTCAGGATACAAGTTTCCATCTCTATAGGTTTTACGTTCAATTTTCATTGATATGTAAGCAAGTCAGTTGTGTTATCTATGTATTATAGACTCAAGGAAACCCCACAAAAAGCCATGAGAAGCGCTCGCTCGACTCACCTCCCTGCAATACCTCAACCTCAACAGTAACCAAATCAGGGAGATTCCAGAAGCGCTCGCTCGACTTACCTCCCTGTGGGTCCTCTTTTAGTTTGCTCTGGACGGGTAAAATCAATGAAACGACCTTCAATCAGTTTTTAGAGGGTTTTTGGCGATCTATCACGATTTTTAAAGGACAAGAACCAGAAACCAACAACGATGACACCCCCCAAGAAACCCCCCATCGGAGCAGTAAAGATTTGCTTACCACAGAAAAGTAACTTAGGCGAAAAAGTTTACAAATATTTAATATTATCTCTCCTTTGTCAAATTAGGACATGAAATTCCTTATTTGTTAAATCTAGTCGATGGTGAAATTAGAAGAATGTTCAAACACCACAAACTCTTAAGTGATATTGCACTCAAAATGAATCAAACCTCTGACTCTATTTATCAAGAAGAATGGGATGAACACGCATTTCGTCCACAGCAAGTGTAGAATTTATTATTCTAAATGCTTAATTGGTTGGTGAGTTAATTTTTGTAACTTCTCAGCCACTTCAACCCGATGACAACGATGATAAGTTCATAATTACCTCCTGTTCCTCTGTACTTGAATTATCCCTCAACTCTAAATTCTTGCACCAGAGCGTTTAAATCGAACCTCAAGAATTAAGAGGTCTTTGACATCGCTTGAGAACAAAAAAGAAAGGTTGGGGAGAGTTTTTAAAATCCATAATTCCCAGCACGGTATTATCATCTACTTTCCGAAAAGAGTCATTGATGGGCAAATAATCATAAATCATCGTGGCGCTGACTTTGCCCCGATATTCCATCATTCGCAGTCTAGCCTGACTTGTCTCTGTTTTCAGCAAGGAGTTGGTCAGCATCAGTAAAGGTTTCAGAGAATTATTTTTGAGTATCGGCAGCTTCAAAATCCAGTTCATGGCCGTGGGATTGGGTGCCACCTTAAAAATTTTTCCCTGACCATCTAAAAATAACAGGGGGTGGACATTCTCAGTATCGACAAATTCTTTACCATACCAATTAGATGCTTCTAATAAACCATCCATTGGGTGATTTGTCTGAAGTCCAGAACCTTGCCAACGACCGAGCATAAAGTCTAAACTCACGGGGTCGAGAGCGTCAAACAATTGTAAAGCTCTTTCTGTGGTTGTTTGACCAGCTTTAAGAATCGACTGGCCGCTTTCTAATTCTAATGTTTCCATTGTTTCACTCTTGTTGTGTCCTGACAATGATATTATAGCTTCTCAGCCACAGGGTGGGGGATTGCCCCTCGGCTAAAATCACCAAACATCGGACATATCTTCACTCAATGGGTCATCGTATCGCTTTAGGGTTTCCAGCCATTCACTCATTTCTTCCTTGATGGTTTCTTTCAGTTCTTGCAAATCATCTTTATCTATTAGACCTTTTTCCAGTAAGAAAGTGTAGAACTTTTTCAGACTACCTGCGTTAGCCTTGAGGCTTGATTGACTGGCCCACAGGGCCTTTTTGATAAACCAATAACCCAAAAAGTCACTGACCATATCTACCCCGTCCTTAGCTTCTACTGCATCCTCATAGAGTAAATATTCGTTGATATAAAAATCTATATTTGAAACATGATTATTAATGGTTTTTTCCGACAGACCTGATGATTCTAGCCAACTCTCAAAATCCTTTAGTAATTCATGATTGGCTTTTCTTATCTTTTGACAGTCAGCCTCGTATTTCTGGGAATCATCCATCACAAATCTCTCTCCTCCAAATCGCTGCTCGATGGTCAATCGGGTAATGAATCAGGTGTTTTTTTCCAAGCGTCTAAAGCCGCCATTTTCTCCTCAGGGTCAACGTCGGCCAACCGCCGGAATCGCCTTTCTCTTTTCTGCTAAATAGCTCCAACGATGTTAGACTCAATTTGCTCAATGATGGCGGCCACATCTTCTTCTGTATCTCGAGGTTGGGTTAATTCCACATCCGTTGAGAAGAGGCACATTTGAGTCCAGTCTAGGTTTTCCAGTTCACACTGGTCAATCACCGAACTGGGGATGTTTTTCAGGGTGATGCTATCCCATTCAATGCCGATGAGATTGCTCTGCCGCTCAATTGTCACAATTCTTCCTTGCCAACCACCGATGTCAGTCCCCAAATCTGGGTCAAGTACACCCTGTTTGACGATGACCGAGTCGCCGACTTTGAAGGCAAACTCTGACTCGGAAAATTCGGGCGACAAGCTGGAGGCAACCGAGAGATGATACTCGCTTCCTAGCTCTTTTAACTCAAAATCCACAATCATCCGCTTGTTTTCCGAGAAATAACGGTTTTTCCTAGCGATTAGCTCCTCGATTAGCTCTTGAATCTCCGCCTTGAGCCTTTTATCTCCGTTAAGAAGGTCTTTGTTAAAAACTCGGTCTATCATCCCTTGCCGCTTTGATTCGGGGGACAACGCCAGATTCCAAGCGATTGTCCCTAGGGTCAGCAATCTTCGCATAGATACCTTCGTTTCATTGGATTCCCGGTAAGGCTCGATAAAATCCTCCAGAACTTCCGACATTTTGACTTCCCCAGAAGGAGAGACGACAATTTCCTTGAAAGGCAAGGACTTTTCTCTTAATTTCTTCTCAAAGCTTTTCAAGGGTTTTTCGGATCCTTGGGACATTTTCTGCAGCCTGAGCAGTTCACTAAATGCCTTCGATTTTTTAGCCATGATTGAGCCGGAAAATATGTGTTATTAATCCTGTTGGGTTACTGAACAACATTGGAATAGGGAAATTGTAACTGCTGTCAGAGAGCGATTGCGCTCTCATTATTAAATCTTAAAGTTCTGGACTGAGTCGTAAGCTGTTGACTGCTATCCGATACTTTTTTGTTAACATAGAACGTAGGTTGGGTTGAAGCATGAAACCCAACGCCCGATTATGTTACGCTACCGCTAACCCATCCTACAAATAATTGTGCCTACCTACTTATCCGATACTTTTTTGTTAACATAGATTAGCAATGCACTTTCAGAGATTCTCTTAAAACAGAGGATATCTCCTTCCCGAATCCCCCGCAGGGGAAAAATATGTCTCAAAAACCGATTTATCTAGATTGCCACGCCACGACACCCCTAGAGCCGCAAGTTCTGGCGGCGATGTTGCCCTATTTTACCGAACACTTTGGTAATGCCAGTAGTATTAATCATGTCTATGGTTGGACAGCCGAGGCCGCGGTTAAACAGGCAAGAGAAACAATCGCCGCTGCTATTAATAGTAGTCCCGAAGAAATTATTTTTACCAGTGGAGCAACGGAGGCTAATAACCTCGCTATCAAAGGGGTTGCCGAAGCTTATTTCGCCAAGGGAAGGCACATAGTTACGGTGGTGACAGAACATCGCGCCGTTTTAGATCCCTGTCATTATCTGGAAAAATTAGGTTTTGAGGTGACAATTTTACCCGTCAGTGCTGATGGCCTAATTGACTTGGAACTACTAGAAAAATCTTTGCGTCCTGACACGATTTTGCTGTCAATTATGGCCGCTAATAACGAGATTGGGGTGATTCAACCTTTAGCGGCAATTGGGGCGATTTGTCGCCAGTATCAGGTACTTTTTCATACGGACGCGGCCCAAGCAATCGGCAAAATTCCCCTAGATGTGGAGGAAATGAATATAGATTTGATGTCCTTAACTGCCCACAAAGTCCACGGACCAAAGGGAATCGGTGCGCTGTACGTCCGGCGCCGAAACCCCAGAGTCCGTCTCGCCGCTCAAATTCAAGGGGGAGGCCAGGAAAAAGGACTGCGATCGGGTACAATATTTACACCGCAAATTGTCGGTTTTGCCAAGGCAGTAGAATTGGGCATCAAAGCGATTGAAGAAGATAACAGCTACTTAAATCAGTTAAAAGCCCGTTTATGGGAGATTATCAGTCAATTAGACAGAATTTATCTCAATGGTCATCCTAGCCAAAGATTAGCCGGAAATTTAAATATTAGTATTGAAGGGGTGGACGGTGCGGCGTTATTGTTAGGATTACAGCCAATAGTGGCGCTTTCCTCCGGTTCTGCCTGTTCTTCTAGCCATACCGCCCCCTCTCACGTTTTAACTGCCTTGGGTCGCCCCGAATCTCTCGCTTATGCCTCCCTGCGCTTCGGGTTGAGTCGTTTTAATACTTTAGAAGAAATTGAACTGGTGGGGGAACAGGTGGTTTTAACGGTTAATTCCCTCCGCAAAGCCAAAAATTTTTGACGCTTCGGCACCTATCCACAAGTTAGTTTCGGTCTAGGTTTAAAAAATTCCGGAAAAGGTGTCTATGATTGCTTTTGACTGATTGCCGTGCCAGTTAATAACATTGATGCTTGGTTTTCAGTCCAGTGAATCATCCAACTCGGTTGTAATCCCAAAACAATAATAAATAAAGCCAAGGCAATTTCGGGAAATCTTTCGGGCCAGGTACTGCGAGGAATGCGCGATAATTCGGGGGTTAAACGACCAAAGAAAACCCGATTAATCATCAGGAGAAAATATACTGCGGTTAAACCACTAGCGACCAAACATAAGAGGGTTTGTATCGGAAAAATCGGGAAACTGCCACGAAAGACCAAAAATTCGGCGATAAATCCCACCATTCCGGGGATGCCGGCGCTGGCCATAGCCGCTAAAATCATTAACATTCCCGTGATTGGTAAACCTCTTTCTGGATTTAATAAACCGCGTAGATAATCCACATCCCGGCTGCCGGTTTTTTTATACACTACCCCCACCAACAAAAATAATAAAGCGGAAATTAAACCGTGACTAATCATCTGCAAAATCGCTGCGGTGATGCTTAATCTGGTGGTGGCCGCCGCCGCTAGTAAAATATAGGCCATGTGGGAAATAGAAGAATAGGCGACTACTTTTTTCATATCCTTTTGGGCAATAGCGCAACTGGCCCCGTAGAGGGCGCTGATAGCTGCTATCGTTGCTAACCAAGGGGCGATAGTCACCCAAGCATCGAGAAATAAACCGACTCCAAAGCGCAGCAGTCCATAGGTTCCTAATTTGAGTAATATTCCCGCTAAAAGCACAGAAACGGGGGTAGATGCTTCGACGTGGGCATCCGGTAGCCAAGTATGAAAGGGAAAAATCGGGATTTTGATGGCTAATCCAATCAGAAGGGGGATGAGGAGCAGTAATTGGGTTTTAACGGGTAAATTGTTCGATAAAAGGGGATTATAGGCGAAATTATTAGCACCGGTTAGCCAAACTACGCCGAGGAAAGAGATTAGCACTAAAAAGCCTGAAATTGCCGTGTATAATAAAAATTTCATGCCCGCGTAACCGCGTCTTTGACCCCCCCAAATGGCAATGAGAAAGTAAAGGGGGACGATTTCTAATTCGTAAAATAGGAAAAATAGCAGTAAATCCTGCGCTAGAAAGGCCCCCGCTACTCCGGCATTGAGTAACAAGAGCAGAGAATAGTAAAATCTCGGTCGGTTAACCTCTGTACCACTAGCATAAAGAGCAATTATTGTCAAGATGCTGTTAAGAAAAAGTAATGAAAATGATAAGCCATCGACACCGAGAGCATAATTGAAACCGAGGAAATTAATCCAAGGCAGGTTAACCGTGAACTGCATTTGCGGGTTACTAGGGTCAAATTGCCAGCCAAGGAGAATATTAAGCAGTAAGAGAACGACAGCAAGAGTTAGAGCTAATCCTCGCACTTTTTTCGCCTCTAGAGGCGTGTAGGCAATCAGTATCGCCCCTATAATCGGTAGCCAAATAAAAGCGTTGAGCATTCTTTATTTTAATGGGGATGATAAACTTTCCCATTATTGCCTAAGCGGTCAATCTTTAGCAAGATAGCTATCAACTTTTAACATTTATTAATAAAATAAGCCAGAGATTACCATTACCAGAAATTCGTCGCAAAAAAAACAGCGATTTTGCTGCCATATACCGAGTAAATCCCTTGGCTTTTGGTCGGGAAAATGAAGCCAATTTAGGAACCCTTCATAACTCACCATTAAGATAACTGCTATAATTATCCTCTGGGGTTTGACTCGGTGTCAAAACAAGTTTCAGCTAATTTAATTAAATTGGTTCGATTAATCTTCCCCTGGGGACTTTTTGGTATCTCTGGTAATTTTATCCAATGTTTCGGCAGTTTATAATTGACTAATTTATCCTTAATCTGGGATTGAATAATTGTCTGGCATATCTGAGAATTAACGGGGACATAAAAAGCGACAATTATCTGTCCCCATCGAGAATCTGGCAACCCTAAAACCACCACATCTTTAACTAAATTAGTGTGTCTAATGGCAGTTTCTACCTCAAGAGGATAAACATTTTCTCCTCCAGTAATTATTTTTTGACTATCGCGACCAATGATATATAAATAACCACTTTCATCAAAGTAACCTAAATCATCCGTCTCGAAGTAGCTTGCTTGATTAAGATGGGGATAATAGCCTAAAAATAAAGATTTCGCTTCAATAATAATTTTCTGGTTATCGGGATTAATTTTTATCTGAGCATGGGGTAATAGCTGTCCACTACTATTATTTCCTCGTCGAAAATCTTCCGGTTTAAGAGTGACAATTTGTGAGGCAGTTTCCGTCATTCCATAGGTGGGAGACAGAGAAATATTATATTCTCTAGCTTTTTCTAGTAAAGATGGCCATGCAGGGGAACCTCCTAGTAAAACTGTTTTAAAATTGGCTAACCAACGAGGATCATTTTCTAGAAAGAATTGTAATTGAGTGGGTACTAAAGAGATAAAATAATCTTGAAGATTGAGATTATTTATGCGCTTTTGTTTGATTTTCTGGTAAGGAATAACAGCAAAATCTCCCCCTGTTAAAAAACTTCTGAGAAACTGCATTAAACCACTAACATGATATAAAGGCAGTAGGCAAAAAGAGTTAACCTGCTCGACTTGAAAATATTCAGAGAAACCTTTGACAGAAGCAGTTAAAGTTAACCAGTTATGGATAGCAAAGCGAATTTTTCCCGAGGTTCCCCCTGTGGGTATCATCAGAGAATTAGTCAAAGGATTGACAGGAGGAGAATTATAGTTAAAAACCTTGATATTTTCGCCAAAAATATAATCGGGTTGCATCAGAGAGAAAACCTGTTCCCATTCGTTAGTTTTCCAGTCGGGATTAGCTAAAAATAGGCAACTTTTTGACCTGACGGCAGCCAAGAATATCGCTAGAAATTTAAGGGGATTGCCTTCAGCAAGCAGTATAGTTAATCGAGGATTATCTGCGGCGATAAATTTCTGAGAATAGGACTGATATAATTGATAAAATTTCTGGCTATTGTATCCATATAACCAATCTTTTTGACTGAGATATGCTAATTGTTTGCTGATGTCGTCCACAGTTTTTCTAACCAATCGGGGTCACTATTATTAAACCATTGTTGCACACCAAAACCTAAAGCTAGCTCCTTTTTGGGGTATTCTTGTGCTAGACGTAGAGCGGATTTTCTGCCGATATTAGTTTCTAAAACGGAGGAAAATACTAAATCTAAGGGATATTTTTCCCAGAGATGTCTTAACCCGTGGATTGAACCGGTAATAGCAGGTTTAATCACAAAAATTCCTCGCCATCCCCGTTGATAACATTCCTCTATTTGTCGAAGATTGGCCACCGATTCATCTAAAGCAATTCCCGTGGTAAAATCTTGACTTAATTGCAACATTTCCTCTAATTGAGATGGGGGTAAAGGTTGTTCGATAAATTCAATTATTTGACATTCATCGGCAATTTTTAACCAGATTTTACTCTCAGCAATACTTAATCCCCCATTGGCATCTAAACGCAATTTAATTCCCCTGGGTAATCGGTCAATTAATTTTTCAAATAAGGTTAACTCCTGCTTGAGAGAATTAACTGCAATTTTCCATTTATAAGTATTAGTTTGATTAGTGGCTAAAATATCATCCAGACAGGGAAATACTGCCGTACCAGTGGGCAATAAATAACTATAATTTCTCGGTTCTAATTCTCTTGATTGATTTTCTATACTTAAATCTTCTAAAGCTGATTCAAAGGCAAATTGACAAGCAGGAAATTGTTCAGGAATAGAAAAAATTGAATTTATTGATAGGGGATTTTCGAGACTTTGACAGAATAATATTGCGGCCGATAATGTTTCTGAACCAAATTCAGGTAAAGGAGCAATTTCTCCCCATCCTATACGTCCATCTTCCGCTTCTAAGCGAATAATAATTCCTTCCCTAATTTCCCAGAGTCCGTGATGGGTTTGTAGGGGATGCAGCAAAGGACGCTGATAAACACGAAATTGCCAGAAATACATGATTAACTATAAGTAGGGTCTGCTGAAAAAGGTTTTCGTGGGGGTAGGGTGTGGCCCCCCCAATCCCCCCCGACATCGGGGGGGTGGGGTGTAGGGTGTAGGGTTTTACCAGTTTTGAGGTGGCCAATTACCTAATTTTCAGGGAAAAAGTACCTGAATTTTCCCCCCGATCACTCCAATGGTTGGCACTTTTTGAGGGAAAAAAAGTCTAAAAGTCTTACCCAACAAGGTTTTTAGATTTATTCAGCAGACTATAAGTAGTCGTGAAAAATTAATTTTCTAGTTGAGATAGGAGACCTTTCAGTGATCAGTAAACAGTAATCAGTCAAAGGCTGCAGATCAATTTTATATAAATATCTATATCATATTTTGGGCTTGTAAGTAAGTAATCTCAATTAATTGTTAGATAGTGGGACAGGCTTCTGATTCTTTGTATTTTATCTTTAATTGTAACTGGCTACTTAGTTGATGATAGGTAGTGCGTTACTTCAATCATAGTCCATCACACAATCACAGTCGATGATAGGTGGTGCGTTACGACGGATTGTCACCTTCCAGTCAAAGCAGCAATTTTGGCCGTCTAACGCACCCTACAATATCTGTTGTATTATCTAATAAAAACCACAGAGACACAGAGGACACAGAATTAACCTTAAACCAATACAACTATATCAGAGGCGGTAAGAGTGGGTTTGGAACTAAGAGTTGCAATTTGAATAGCTGCTATTGTACCTGTCCCGTCCCCATCAAAGAATAGTCCTCCAGTGATTGTATTATAAATTAAGCGATTGCTGGCATTTAATGCAGTTGTTCCTAACACAAATTGAGCGGTTGTAATCGCAACTCCTGCTGCTAAACCACCGCCAAAACCCGCAGCAGAGACAGCAATTTTATCCCCCTGACTGGAGAGAAAATCAGTAATTGTGTCAATCCCTTCATTGCGGTTGTTGAAGGTGAAGCGATCGCTACCTGCACCCCCTGTTATGGTATCATTACCAGTACCACCAATCAAGGTATCATTTCCCGCACTTCCTGTAAGGGTATTTTTACCACTATTACCAGTGATAATGTTATTTAATGTGTTACCGGTTCCGTTAATATTTGCGGTTCCAGTTAACGTGAGGTTTTCTAGGTTATTTCCCAGGGTATAAGTAACCGATGATTGACCGATGAGGGTATCAATTCCTGTACCTCCATTAAGGATATTGTTACCACTATTACCAGTGATAATGTTATTTAATGTGTTACCGGTTCCGTTAATATTTGCGGTTCCAGTTAACGTGAGGTTTTCTAGGTTATTTCCCAGGGTATAAGTAACCGATGATTGATTAAGGGTATCATTTCCCGCACTTCCTGTAAGGGTATTTTTACCACTATTACCCGTCAGAATGTTATTAGCAGCGTTACCTGTCCCATTAATATTTGTAGTCCCAGTTAGGGTCAGATTTTCCACATTAGCAGTTAGGGTAGTTGTGACATTAGCGGTTAAGGTGTCGCTGATGGTGACAATTCCTTTGTTATTGGTAAGAGTTGCATTGACGGGATTACTGAGGTTAATGGCAAAAGTTTCGTTTGCTTCATTGAGGTTATCATTGAGGATAGGAATGCTAATAGTAGCAGTAGAAGTATTAGCAGCAATGGTGAGAGTTCCAGTCTTGCTAGTGTAATCTACATTGGCGGTAGCGTTAACGGGTGCAGTAGTATAATTGACGCTAATTGGTTGTGGATTGGGGTTATTGACAGTGACGGTGAGGGTTGCATTATTATCTTTACCCTCGACAACGGTGATATTATTGATGGAGAGTTGCGAGGTGACAGTGCTATCGTCATTATTAATTGTCCCCGTAACCGCGTTAGGAGTACCTATCGTATAACCTGTCCCCGCAGCAAGAGTTAAAATGACGGTTTCATTACTTTCAACTATGGTATCAGCAGTGGGGTCAACGGTTACGGTAGCAGTGGATGAACCACCAGCAAAGGTGACAGTATTGGTAGTCCCTGTACGAGTGTAATCTGTATTAAGGGTAGCTGTCCCTCCGAGGGTGTAATTGACTGTTAAAGCATTGGTTGTGGAACCGCTACGAGTGAAGGTATAGATAAGGTTTTGTGTCCCGTCTTCTGTCACACTTGCGGGAGAAACCACAAGACCAACACTTGGAGGCTGATTTGTCCCAGTAAATTGATTTACATCTAGAATCCATAATCCGCCTAGATCTTTCGCTGCTTGAACAGTTAGATAGGCATAATTATTAACAACCTCAACACTCGTTACATAATTAGTAACTTTTTGAACGATACCAAATGGACCATAAGCTTCTGTTACCGGAGCATAAGACGCTGCCAAAATCGGAGAAGATGGGTTGCTAATGTCAATAATATCTAATCCAGCAACACCATAGGCAACATAGGCATAGTTGCCAACTACCTGAACATCTTCAGCAGAAGCAGATCTACTGCCAAAATACTCACCTTTCAAAGTAGGAGATATTGGGTTACTGATGTCAATGATTTTCAGTCCTCTAGAGCCAGTGGCTACATAAGCATAATTGCCTGCGACTTGAACACTATAAAGAATATCTTGTGTTGATATTGAAAATGTAGATTCACCTAATTTGACAGGGGAATTTGGATTACTAATATTGAAAATTTGCAATTCTCCAAAACCTGATTGGCGTAGATAACTGATGATGTAGGCGTAATTTCCGACGATGTCAACACCACTTACACTCCCCTTAACGCCAGTGACATCATCGGGTGCTGGAGCATTTCCTTGGATAACAGGAGAATTTGGGTTGCTGATATTGACAATTTGTAATCCTGATTTTCCGTCTGCCACATAGGCATAATTGCCAACTATTTTCACATCTTGAGCATCACCTGGAGAATTGTACGTGCTTTTCAAGTTTGGAGAAGAAGGGTTACTAACATCAATCACTCGTAATCCTGAAGTGCCATCTGCTGCATACACATAGCCATTAGAAAAATCTACATCAGAAATAACATTAGTTGCGTTAGACTGGCCTACCAGTACCGGAGCAGCAGGAGTGCTGATATTAACAATTTTCAAATCTGCTGTCGTTGATGAAAAATCGGCGAGGTAGGCATAGTTGCCTATAACTCGAACATCCCTGGCATTGCGAAGCCCTTGGTAGCTTGCAACCAAAGCAGGAGTGGGATTTGACTGCTCGACCGCCGTTAACTGACCATCAATTATCATCGTTGCCAATCATTCTCCGCTCGTAATAAAGCCAACTGAGAATCAGACAGAGCGCCCCTCTGTACCAACTCTGCAAAAATTGCCCCCTCATCTCCCGCGCTATCCACCGGATTAATTTGAGCATCCACATAATGCCCAATTTCTTCTAAAATTACATTAATTATCGCTGCTGACGAAGCAGTATTTAAAAAATATGCTGATAGATAAATCTTATTCTTACTACTGGAATATGCACCATTCGCTGTCCCTAAAACTTCACCACTGAGTACCTCAATCTCAGGAAGTTGACTGAAATTTCGGCTTTGCCACTGTTGTCGTAATTGCGTCGCCTTAACCACATCATAATTTGTGCCAAAAGCGGTTTCTAAATTCGCCCAAAAACCATCAGATTGAGCAAAATCGAACAAAACATCGTAAATAGGAGGAATAATCGGCAAAAGAGTAGAAGTCATGACATTAACTGCAAAAGTTTATTGCTACCATTTTGTGCAAACAAGCGCAAATTTTTCAAGGGTGCTATCACAAAAATTAACATTTATTACAAGAAAACGGGTTTCTAAATAGGCGTTTGCAGAAAACGGGTTTCTCAAAGAAACCCGTTTTCTAGATGTTGATTTTTGCCAAAGACTGCTTAAATTCTGCGAGAGAATGAGCGGTAGCTGCTAATTTTAGTAGCTCTTCTAAGATAGTAGGGTTAGTCATTTTGCCGATTATCTCTTCAATTTCTGAAGAGCCCCAATTTCCTTGCCAATTTCCTTGCCAATTTCCTCGCCAATTTTCTTACCCCGTTTTATTCCTCGCAATTCCATATTACTGACTAAAGGCATGGTTTTTTCCTCCTCAAATTTTTTGATTTTACTCTCTAAGCTTTCCTGTAATTTAGTTGATAAAGTCATCATATTGTCGATGATTTCAAACAGTTTAATTATCTGTTCCCTCTCGAACCCCCTGTCATACAATCCCCTGATTAACGTCCACTTCCACTGTTCCCGTTGTGGCAGCTTCCCAGTAGTCGCTTTCGTTTTCAGATGTGCCATCACGATTATAGCAAAGGGATTACTACTTGCTTCCAATTAGTCACTGATAACTGATAACTGGTAACTGATAACTGAATAGAGTTTGTCAGCGAAACGTTTTTTTGTCTTTGCTGAAGCGGTAATCCGTTTGAGTTCTTTTTCTAGGGATTCGGGAACTTTTGTCCAATCAATTAATTGGTGAACTTCGGGAAAGAAGAAATGCAAAAATGCTTCAAAATACTCGCTTAATGCTTCTTTCCAGGGTTCATCATAATTGGCGGTTTGTGATGTCATGTTTTAGGTTGTAACTCTATTGTATAATCTCATCCGAGATGTCAGTACAAGGGGGATGCTTCCCGCGTTAACCCTTCTCTTTCAATCAAAACTCACTTGAAGTCCAGAAAACGGGTTTCTTTAAGAAACCCGTTTTCTCGATAATGGTGTTGAGACTGAAGCTTATCTGTTAATTCCCCCCTGAAAATGACAATTTTACAGGGTAATTAAAGTATTTAACCAATTGATTAAATCTTCAACCGTAGAGAAATCGAATAAAGCTTCTCCTAATGCTTCAACATCATCAATACTTAACTCCATGATTTTAGTTTCCAATGAAGGATTAATCTCTCCTAACTTGCGTTTAAGTTGACGAAGAATCAATGTCTTTTCCCGTTCAATACCTTGTTCGATACCCCGTTCAATACCTTGTTCAATACCCCGTTCGATACCTTGTTCAATACCTTGTTCAATACCCCGTTCGATACCCCGTTCGATACCTTGTTCGATACCTTGTTCAATACCTTGACGCATCCAACTGGTGGTAATTTGCATAACTCCCTCCTGTACAGGTTGACTAAATGTGCTAATCTCTTCTTGAAATTGTATCTCTTCGACCGGA
>SFBL01000162.1 GCA_007095785.1 Microcystis aeruginosa Ma_SC_T_19800800_S464
TTTTTGTCAACTGTTTTCGATCTAGAGCGAACTAATCAATTAAATCTCTTGCCAGATAAGGATTTAGTCAATTTATGCCCCCCTATCGAACCATACCAAGTAACGAAGAACCAAGAATTCCAGCAGAAAAAGAAAGATTTAGAACAAGCTGAAGCACTATTACAAGGTCTTTTAGGGGATAAAACCTCTTTAGAGGCAAAGCTGCAAGCTGTTAAACAGCAACTGACTCAAGTGCAAACCCAGTTAAACACCTTAAATACTGACTTCCTCAATGCTATCAAAAACATCCAGACCAAACCCCAAACTATGCCCCAAGTTGCTAAAGATAGCAAGGGTTTAGTGACTCAAGGAGCGTTACTTGGTTTTGTGCAAACTGCCAGCCGTCTGAATGCCATTGAAACTTGTGAAGGCAATGTGCAATTGACCTATTTGGACAGCGAAGGACGGATGCGGCAAACGAACTATGATGCTACCGCAGACGGAAAAAATAGCGCCTTTGAACAGTGGATTCCAGATGCTCAACGGGCTTGTTTAAACTTTAGCAACAGCAATAGTGTCGTCAAGCTAAATCAAGCCTTGTATCTTACCCCAGACTGGAGTATTGAAGCTTGGTTTGTTTATCCATTACCAGAAACGGCAGAATGGAATACTTTAGTCCGAGGTAAAGATGCGGATCATCACATTCTGGTCAGAAATCGTAAACAGTTAGGGATTTGTCTGAACAACGATTCCTTGGGGCAGAACTTTTACGATAGCGGTTTCAATATGGAGTTGTTAACGGAGGGATGGCATCATCTCGCTGCTGTCGGTCGGGGAGATACTACTCTGTTTTATATTGATGGCAAAAAAGTGGGTGATGTGAAAGCAAAAGCCCTAAAGGATGCGGAAGATAATCTGAAGAACAAACCCAACGACGCCGCCGCGAAGAAAAAGGTTGAAGACATTAAGAAAGCGAGTCTGAAATCTAAGAGCGATGTTTATGCCATTGGTAACTATCAGGAAGGCGGGCAACCTTTTGGAAAAGTTGCCGAAGTTCGGATTTGGGGAGTTGCCCTCAGTGACGATGAAATTGCTGTAAATAGCACCATACTTTTGAGTGGCAACGAACCAGGTTTGTTGGCTTACTACCCCATGAGTGAAGCCACAGGAGTGGAAGTGCGCGACCATTCCGGTAATGGCTATAATGCCACGGTATCCGGGGCAAATTGGTGGGGCTGTACGGCACCCATTGGCAAGATTGACAATCCCAGTGCTGCCGATGCCCTAGTCTCTGCTGAGTACAGCACCGTGACTGTGGAATCATCCACGAAAACCAAGGTTGCCATCATGCGGCGCTTCTTCGCTTATCCTGCTACCAATGGAGTCACCCTGCTACCAGACAAGCGCGTTGAAGCCTTAGAACTGAAATGGATTGGTAACGCCCAGTTTGCTCCCACTTTGTTGGGTTATATTGAAGGGCCACCCCCCGTACCCAGTGAAAACCTAACCTTGTCAGACGATTACAACGGTGCCACTTCTGTGGAATTAACCATGTCTGAAGATGTGGAGTTTAGCTGGAACCGATCGCAAGATGCTGGCTTGGGTGGGACGTTGGAAACTTTTATTGGAGCGGATACCGAAGCTTATGCAGGTTTTGTGGCTACCGCAAAAATTGCTACAGGGCGTGCTGGCTTTAAAGGTAACTTTGACTTCAGCTACCAATTCCAAAATGAAAGTAGCATTACTTCCAGTTCATCTCTGGGCATGACCGATAAACTGGAACTGCGGGGCACACCAGAAGAAACTACCAAGTTCCCCCATTTGGGGACACGATTTATTCCCAAAAACATTGGCTATGCGTTGGTTGTTTCAGCCTTGGCAGATGTGTTTGTCACCCGATTGGCCCGCAGTGGCAAAATGGTGGGCTACCAAGTACAGCCCGTAGATGGGATTCCTCCAGATGTCAACACCATCACGTTTTTGATGAATCCGGCTTACACGATGAACGGTAGTTTAGATGGGATGACCGGAAGTTCTGCTACGAGCGATCGCTTCTTCAAGCACGTTCCGGAAATGCGTAGTCAGTATGGTTCCCTCTATCCCGCTAGTTACTATCGCCTGAAAGAGGCTTATGACTTAAAACGCCAAATTGAAGCGGAAGATAAACGCCGAGAATCTTACTTTTCTAACTTTGATGTGCGTTTAGTTGATGAAACCTCTTTGAACCGGAATATTGATAGTGGGGATGCACCGACCACCACTGGATTACAACGGGAAGAAGACAAACCCGATACTCAAATGACCGAAGAGGAAAAGAAAAAAGCTGAAGAGGAAAAACTTCAGAATCAAAAAGCTGAAGCCGCAGCAAAAACCAAGCAGCAAGAAACCGCTTCCGGGCAGAAACAAGCCGAAATCCAAAGCAAAATTGGCGACCAAGAGAAGCGAGTCCAAGCAACGAACAGTTTTGCGGGTTGGCAGAAACGAATGGAAGACCTGCAAATTCGGGCTGGTAAGCGCAACATCGTCAATACCTACGTTTGGGACGCTGACGGTGGACTGCGAATCGAAGCCCAAAGCTTTGCCAATACCGTAGAACATACTATTGGTGGTTCTTTTGGTATGAATGCCGGTTTGGGTTTTGAAGGGAAATTTGGCGCCGGTGGTTTCAATGCAGAACTAACCGCCCAAGCTACGGTTAACTTAACTCAAACCATGAGCAAAACTGAAGCTCGTAGCAAGGGTTTTGAGTTGAGTGTAGATCTGAGTGGTTTGGAATATAAAGGCATTACCGATTACAACGATCGCCCGATTATGCCTGGGGAAAAAGTAGATCGCTATCGGTTTATGAGTTTCTACCTCGAAGGCAGTACCAATCACTTCCACGACTTCTTTAACTATGTGGTTGATCCGGAATGGTTACGCAGTAATGATGAGGAAGCGGTGGCTTTACGTCAAGCCCAGGCTGGCAAACCTAACAAAGCCTGGCGGGTGCTGCACCGGGTTACTTATGTGGAACGTCCGGCCTTGATGGGCTTTGGTCGCGATTTGCGTAAATTGCGCGCGGCAGCGGCAGTCAGTGATAATCAAGCACTGTTGGATAAGATTGCTAAATTGGAGGAGGAAAACCAAAAACTTGAGGAGAAACTGAATACTATCATCAATTTGTTGAAAGGGCAGAAATAATTAGGGTCTGCCAAATAAATGTCAAATTAGGTGCAAGGTTTTGAGCGGTAGGGGCGAATTGCGTTCGCCCTCTTCAAAAACCTTGCATTTTTATTGGCGAACGCAAAGGTTTCCGCTTCCAGGCACGCGAGGTCATTCTGTTATTCTGACACTAAATCCAGTTATTAAAAACTGATTATTTATTCCCCCTCGCCCCCCCCCGATGTCGGGGGGGCAGGGGGGGGGTGCCTCTTGCCTGTCCTCACAAGTAGCCTATACTCAACGGATTTAGTATCAATAATTAAGCGATTAAATCGATTAACTTTTGTTTTAAAGTTTCCAATCCTAGCCGACGAATAGCCGAGATAAAAACAGCTTGGGGATATTTTTCCTTAGCTATTTCCAAATCCTCGCTTTTTACCTGATCCAACTTATTAAACACCATTAACATCGGACCGGTTTGAATCGGCATCTCCGAGAGGATTTTTAACACCGAGGCAATCTGACTTTCCCAAGCTGGATGGGAGAGATCCACCAGATGGAGTAATGCTTCTGCTTCCGTTACTTCCTCTAAAGTTGCCCGAAAAGCATCCACCAGCGAGGGGGGTAATTCATGGATAAAACCCACTGTATCGGTTAGTAAGAGGGTGTGAGAGACTTGGGTGAGGGGATCGGTAATAGTTAAGCGTCGGGTGGTGGGATCGAGGGTCGCAAATAGTTGATCGGCGGTATAAACTTCGGCAGCGGTGAGAGCATTAATTAAAGTAGATTTTCCCGCATTGGTGTAACCGACGATCGCCACACTGGCTACATCTTGTTTTTGCCGTTGTTTGCGTAAACGGGAACGATGAGCTTGCAGTTGATCCACCTCATCCTGGAGACGGGATAAACGACGTTGAATAGTTCGGCGTTCTGTTTCTAATTTTGTCTCCCCCGGTCCGCGAGTGCCAATTCCTCCCCCTAATCTCGACATGGCTAATCCGCGCCCGGTAAGACGGGGTAAAGTGTATTCTAATTGCGCTAATTCTACCTGTAGTTTACCCGCTTGCGATTGGGCCCGTTGGGCGAAAATATCCAGGATTACCTCGGTGCGATCGACCACTCTCACCCCGATTTGGTTCTCTAGATTGCGAATTTGGGCGGGAGAAAGGTCACGATTGAATACGACTAAATTAGCCCCCGAAGTTTGCACTTGTAGGGCGATTTCTGCCACTTTTCCCGAACCGATCACTGTTTGGGGATGGGGATGATCCCGTTTTTGTCGGGTGACTTGCAAAACTTTACCCCTGGCGGTGTCAACTAAACGCTCTAATTCGCTTAAACCGTCCTCGAACTGGCGATCGCTCATATTTTCGGTCATTAAACCAACCAATAGCACCCGATCTTCGGCTGTATCAACGGTTATAGCGGTAAATTCTCGCTGAAACTCCGCCTCTAGTCCTTCCACTAACTCTAAAAAGTCCTGTTTGCTTAAATCCTCTAGATTTAAGGGAGCGGAGACAGACCAGTATATATTACTATTGACATTTGTTTGACTTTGTGGTACGAGATGCGCCAGATAGACTTGCTCCACATAACCGGTCGCCCCACCACCGCGACGGATCATGCCTGTACCGGTTAATGTTAAGATCACCAGTGCGTCTAATCTTTGCAAAGCCATGGCCGTTAAACTGGATTCTTTTGGCGGTTCCTGCTTAAGTTCCGTGGCGATGCAACGAATTCCGCAAAGACGCTCGGAACCGTAGCGGGGTAGTTCCAAGAGAGAAAATTGGGTTTGTCGGGGGGTTCCCACTCCCACACGAATTACCTGGCCGCGACGGTTGATATAGGTGCAGATAGGTTGATGAATATCGGTACTGATGGCCGCCAGTCTTTGGGCGAATTCTGGGGTGGTGAGAGTATCGATAGGCAAGCGTTCATGGTACAGCCTTTGTAGCTGTTTCATCTGACTGGCCTTCAGTCCCTGGGTATTGCCGAAGATGGTATCGATAGGCTTTCCTCGCAATTAGGATTTTATCTATTATTGTAGCGATTTTGACCATCGCTGCTCTTTTGTCTATCTTCTAGAAGCCAGCCCTAATTAGGGTAAAATTGGGCAGTATCAATGGTTATTTTCCATATTATGCTCGCTTCTACTCAGGAACTCCTCGAAACCGCTCGCAAAAATGTCTATGCGATCGGAGCTTTTAATGTTTATAACCTAGAAGGAGTCAAAGCGGTGATTAGTGCCGCCGAGGATTGCCGTAGTCCCGCTATGTTGCAAATCCACCCCAGCGCTTTGCGTTATGGCAGTTCCACCCTCGTCACTCTCTGTTTAGAGGCCGCTCGCTCGGCCAAGGTTCCTATCTCGGTCCATCTTGACCATAGCACTAAAGCCAGCGATATCTACGCGGCCCTAGAAGCGGGGATGACCTCAATTATGGCCGATGGCTCTCATCTTCCCTACCAAGATAATCTCGCTTTTACCAAAGAAATGACCCGTTTAGCTCACGAATACGGGGCCGTGGTGGAGGCAGAAATCGGCCGAATTAGCGGCACTGAGGACGGGTTAACTATTGCCGAAAAAGAGGCTAAAATGACAGATCCGGAGCAAGCAGTGCAATTTGTACAAGCGACGGGAGTAGATTCTCTGGCCGTAACTATCGGTAACGTCCATGGCGAGTACAAAAGTCCGCCCCGTCTCGATTTCGATCGCCTGGCCCGGATTCGACAACTTCTGTCTATTCCCCTAGTTCTACACGGTGCTTCCGGTTTACCCCCAGAAATGATCGGGCGATCGATCCAGTTAGGAGTCTGCAAATTTAATGTTAATACGGAAGTGCGTCAAGCCTATATGCAGTCCCTGAAACGGGAAATTTGTGGGCCAGAGGATAAGGATTTATTAGAGATCGCAGGAGAGGCAATTTCTGCGATGAAATCGGTAATTATTGATAAATTAACCCTTTTTGGTGCTGTCAATAAGGCCCACCTCCACGAAACTCCCTACGCTCAAATGTTAGCGGGACTATCAGTTATCAGTAAACAGTAATCAGTAATCAGTAGATATCTGCAATTCACTGAAAAAATACGGCTCTCTTAGGTTTGGTGGGTAAAATGTATTCTAAGATACAGTCCTGCTGGCGAGCGAGTGGAAGGAACCACAGAGACACAGAGGACACAAAGATCGATCACTACTATATAAGTTAAACTTATCACACAGAACCCAGAAGAGCGCTCACATCTGATAACTGGTAACTGATCACTGATTACTGAGATAAAATGCCAATGAAAAAATTAATTCTAGCCACGAGTAACCCGGGTAAATTAGCAGAGATAGGGGAATACTTAACTGATATCGACCTAGAATTGCAGTTAAAACCCGATTATTTAGAGATAGAGGAAACTGGGGCGACTTTTGCCGAAAATGCCTATTTAAAAGCTGCTCAAATTGCCCTAACATTGGGAGAATGGTCGATCGCCGATGATTCGGGATTGGAAGTAACTGGGTTAGGAAATGCCCCGGGGATTTACTCGGCCCGCTATGGTGAAAATGATCGAGAAAGAATCGATCGCCTCGTCAGGGAATTAGGGGATAATCAGGATCGTTCGGCCCGTTTTGTCTG
>SFBL01000163.1 GCA_007095785.1 Microcystis aeruginosa Ma_SC_T_19800800_S464
CCCTGAAGGGACAAAATACATAGAGTTAGCCCGTAGTAACCAGCGAGCCGATCGCGCTCCCGGTGATTTTAACGCTCGACTTGTAACCGAATTACCCGCCGATGGAGTTTATATCCTAGTAGAGCATCAATTTTGTTTTGAGGGATAAAAAAAGAGCTAATCTGGAAGAAGTTATCCAACTTCAGACAAAAAAATGCCGAAGAAAAAATATATTGTAGATCTAACAGACTCCGAAAGAACTGAACTCGAGCAGCTAACCAAGAAAGGAAAAATAGCAGCTTACAAAATGAACCATGCCAGAATACTACTTTTAGCAGACATCAATCCACAGGAAGGTGGTTGGACTGACTCGAAAATTAGTGAAGCCTTAAATGTTGCTCAAGCCACCATTGAGAGAGTACGACAAAGATTTGTCGAGTCAGGAATTGAATCATCATTAACTCGAAAAAAGCAAGAACATCGCCGTGCCAAAATTATCGATGGGGAAAAGGAAGCATATCTGATTGCCATCGCTTGTAGTGAAACACCAACGGGACGAGCAAAATGGACACTTCAAATGCTGGCAGATAAAATGGTCGAACTTGAATATGTGGAAAAAATATCACGAGAAACCATCAGAAAAACCTTAAAAAAAATGAATTGAAACCATGGCGGAATCAATCATGGGTCATTCCCCCAAAAGAATCAGCGGAGTTTGTCTGTGCGATGGAAGATGTCTTGGATATTTATCATAGTGAGTATGACCAGCAAAATCCCTGGCTGTGTTTTGATGAGAGTTGTAAACAATTAGTCAAAGAAACAAAAGAGAAAATACCAGCCGAACCGAGAGAACCAGAAAGGTATGACTATCAATATGAGCGTAATGGTGTAGCCAATATGTTTATGTTTTTTGAACCATTACAAGGTGGGCGACATGTAGAAGTTACACAACAAAGGACGGCGAGCGATTATGCACACCAAATGAAATATTTAGTTGATGAGCGTTATCCGGATGCCCAGAAAATTAGAGTAATTCAAGACAACTTAAATACTCATGTAAAAGCCTGATTATATAAAGCCTTTGAACCGGAAGAGGCCAAGAGAATTTTAGATAAACTCGAATTTCATTACACTCCCAAACATGGCAGCTGGTTAAATATGGCAGAAATTGAGTTGAGCGTTTTGAATCGTCAATGTCTCGAGCGTCGTATCCCAGACATGGATAGTTTAAAACAAGAAATTAAGGCATGGGAAGAAAATCGAAATGAAAAGTCAAATTCAGTTGACTGGAGATTTACTACTGCTGATGCTCGTATTAAGTTAAAAAAACTCTATCCCTCAATTCAAACTTGACAGACTACTAGTTGGACTGTCCGATGACTTTGTAAGAGCAGGATTAGGATCTGTAAGGTCAAATAGCTCGCTTCGCTAAGATTCGCCTGTAAGCAAGCCTGATAGAATGAAGGTAACATTTTAGATTTTTGAGTGGTGTTCCTAACCACTCTATTTCTTTAAGGGGTCGTTTGGCTAGACCCAAAGCTCCGTCTAGCTTGTAGCTCCTCTGTCACCCCTTGAAGTTGACACCTTGTCCATAATAAAAATTTTTTCCTCTATTTTTTGATGCCATTGTATCATAGTTCTCCCGCAACAAGGAAAATTTCTGGAAGAGGCAAAAGCTGAGAGGGAAAAAGTGGTAATTCAAGAGAAATAAAATCGATATTCAACTTGTTTACCATCCTAAAATCTCATTTCTAGGTTTTTTATCCTTGAAAAATTAATTATGGACTAAATCCCAGATAGTGGTAGTCTAAGAAGCTTATATAGCAAGCATAAAGGCAAATATTAACTAATATAAAATTGTGCCAAATTTACCCGAATAAATCAGCATTTCCATGACTCCCCTTTTTCCATTCCTCTTTTTCTACTTGACTCAATTGGCTGTAGAAGGGCAATTAATAGATAAATATTACAGCCTTTCTCATCAAGATCAAGTATAATCTAATTTGCTGTTGACGACCGACAACCGACTCTCCAAAACGAAAACTTTGTACCTCACCATTAAGATAAATGCGGGTATAATACTGCATAAAAGCTGGAAGTAGAACGATAGAGAGTTTAGTTGACCTCCACGGGGAGTAGCTAGATGAAAAAACGGGTGTCTAACGCACCCTAGCTTTTACTATTAAGATAACTGCTATGGGTACTTAGCTAGGGACTAAATTTGCACCTGTCTGAGATGACGACGGGGATCGGTGGTACGCTGAGATTTAATTTTCTCGTATAATTCCCGTTCGATCGCCGTTAATTCTTTGGGAGTATCGATGACAATTTTGACTAATTGATCGCCGCGTTGTCCTTTATTGTCGATCCAACCTTTGCCGCGTAAGCGCAGGGATTGACCGGAACGAATACCGGCGGGAACTTTTACCGTCACCAGGCCATCGGGGGTAGGAACTTCGATCGCTGTGCCTAAAACCGCCTCATCGGGAGTAATCGGCACTTCACAGGTTAAATTATCGCCTTCAAAAGTAAAGAAAGGATGGGGTTCTAATTCCACATCGAGAAATAGATCTCCTCGTTGTTTACTCAAGGGATCGATTAGTCCTTTACCCCGTACCCGGAGACGATTACCGGTTTTGGTTCCTGGGGGGATTTTGATATCGATCATTTCTCCGGCTAAATTAACCCGTTTTTGTACTCCTCGTAAAGCTTCCCCAAAACTCAGACGCAGTTTAGCGGTGGAGATACCAGAAGTGACGGATTGCGGTGGAGTACGAGCGCCGGCAAAGTCGTTAAAATTGCTAAAATCGCCAAATCCTCCCCCCGGAGTCCCGTAGGAATGGGAACGGGGGCGAGTACCGCCGGAGCGCCCCATGCGACCGAGCAGTTCATTGATAAAATCATCAAAGGTGCTGTACTGGCTAAAGTCAAAACCGTCGGAACCAAAGTCAACCCCTCCATTACCACCTGGCCAATTCGATCGACCAGCCTGTTGCCAATATTGTCCAAATTGATCGTATTTTTGGCGTTTTTCGCTATCGGAGAGGACTTCGTAAGCTTCACTAATTTCTTTAAAACGTTCTTCGGCGCTTTTATTGTTAGGATTGCGATCGGGGTGATATTTGACAGCTAATTTGCGAAAAGCTTTTTTAATTTCTTCAGCGCTGGCAGTTTTACCTACTCCCAGAACGGCATAATAATCTTTATAATCTGCGGCAGGCATCGATACGCTATCTCCTTAGCAATGGGGATTCAGTCGGGATACTCCTAATCTAACTTAATTTTATCGTTGTCAGGCTTGAATCAGTGATCAGTGATCGGTGAACAGTAACCAGTAACCGGTGATCAGTGAAAATAAGTGCCGAAGTTTTCACTTAACACTATCTACTTAAAACTCCAATCTGATAACTGATAACTGATTACTGATAACTGATCACTGAAAGGGAAATTGCCGACGACGACGATACCAAGTTCCCACACCTACTAACATAGCAATGAGGGTAAAAGCCACCATTAGGGGCAATATATCGCCTTTTCCTAAAGATTTCAAGCCCGCACCCATCATGACAAAGGGTAAAATTCCGGGGACAGTGCCTAATAAAGTACCGATGAAATAATCGCGAAAACGGATAGAAGTTAATCCCGCCACAAAGTTAACGATACCGTAGGGAATAATCGGTAATAGACGGATAGCAAACATATAAAATAGGCCGCCTTGCTGCATTTCTGCATCAATCGCTTGCCATTTTCCCTGAAATTTTTTGGCGGTATATTCCCGGCCGATAGTACGGGTAAAAGCAAAGGCAACTATAGCGGCCACCAAAGCGGCGATCGTTGTCCAAACTGTTCCCATAACTACCCCAAAGATCGCCCCACCACTGAGGTTTAAGGGGGTAGAGGGCAGAATTAAAATTGTCCCGATCGTATAGAGAATAATATACAAAATGGGGGCCATAATTCCCATTTGTTTTAACCAGATCTGTAATTGTTGGGAGTCGATACCACCGATTAGATAAACTCCCATCGCTGTGGCGATAATACAAATTATGGTTAGGATAATGACACTACTTTTAGTTTTAGACATTTAACGGCAATTTTGGGCTAAGTGCGGGTTGCAAAACATAAGATGCAGCCGGGGTTTATATTTCCCCGTTGCCAAAAATATAGCAGAAATCGGCTGAGGATCGATCTCGATCTCAATATTAGTGAGCTGCCCGATCTGTCCCCAAATTACCCCCGATATCCGTGTGGGTAGTTCAGTTAATCTCCTCGAGAACCACGATCGAAAAACCATTAACTTTATAGTTATCGGCAATTACTGCTCCTTGCTCCACAGACCAACAATTATAATCTGTTTCTGCCCAAGCTGCGGTGTCAATAAGTCTTACCCAACGATAATTATTGGATGGGAAGGGAAGGCGAAAATCCACTGGCAGATGATACATATTAATTAACAGCAAAAAATCGTGATCACCGACGGCACTACCATCAATTAAAAACCAAATACAGCGATCATGGGCAGTTAAATCGCTAACACCATCGTTTTTTTTAAATAAATAGGTGACATCATTACCCGCATCGAGAACCATATCACCGTAGCGGCGCTGTTTGAGTGCTATATGATTCTGTCTTAAGTGAGCAATATAAGCGGCAAAAATAAATAAAGGATTGCGTTCTTCTTGATTAGTTCCCGTGCCAAAATTATTATGATAACCTTGCCGATAACCGGTGGGCAGTAGATGGGGTGAACGGGTGGCAATCATATCATAATTATTCCAAGTGGCGACACTATCAATATTGTAGGGATTATTATTACCATTTTGAGTGCGGCCAAATTCATCACCCCAGACAGTCATGGGAACACCGCGAGATAAAAATTGAATCGTCCAAAAGTTGCGTAATCTTTGGCGACGTAAGGCCTGATTACCCCCAGAATCCCAAGAATCGTTATTATTATTGCCGCCATTAGAAGGACCAAAAGGCCAGGGAGTGAGGTTATTTTTATTGTTATAACTGACCAAATCCATCAGGGTAAAACCATCGTGGGCAACAATAAAACTGATCGATTTTTGTGGTCCGCCTTGGTCGTTAAAATTGTGATAATCTCCGTTCACCTGTTCGATGAATTGAAAAGTATTACTATCTCCCTTGCAAAAACGCCGGATTGCATCGCGATAACGGCCATTCCACTCGCCCCAACCCGATGGGAAGTTCCCCACTTCGTAACCCCAGATATCCCAAGCTTCGGCGATCATTTCGGCATCGTATTTCTTACCTAATTTCTCGATCTTTTCTAACAAAGGATGTTTAGGGAAGAATTGTTTTTGTTTGCCCCGATCTTCTCGTTCATGACTGGAAGGAGTTCGGCCGAGGACGGTGGCCAGATCAAAACGAAAACCATCAACTGCCATGGTTTCTATCCAATAGGTGAGGGAATCAAGAACCAGATTACAGGTGACAATATGGGAAAAATTTAATTGATTTCCGCAGCCGGTGGCCCCATCGACTAGATAATGTTCATCGGTGAGTTGATAGTATTCCACCACATCAAAACCACCAAAACTAACAAATCGGGTGACATCGTTGCTGCCCCAATTGCCCCCTTCTCCGGTGTGATTATAGACCACATCGAGATAAACTTCCATACCTTGGTCGTGAAAAGCTTTGACCATGGCTTTAAATTCTCTGGTGGGTCCACCGGGGGAGCGATCATAAGCATAACGGCGATCGGGGGCGAAATAACCAAAGGTCATGTAACCCCAATAATTACCGCCGGGGCGATCGTCGGGGTTATTATCGTTAGCGGTTTCTTGGACGGGTAAGAGTTCGATCGTGGTAAATCCTAGTGCTTTCAGGTATTTGGCCATATAGCCAGCCCCCGCATAAGTTCCTCTGTACTGGTCGGGAACGTTAGCCACTTCCTCAAAACCCGTAATTCCCTTGAGAATATCTTCTAAACGACTAGCGGAGGGGTGATTGCTTAAACCGCGCACATGGGCCTCATAAATGATCGCTTTTTCGGCCCCCAGACGGGGACGAGTCCCGGTAGAAGTCCCATCTGGTGCGATCACAATGCCTTTGGGCGACCATTTGCCCGTATCGTATTGCCGCCGGATCATTCCTTTGTAGTCCCCTTCTCCCGTGGCATACATTCCCGCATTTTCTCCGGCCGCGATCATGGCCGGGGTTTCAAGGTCGTGGGAAAGTTCTCGCGCGTAGGGATCGAAGAGGACTTTATTGGGGTTAAAACGATGGCCGAAATCGTCCACATCTGCCCGAAAACCAGCGTTACTGTGACCTCTTTGCCATTTTTGATCAAATTGCCAATTGGAACCCCAACAGCGAAAAGCGTAGTAACTGCCCGGGGGAATACCGGCGATTTTTGCCCGCCATGTATCATCATTTGGGTTTTTTGTCAACCAGTAATCATACTTAGCGTTTTCTCCCGTCGGGCGATCGTAGATTTCCAGAAGAATACGACTGGCATTTTTAGAATAGACGGCAAAGGTGACACTATCGCCTTGATAATGCGCCCCGAGGGGATAGGTGGCATCGGCCCAGAGATGGCTATCTAGGGGGGCATAATTACCAGATTGGGGATGATTTTGACCGATCGCTGGTAACATAAATTGGCGGGGTAATATCGCCTTTGATGATAGACATTTTTCGCTCAAAGAAATAAGAAAAAAATCTAAAGCTTGCTCCCCCAAAAAAACAAGCTATGCAATTTAACCTAGAGATAAATTTTCGGCTTGTCAACATCGATTTTCTCGGTGTAAGTCCTTCTTTGAGTGCTCGATTTTCTGCCGTCACTAAACTAATTTGGTTAGCTAAATCACTGACTAATTCATCTAGATGGTGTAGATTGGTATGAGAATTATACATAATTTTCCTCTCTAAAGCCAGAATTGACAATCATCTTCTAATAAACTAGGACAAATTCCTTGTAAGCGTCGATAAGCAATAATGTCCGCTCCATACAAAGGGATAGGTAAACGGGGTTCTTTGAGAGAACCATAGTGAAGTAAAGTTAGTTTTAACGTAGTGTCAACCAACTGTTTTAAATCTACTGGCTCTCCTAATTCATGAACTTTTAAGCGTAAGGGACGAGGAACACCTATTTGTTCAGAAACTTGGGACGTTATCAGGATAACTTCCCGGGTTGATAAAGCAAAAGCTAATCCTTTGGAGGGAGCATTTATCTGTTTTTGCTCAAGATTATAAAGTCTAGGAATGCCACTCTTATAACATTCTACGAGAATCAATTTAGCATTAATTGCCCTAGCTCTTGCCAGTAAATTGTCAACCTCCTTTCCTTGAAATTTCCCATCTCTGTAAATGAGAACTTTCTGATTTTTTAGTTCAGCTTGGGGTAAAAATTTTTCCAGCATACGTTGAGGAATTTCTTCTCCCTCGGTTAAACTATCTTCTACCCGACAGCGAACAAATTCTCCCCGTTTTCCATATAGTCGCACACTGGCACAAACATTGAGACTCCCCGGAAGATTTTTTTTAGGAATCCTTCCCACATCTAAACCAATAAAATAATCGGCAATTTCTAGAGGTTCAGCGAGGACATAGGGTAAATTTCCTAATTTGGCTAGGATTCCGGGGACAACTTGATTGAGAATATTATTATATTGACCCCTATTATTTAAAGTTTTCTCATAAATCATTTGAGTCATAACTCCACGCTCCAAAAACTTTCTTTTAATCCATGAATATAAACTTCCTTCTTCAGTATTATCAGCATTGCGATCCTCTTGGGGAAGAAAGACTAAAGCAATATCTACAGGAATTTCTCCTCCAATTAATTGATCAACTGCTTCCTCCAGTCTAGCTCTTTTTTCAAATCCTACACCTTCGACAGAGAAATTTATTTGATTCTCTGGTGGCAAAATGGTCTCAAATTTATAAAGTTTTAATCGCTTTTCTAATTGTTCTCTAAAATCTCCCACTTTTAAATTAGCTGGTTTGAGAATAGCTAAACGAATCTTACGAGCAGGATCCTCATATTCTCGATGACGTTTATATACACCCCCCTTCGATAATCCTTTGAGAGTTTTTATTTTTTCTCCCCTTTCTCCCTTACCAAATAAGATAGGAGTTTGCTCAAGAGAAAGAGAAGGAGTCCAAAATAATGCGGGGTAATCTTTGCTGTTAATACTTTTTTCTCCTAACCGAAACCCAAAGTTATTTAAAGTCTTTTTTGCCTCCTGTTTATACAATTTTAATCGTTCTTGTCGTTCAGCATAGAAAATTTTTGTTGCTTGTAATAAGTTTCCGTAATTGACTTGAAATAAACTCTCATCCTTATCTGTCATACAGGGTTTTAAAGCTGCCAATGGATAAATATACTCCTGGGGATTTTTGCCAAATTGTACTGCCACCACTGGCTGCTCCAGATGAGCTTCTTCTAATTTTCTTCGACTAATTGAACCCGTAGCTTTTGTTAATAGTTCCTCTCTTTTTTCCCCAATTGTACCCGCTATTTTAATAATTTTAGCTATCCCATTGGTTTCTATAGTTTTAACCTTTAAACCTACTAATAATTTAGCAGCATCTTGTCTATAGGGGTGATTTTCATAAAACTGTTCTAAATCTCCACTATAGACAATACTACTTTCAACAGTTAAACAAATAGCTGGATAAGTATCATTGATGATTTCTGCCCAAAAATTAACTTCTCTCCTTACCTGTACTTGATTTTCACTTATCTGACTATCTTTCGGAAAAACTATTGGATAGGAAAATTTACCAAATATTTTCAGAATTCTAATTGCTAATTGTGCTTTAACTAAAGCTGTTATCTGAAAGTCTTTTAGCCAATGAATAGAATAATAGTGATCGCCAATATCTTCTCGTAAAACCTCTTGAATATCTGATAAAGCTTCTTTCCATTGTTGTGAAGAAGGAAGAGATTTTTCATCTTTAGCTAATACCCAAAAACAATTATCTTCAAAAATAACCACCACATCGGGAAACTTATGACTGAATTGCCAACTAAAACGATTACCTATTTTTCTAGTAACTTGATGATTAAGCTTAAAACAATTTAAACAATTATTCTTGAGAGTTAAGGAACTAATTTCACTCAAAAATATTGGAGAGTTGGCTGTTTTAGCTTCTGTGTAATTCATGATCTAAACCTCCTTATTTGCATAATCACAAATCGATGTAAAAGGACAATAACGACAGGCATAGCCACTTTGGGGCGTAAAAATATAATAAAAATTTTCGGGGTGATCTTTATATTTTTGTAGTTGTTGTTGATGTTTTTTTGACAGGGAAGCTAGTTCGATTTTAACCGCTTCTATGGCCTCGGAAGACAGGGATATTTTTTCTGAGCTTGTTTGGGTTTCTAAATTGTAAAAAGAAGCGACAATTTTTTCCTGGGGATAACGGTAACTAGCCGCCAGTAAATAAACATGAGCCTGACGAAGATCAAAATTAGATTGACCGGTTTTCAAATCTAAAATATGTATGGTGTCATCAGCTTCTCTAAAAATACAATCAAAGGCAGCGGACAAATTAAACCGATATTTACCTTGCTCGATAACAATAGGTTCTGGATAACCTTCATCGCCTCTAGATAAATTAATAATCTCTTTATTCAATAAAATTGGTTGTTGATAGTAATTGTTTAAAATTCCTAAAATCCTAGCTTGAATTTCTGGCGATTCTTGCTTTAATTGCAGGATTTCTGCTACTTGTTCCACCCCATGAGGATCAGATAATCTCGCCGGCTCTTGATGAAACTCAAAAACTCCCCGTTGTGCCAACTTACCAATTTTTTGCGGCTGATTATCTTCTGATAGCAACCTTTTAACTTCTGGTTCTTTGTTTCGCGCTTTTTCAAACCCCCGTTTTGTCTGACAATGCCAATTCTCATAGCCAATCGCTGGTTTTAGCGATCGCCAAAGACTATAGCTCATCGGAGGATACCAAGGCTTTTGGGGAAACTGGGAGGACACGATTTTTTCCCTAGTGTTTACTTTTGTGTTGACTAAAATAATCAACGCCAATAAACTAACTCTAGCCTATGTTGACTGAAATAGTCAACCCTTGATATAATTTTTTTTGAGCGGTTGGGAGAAAAGCAGTGTCAGAAACATTTGGACAGGTTATCCGCAAAGCTCGTCGAGAGGAGGAATATAGTCAGAGAGAACTAGCTAAGTTGATTGGGGTGGACTATACCTATCTATCGAAGCTAGAAAATGATCATGCGGGTTATCCTCCTAGTCAGCAGGTTATTGAGTCCTTAGCGACTCATTTAAAATTAAATGCTCAAACATTAGGGGAATTGGCAGGACGAATTAGTTCAGATGATCAAAAAGTCTTCAAAGAATTAGTTCAAAAATACCAACAAATGCCGATTTTATTGCGTCGCATGAAAGACAATCCCAATTTTGCCAAAAAAATTATTTCTGAGGCGACAAAATTAGAACCAGAGGAGTAAATATCTTGGATATTATTAAACCCTATAGTTTTATTCCCAAAACAGAGATTGAAGCTCAGGCAGACAATATTCTCAAGAAAGTAAAAGCTAATCGTCGTCGTCCCTTAAAAAATTGTGATATTGCGGAAGCAGCGGCCGATCATTTTGATTTGGCTATTGAATGGACGGATATAAAGCCAGATAAAGAGGGAGTAATCGCCGCAATGATTATTCCCACAGAAAAGAAAATTATTCTTAATGAAGATGTAAAATTCTTAAAAGATTCTCCCAATTCATCCCTGGCAAAAGAAGGTTTTAAAAATTCGAGTTTAGCCCATGAAATTGGTCATTTTGTCCTTCATATTAATCAAACGGCCGTCTCTAACTTTTTGGATCGAATCAATCAGGGAGATTCCTTAGAGACAATTCAACCTTTTCTGTGTCGGACAGTTGATTCTAGCCAAAGAATTGAATGGCAAGCTCAATATTTTGCCAGTTGTTTACTAATGCCAATGAGTGAGTTAGAGAAAGCCATCAAGGGACGTGACTTGACTAAATGGGGACATTTGTATGCGATCGCCGACGAGGTGGGAGTAACTATTACTAATCTTAGAAGTCGTTTAGAAAGTCTCCATTGGATTAAAGTCGATAAAAAAGTAATTTATCCCGGCAGTAATTTTCCCAAGAGATACCCCTAGAAAAAAATTGATCGCTCCGATGGCTATCGATTGTTTGGGACTGACAACAACCCTAATAATTCCGGCAGTGATCCGATAGTAGTGGCGTAGCTCTCTTGTTTATCTAGCCTGAGTTGTGTAGAATATTGACTAATAAAAATAATTACATGACAAATGTCAAGAATTTGCTTTTTATGATTGCTGTTTTTATCAATATCTTCTCTTGGATCATTAAATTTTGGTTGGATTGCGATGAATATTTAGAACAGAATCTTCTAACAAAAGATTCACAAGCTTCAATATTTCGTTGTCCTAAATGTGGTTCTTGCCATACCATCAAAAATGGTTCTACACATAATGGCAAACCAAAACGTAATACCATTTTTCTTTATTCGTAGCAGGTATCTTACTCCCCTCTCCCAGAAAGGGAGAGGGGTTGGGGGTGAGGGCAATTAACCATCTGTGCCATTACTTTTGAAAAATGGTATAAGGGGAAAGATTCTGGTCAACCGTTTGTAATTAATCCTAGTAATAAAACCGTCTCTAACGAAACCAAAAAATTAATAGCTCTACTGCTGCTAGAAATAATTTCTCTGCGAGGTATTGCTAGAGTAACTGGAGGGTAAAGGTTACAGACAAACCTAAAGGCAAATTAATCATAGAAATTTCTGTGATGAGTTATGGTCATTCGTATTTTCTAAGAAAATCAAGGTATATATTTGGTTAGCTATCGATAGAACTACCCGAGAAATAATTGGTTGTTATTTAGGAGATAGAAGCCGTGAATCAGCTAAAAAGCTCTGGAAAAGTCTCGCAGGAGTTTATCGACAATGTGCTGTTGCTTACACAGACTTTTGGGAGTCCTATAAGACAGTAATTCCTCGTAAACGTCATCAGGCAGTGGGTAAAGAAACTGGTCAAACTAATCATATTGAAAGATTAAATAATACCTTTCGACAAAGGATTTCTCGGCTGGTGAGAGAGAGTCTATCTTTCTCTAAAAAAATGGAGAATCACGTTGGG
>SFBL01000164.1 GCA_007095785.1 Microcystis aeruginosa Ma_SC_T_19800800_S464
GGGGATAGGGGATAGGGGATAGGGGATAGGGGTTAGGGGTTAGGGGTTAGGGGATAGGGGATAGGGGATAGGGGTTAGGGGTTAGGGGTTAGGGGATAGGGGATAGGGGATGGGGAGAAAAAGGCTGCCTCTTGCCTCTTGCCTCTTGCCTCTTGCCTCTTGCCTCTTGCCTCTTGCCTCTTGCCTCTTGCCTCTTGCCTCTTGCCTCTTGCCTCTTGCCCCCTGCATTGTCAAGCAAAATTAACTAATTGTTACTTTCTACTGCTTTTTTTCTCCTAAAGCTTTTTTGAGACTTTTTACCTCTTTGCGTAATTCATAGATAGTCCGATGAATTTCATCGACTTCGCTGCGGGTAGGCAGATTCATTGAGCGCAGGTAAATTTCCATTAAATCCTGCTGTTTGAGTCGATAATCATTGAGGGAATTAATAAATTTTCCCCTTACTTTTAGGTTTTCTGGTTGACAAAAAGCCTTTTCAAAAATATCATCAGCGACGACACTCCACACATCTTGAAATTCTCGCCAATTCTTGACAGGTTGACCTTTTTCTGCTAGGAAAACTAATTTTTTAGTTAAAGCTTCAAAGGATTTAACTTGAATATCAGCCAGCACAATTTGATAGTTAATACTAGCTTGATAAAGAATGCGCCAAGTTTCAAAACTATCGAGTAATTTGCGGTTAAATTCTCGCGGCAATCCCAATAAAGGCATCTGTAACCATTGGCCAAAAGTTTCATCATAAAACTTCTGCCAATAGATATTATTGAGTTCGATCAAAGAAGAAGTGTTACCTAACCAAGCTTTGGTTATTGTGTCATTTGACAGCACCAAAGGATCGAACCATAAATGATTGAGACTTTGCAATTGTTGCAGGTAAATTGTCCATAGTTGACTGACATCTTGACTACTTTGGGAAGTGGTGGCAGTAAAACTATTCAGTTGACCGCGCATCTGTTGGGTATAATTATTTAAAATTGTTTGCCAGTCTTCTCCTGTTTGCATTTTCGGAAAGATACTTTCCCAAGCTTCCATCGATAATTTTAGGAATTTAATCAATAAATCCCGATTATCAAAATAGCGCTGGGTTGCCTCTTGTAATTCTGGTTTAATATTGCCCATAGGAGTCGGTATCGCCCCCATCATATCAAACCAACTTGACCACATTTTTGCGCCAGTTTCCGTCCAAAGATTGACGTAATCGGCGGCCATCTCACTCCAAGCTTGTGTCGGTTTATCCATTATTTTTGCCCTTTTCCTTTAACTCTAATTTCGCTAGTTTACTAACCCACCCTACACCCGATAACTGATAACTGATAAGTCATATTTTTCCAGACTTGGCAATTTTTGCTAGTAATCTTAACGCTTCATTGACTGAGGCTGAATCTTGAAAAATTTCCGCCCCATCGGGATCGAGAATGATCACATTACTAGCCTGTCGATAAGCTTGATAATATTTGCCACGAATACCACTGGAAAAGTCATATTCAGTCCGCATCTCGTCCTTAACCGTTTCTTCAGACTCCTGATTCATAATTTTTTCTCTCCTGTTTACTAGCTAAACGGGCGCTAATTAAGCGAATTTCATTTTCTCTTTCTGTATGGGATATGACTAACAGCTTTTGTGATTTTGACTGTCCTATCGTCAGAAAACGAAACTCACCCACTGAATCAAGCAACTTAGCAGGGACAATAACAAACACATTTTCCATCTTTGAATTAGATAACTGATAACTTACCCACTGATAACTGATAACTGATAACTGATAACTGATTAGGTGTGATGGGCCCCATTAACTCTGAGGACTTCTCCAGAGACATAACTGCTGGCAACAGGAGAGAGTAAATAAGCAGTTGCCCAGGCGATATCGGCGGGTTCACCGAAGCGACGACAGGGAATTTCGGCGGTGATTTTATCGCGAACTTTCTCGGGAATCGCTAAAGTCATTTCCGTGTTAATAAACCCTGGTGCGATCGCATTGGCGCGAATATTATAACGGGCAGCTTCTCGCGCTAAGGATTTGACTAAACCGATAACTGCCGCTTTTGTGGCCGCGTAATTAGTTTGGCCGGCATTACCGCGATCACCGGAAATAGAACTAATACAAACGATCGATCCCGCTTGTCGTTCGTACATTCCCTCAATAAACGGTTTAATCGTGTGATTAACCCCTTTTAAGTTGACATTAATCACTAAATCCCAATCTAGCGGCGTTAATTTAGGGAAAAAGTTATCTCTGGTAATCCCCGCGTTAGCGACGATACCGTAAACCGGTCCCAATTCCGCTTCAATTTGTTGAGCTGCCGCTTCCATCGATTCCAACTTAGTCACGTCAGCAACGATGCCCAACCCCTGGGGATTATCGGTGGCTAAATCGGTGTAGGCCACCTTGGCCCCCAAATCTATCAAAAGAGAGACAATAGCCGCCCCAATGCCTCGATTTCCGCCAGTGACGACGATAACTTTCTCCTCTAGTCCTAGGGATACCATAATTTTTTCCTCCTAAACTCTTTCAATTGCGATCGCTGTTCCGCCACCGGTCCCATGACAGATGGCCCCCATACCGAGGGTTTTATCCTGTACTTTCAACGCGTTAATTAACGTCACCAGAATCCGCGCTCCGGAAGCGCCGATGGGATGACCTAATGCGATCGCACCACCGTGAACGTTTTGTTTTTCCCTCGCTAACCCCAGATCCATCTCAAACAGGAGATTATTTAAAGCAAAAGCTTCGTTATTTTCCACTAAATCGAAATCTTCGATCGTTTTATCTAAAGATGCCAGTAATTTTTTCACTGCGAGGACGGGGAACTCTGGGAAGCGATCGGTTTTTCCAGCACCCACAGCACCGCCAAGGATTTTGGCAATTGGTTTTAAACCGTACTGATCCACAGCTTTTTTACTGGCTAAAAGGATAGCAGCGGCCCCATCGGAAATCTGACTACTATTCCCCGCGGTTAAAACTCCCGACGGATTAAAAGCCGGCCGCAGTTTTCCTAAACCTTCCGGGGTACTATCGGAACGAATACCCTCATCTTGAGCGATAATTGTGGAACCTTTCTTAGATTTAAGCTCAATTGGCACGATTTCGCCCTTAAACCAGCCTTTTTCTGTGGCTGTGGCCGCTCTTTGGTGGGATAAGGCAGCAATTTCATCTAATGCTTGCCGAGAAACCCCGCGATCGAGACAGAGGCGATCGACTTGGGAACCCATACCCTCAGTCGTGGTAGCATCGGTTAAGCCATCGTGGAGTAATAGGTCGGTTAATTGTTCCGGCGCACCCATGAGGAATTTATAACCCCACCGGGCCCGATGGGAGAGAAAAAAGCCGGTCTGGGACATGGATTCAATACCACCAGCGAGGACGAGATCCGCTTCTCCAGCGCGAATTGAGGTGGCAGCGTTACTAACGGCCATCATTCCCGAAGAACAAACCATATCCACCCGATATCCGTCCACAGTTACGGGAATTCCCGCTTTAATCGCCGCTTGCCGGGGAATTAACTGACCATGACCCGATCCCAAAACATTGCCGAAAATGTACAAATCTAGGGCTTCTGGGGGCAAATTAGCGATTTCTAGGGCAGATTTCATCACTGTTGCCCCTAAATCGGCCGGGGATAATCCCATTAATCCCCCACCAAAACGACCAATTGGAGTCCGGACAGCGGCCACGATATAAACTTCTTGCATAGACTTCTCTCTATTGGGAAGCGAAGATAATAGATAGAATTTACTTAAGAATATCGAGTCCGAAAAAAGCAAAATCCCAATTGACTGTCATTGGTTAAAAGTTCCTGGCCTCGATCTCTTGAGTTTTTGTCTATCTACTCTCGATCTTGCAACAGAATTTCTGTGGCAGAAGATATATTCATTAGAATTTAACTTTTCCGGCAGCAATCCCCTTTTTTTATGGATTTAGTCAAGCGCCTAGTTTTTATCGGTGGTGGTCATAGTCATGCGATCGCTCTTCGTCTTTGGGGGCAATCACCCCTAAAAAACGTTCAATTAACTTTAATTAGCGATGTCACCCATACCCCCTATTCGGGAATGTTACCCGGCCACATCGCCGGTTTTTATGATTTTGCTGAGACTCATATCGATTTACCTTCTCTAGCTAGGTATTCTCAAGCACAATTCTGTTTAGACAAGGCTAATTTCATAGATACGAAAAAATGTCAAGTAATTTGTAATAATTCTTTACCGATTCCCTTTGATTATCTCTCGATCGATATCGGCAGCATTCCGGCAGTGGATAATGTTATCGGTGCTAAAGAGTACGCTATTCCCGCCAAACCAGTGCCGATTTTTCGGGAAGGATGGCAAGAAATCCTCAAAAAAGCGGTTAGTAACCCTAATAATCCTCTCAATATCGTCATTGTGGGTGGTGGCGCGGGCGGGGTAGAATTAGCTTTAAATATGCAGTCCCGTTTGGCCAAAATTCTCAACTCTAGCAGTAATTTGCATTTGTCTTTAGTTCATCGAGGGAAAAAACTACTACCAGCCCATAATAATTGGGTCGGTCAACGTTTGGAGAAGATTTTTAAACAAAGGGGAATTAGATTATATTTATCAACGGATGTAATAGAAGTAAGACCAGATCAAGTTATCTGTTCATCGGGGTTAGTTTTACCCATGGATTATACAATTTGGGTAACGGCTGCCTCGGCCCCTAGTTGGATTAAAGAGTCGGGATTACTGACAGATGAAAAAGGTTTTATTTTAGTGAATAATTATCTGCAATCTCTTTCCCACCCCCATATTTTTGCCGTGGGAGATATTGCCACGATTCCAGATTATCCCCGTCCGAAAGCGGGAGTTTTTGCCGTCCGACAAGGAAAACCCCTGTTCGATAATTTAGTCAGAATTCTGCAAAATCAGCCACTAAAACCCTATTTTCCCCAGAAAAATTATCTGAGTTTAATTGGGACAGGAGACCAAAAAGCGATCGCATCTTGGGGCGGTTTTGGCTGGCAATCACCGTTATTATGGTTATGGAAAGATCGGATCGATCGAGCTTTTATGAGACAATTTGAACAAAAATGATGAGTTGCTTTGTCATAGGATTGAATGGCAGTTTAAGTCGGTTGGGAGGTGTGAGAAGCATGACTTAAAGTTGTTGTCTAAATGTCCAAATCGTGAGAAAAAGTTTAAGATTGCTGCTTTGTGGGAGTTTGAAGAATTTAAAGGCGCAGTTTGCGATCGCTGTTTTCTCTCTTTTGCTGAGATGAGAAACTGCAAACATCGAAAGAATCTTAAAAAATTTGACTCTAAGGGAAAAATAAATAGCAATATAGCTCTAATATAGATTTAGAGCAAAGAGGATATTTATGCTTAATTTTAACATAGAAGACTATTTAACGGATGCAAAATTAATTAGAATGTCAATTTACTATGCAATGTATAGTAGGCTTAATGACGATCAATTTTGTAATTTTTTTGAACTAAGTATCAATTGTAAAAATCAAAATAAAATCAACCTTTTAGTTGAATATATTAAAAATATCTACTCTTTAAAACAACCTTATATACCATATGAGTCGTTTGCTTATGCTTATCCCAAAGAAGATGTCTTTATTAGAAGATGTGTATATTTGCCTTTCAAAGAATATGCAATTAGATATCATTTGATTAATGTCCTTTCCTTGGCAGTTGAAAATTCTTTTATTAAAACAAGCTATGCTAACCGAACTCAACGATCACTCAGTGGATTTATCCATTTGTTTAAACCTTATAATCCTGAATATAAAAAATTCATACAATGGGGGGAAAATCTTATTAAAGAATTAAAAAAAGACCAGAGAGAGTCTTATTTATTAAACGCCGATATAACATCATTTTATGATAGCGTATCACCTAATTACTTAATCAATAATCTCTTTGATTTAACAGGGAGTATTCTACCTCAAAAATATAAACCGTTGTTGCAGAAAATATTGCAGCCAGAAATTGAATTTTACTCGGTTATTGATAGCTTATTAAAGGTAGAAAAAAAAGAACAAGGGCTTTTAGTAGGTAATAGAACTGATGGCTATTTGGCAAATATTTTACTAAGTAAAATAGATGAATTGATGATTGCTTATGGCTTTCATTATGCTCGATACGTTGATGATATTAAAATTATTACTAATACTAAAGATGAAGTAATCAAAGCGGTTAATATTTTGCAAGAAGAACTACATAGGATAGGACTAAACTTAAACTCGGCAAAAACGAAAATTATACATAATCCTAAATATGTCAAAGATTTTTTTAGAAAAGATCATCAAATAGCTTATGGTAATGAACTTATAAATGAAGAACATTGGGAAGATAATCAGAAAACAAAAAAAGATGAAGATGAAGATTTTGACATAAATACTATTAATCTTACAGCCAACCTTCAAGAAAAAGATTGTCATCGAATAACTAATTATTTATTTGATGTAAAAAATGATCATGATTACGATGAAAACTTGGTTATACAATTAATCAATAAAATCCCAGAAATAATTTGTAAGTACCCAAAAACAATCATAAAAAATACTTGGACTATTGTTGAATTTATTATCTTTGGATTTCCTAATAACATAATATTTTCCGCATACAAAGCAATGAATGAAATTTTTAAGAATCAAAATATCATGGATTATGCCAGAACAAGATTAATTCATCATTTAGTAAAACCTCGAAAAAAAGATCCGCCATATATTCTCATGATGATTAAAAATGATGAAAGATTGCGTGAAAAAATAATTGCTATATTTCAAAATTTTCTTTCTACAAAATCAATTGACTTAAATCTCAACGCATTGTACGCATTATGGATATTATCTCATCAAGATAATGGCCAGACTTTTGATGAAAATTTATTTCGTAAAAATGTAGAAAATTATTTACCTCGACCAATTTCTCATACTATTTCAAGGGTTTTGTCATCAATTTTTTCCCATAAAGATAATTTCAACTTTTGTGATTACTTTGATTTTACTGAGCTATCGAATAATAGTGAGAGTGAAGGATTAGAATAGTGAGGGTGAAGGATTAGATGACTTTTACAAATTTTAAAATATATCGGCAATATCAATTATATCTGAAGACATATCTTTTCTTAAAAAGATGTATAAAATACTACAAGCTCTTGAGCGACCAATATATCTTAATCTTCTTAAGCGAATGGTCTCAGAAATGGGTTCTGGTTCTAATTCCACTAATAAAATTATATGATTTTCTAAGCCTTGAAAATCGTAAATAGTTGACCAAGTAATTTTTTGTGGATGAAGAGGACTAGCGAGAGAGAATCGCTTAAATTTCAAAATATAAATTTTTGATGCTATCGAGTCAAGAAAGTCTTTACTTGGTTGTTTAGAAAAGAGGATTGTTATGTTTTGAGGTAAAACCTTTTCATCGTTTATTAATGCCAAAATATTGCTTTTTATGGCTTTAATTAAGTCTTCATCAGTTATGTAATAATCTGTGCTGACTTCCTGAAACTGTCTGACAGGCTTTTTTACTTTATAGGTTGGACTAATGTATTCTTTGTAAGAATCAAAAATATTAATTGTGTTTCTGATTACTTTTTGCAGGGTATAATTAAAGGGTTTAAATATCTCTTGTATATCATTTTCATTAGTTTTTTGAGAATCATCTTTAAAAATTAAAATTGATAGATTAAACATTTGACTAGCATAGTCAGCTATTTTTCTCAAAAAATCACCATCTAATTGTTGTGCCTCATCAATAATAATTCTGACCTCTTCTAAATTTTCTTTATTTTCTAAAACTTTTTGTACTAAACTAAGTTCTTGAAACGTAAATATCTTTAAAAGATCATTGTTAATTTCAACATTAAGCGAAATTTCCTTATAGATATAATCTTTTGAATCCTGAGAATTAGTAATGAATAAAACCAATCTATCAAATTGAATATCTGAAATAGCTTGTGAGATTGCGAGTTGAGTTTTTCCTGTTCCCGCAGGTCCATCAATAAGGATTGGAGTTTTAACTTTATAAAAACCATCTAAAATTTCTTGTTGCTCTTTAGTCAGCTTAATTATAGTTTGTTCCTCATCTTCTAGTTCTGCACTTAGGGATTTTCTAAATTCTGAATTAGGGGTAATTAAAGTTTTAATTTCTTCTACTATCTTTTTGCCAAGAGGTTGATGACTATTATTACTATAATGACTATATATTTCGTTGATTTTCTCACCTAGATTTTTCAGATCATCTCTAAATAAAGTAACGTCTCTTTCCATAAAGAGAGCTAAATTTCCCTCTAAAATATCAATATGAGGAAAACAAATTGCATATCCACAAGGTATCCAACGTTTTTTCAAACTAGGTAGTTTACCTCTTAGAAATAACGGCAATTTTTTTGAGTTAGCTAATTGTTTTTTGTAGGGATTTTGATAAGAAATATTATCTCCCGATTTCCACTGATCATGTTCCCCGTCGTAAGAAAATCGAGTTCCTCCCTTGACTTCAATAATCAATAGACCTTTCTGGGGATGAACTAACAAGAAATCCGTTTCTCTTTCAGTTCTAGCTCCATCTTTATTCTTAAAAATCCAGTATCTGTCTTGAAAAATGTAAAAATCATCGTCAAGTTGAGATAGTAAATGATATACTTCTGATTCTCCCCGTAAATCAGGATTAGAAGGCGCATCTGGGGGAAACATTTTAGCCATAATTGATATTACCCATAATTAAAAACGAGCGATCACACAGTCTGCCTTCGGCAACGCAGCTCTCTAAACCTTAACTTACCCAAAAATGCCTCATACTTATCATGACTTCCAATAAAATAAGGAAGTAAAGCGATAAATCAACAAAATGCTATGGTCATCAATCTCAATATCCCGCCCTCCCAACCATCAGCTAATCTAAAGGTAAAAATACTGATAGAAACCCTTAAAAATGGTCAATATGCTGTATCTATCGCTGAATTGCCTCATTTTCGAGTCCAAGCACCCACCAAAGAAGAAGCCATTTCCCAACTACAAACAACCTTTATCGAACAAATTAGCCAAATTGAAACGATATCATGGACAACACCCCTAGATAACCCCTCACCCAATTGGCGAGAATTTGCAGGTATCTTTGAAAATGACGCAGATTTTCAAGAAATCATGGATACACTTCAAGCAGAACGTACTTTAGATGATGACAGTGAAGTAGATCCCTCATATTATCTGTAGAGGATAAAGATTTGTGTCTCAATATATTCTCGATACTGACCATATTTCCCTAATTCTTCGCAATCATCCCCAAGTTATTGCTAATGCGTCCCGTCATTCCATTTCCGTTACAATAATTACTGTTCAGGAACTTTTCAACGGTTGGATGGGTAAAATTAACGATCCTTGGGCTATCAATAATCTGCCCCAACTCTACTCAAAACTTTCAATAACCGTCAAATATCTGCAAACAATTGAGATTCTAGACTTTACAAACCAAGCAGATAATCTTCTCAAACAATTACTTAAAGAGAATCCGCCTCTGCGAAAAAATCGCCTACAAAAAGACCTGCGAATAGCTGCTATTGCATTATCACTTAATGCTACAGTCGTTACTCGTAATCAAAGAGATTTCAGTTTAGTACCCAGATGACCAATAGTAGATTGGACGGGGAGCTAAAGCCAGTTTTACCCTTTTATTTCCCTAATTTTACCCTTAAACTGTTCTAAATTCTCTCTTAAACTCTCATCAATACTATTACTCCAAAATGGGGTCGTGATTCCACAGTGGTGGTAAGCCATATTGCTGCCCTGTATGAAGTGTGTATAATACTTATTAATAAAAATAATTTATCCGAATCAGCCTTAAAACCTCTAACTTAATGATAACTTTTCTGATAAATATCTTTTTGTGCCTCGTGAAAAGGCTCTCCCAGGTTTGGTGGGTAAAATGTATTCTAAGATAGAGTCTTGCGGGTGAGGGAGTGGAAGGAACCACACCAGACACAGAGGACACAAAGATCGATCGCTACTATATAAGTTAAACTTATCACACAAAGTCGAGAAGAGTCCTTTTTTGAGTTTCTTCTCTTTTTGTTAATGAAAGATGTGACCAATGGATACCCTAAAAGGGGCGAGGTTTTAAACCCAAAATTCTGATAAAGTAAAAATCGTCCCGATAGCCGGTCAAGCTATCGGGAGAGAACGTCAATAGTTTGTTAAATAGTACATATAAACCAATGCCACGTCTTCGCTCGATTATTTCCCTAGTTTTAGTCCTAGTTACTACCCTGCTGGTTAGCTGCAGCGGTCCCCAAGCAACTATCCCCACCGTTTACAGTCCGCAAAAAATCGAACAGTTACAGGTTTACATCCAACCCATAGAAGGATTTCGCGAAAAAATGAGCGTTTTGCAAGACCTCATCGCTGACAAAAATTGGGTAGATACTCGCACCTATATCCACGGTCCTTTGGGGCAATTGCGTCAGGAAATGGTAGGATTATCCCGTAATTTACTGCCCAAAGACCAAGAAAAAGCCAAGCAGTTAGCGAAAAATCTTTTCGTTCACTTTGAACGTATCGATGCGGCAGCCAAAGAAAAAGATGCTAGTCTTGCTGCTAATCAATTCCAAGAAGCATTAAAAGACTTCGATGCTTTCTTAAATATTGTTCCTAGTTAGTTTTTATCAGTGATCAGTGATCAGTGATCAGTTATAGTCATTTCAGATAATTCTGATACACTCTAGACCGACAAAACCCTTATGAAATCTGGGATTGATATTCTCAATCTTAATTGAAATGACTATATCAGCTTTTTTTAAAAATCTCCGGCTTTTTGCCTAGAGATTGTTGTCAGAGAGAAGCACACAAAAACTTTTTTTCTTATTTATAGCAGCAGCAAAATTTCCCCCCCCGCCAAGGGCAAGGATGATATTGGTTAAAATGATCAAGCTGGCACTCAAACCATCAAACCCTGATGCTGAAAAACTTTCCAGAAAAAATTTTTCTTTTAGGGTAGGGGGTACGGGTAAATTTTTCTTCAGGTTCGGGTTTATTGAGGAGTAGGAACAAGAAAAAATCTACTCAAAAACACAGTTAGGGCAGTTATCTTAATAGTGAGACAGGAAGTCCCTGGTTTTAGGGAACAGGCAAGGGGGAGCGCCGGAGTTGGGGAAGTGGGGAGAAAGGAGCAGGGGAGGGGGGAGAAAAAAGCTGACGGCTGCGAGCGGGGGGAATCAAGACAATTTACAATTGCTTAATAATTGTTGCCACTGCCGTGATAATATGTCTTGTGGCTTACCTGAGCGTCATAGCTGGGAAAGCAATCCAGATATTGAGATTAGTCTATCGCTGATTTAGGTGTACCTTGTCTGACCCATCGATCGAATCTCCCCCAACCCCAGAAACTAACCCGCCGTCAGATCCGATGCGGGAATACTATCAACTACAAAACACTTTACTGATCACCACCCTGATCTTAAGCGGTGTGATCTTTATACCCGTTTGGCTGTTTTATTCCCTCAATACCGCCCTTAATTACCTATTAGGGGCAATGGTGGGAGTTGTTTACCTAAAACTCCTCGCCGGGGAAGTGGAAAAATTGGGGGTAACGAAAAATCGGGTAGGCAAAAAAGGATTAGCCCTATTCGCTGGATTAATCATCATCGCCAGTCGTTGGCAAGAACTGCACATAGTGCCGGTTTTTTTGGGTTTTTTGACCTATAAAGCGGCGATCATCGTCTATACCCTGCAAACCATCTTCAAGTTGGAGCAGAAAGCCGATTCCTAAACCCTTTAACCGTTCAAAATAACCCTGATTTGCGAACCTGAATCTCCCCAAGGTGGAAATGTTAGACAGTTTAAGTGTGCTTAATTTTTATAGTCTCGCTTCCCTGGAAGTGGGACAACACTGGTACTGGCACATCGGCGGACTAAAAATTCACGGGCAAGTGATCGCGGTCTCCTGGATCGTCTTCGCTATCTTAATCATCGCCTCGATCGCCGCTACCCGCAAGATCCAGAAAGTTCCTAGCGGTATTCAAAACCTGATGGAGTACGTTCTCGAATTTCTGCGCGATTTAGCCAAAAACCAGCTAGGAGAAAAGGAATATCGACCCTGGTTGCCCTTCATCGGCACCCTATTTTTATTTATTTTCGTTTCTAACTGGTTAGGGGCCTTGATTCCTTGGAAGTTAATCGAACTACCCGAAGGAGAATTAGCCGCCCCCACTAACGACATCAATACCACGGTGGCGTTAGCCCTACTGACTTCCCTCGCTTACTTCTACGCAGGCATCAGTAAAAAAGGACTCGGTTACTTCGCTCACTACCTAGAGCCGATTCCCGTGCTATTACCGATCAAAATTTTAGAAGACTTTACCAAACCCCTCTCCCTCAGCTTCCGTCTTTTCGGAAACATCCTCGCGGACGAGTTGGTAGTGGCAGTATTAGTCTTCCTCGTCCCCCTAGTCGTACCCCTACCCCTGATGGCTCTCGGTTTATTTACCAGCGCTATTCAGGCCCTTGTCTTCGCCACCCTTGCCGGGGCCTATATCCATGAGGCACTGGAATCGGAACACGAAGAAGAACACGCTTAAAAGCGAGGGACGAAAAAAAGAAAAATTTCTTAGGGAAAAGTGTCCAAATAATAGGATAATAACTAAGAAATTATTGGTCGAATTCAGGATGAGCAACTGAATTCCAGGATCGTTCTTTCCCAAAAACTCTTTCGGGAGTCTTGAGCAGAAAACCAGCTATTTTTTACGGCTGAGAACGCGCTCTGTAAACAACAGATTGAAATTGATTAGTAAATAGAGGAAAAAATCACCATGAACCCCACAGTAGCTGCCGCTTCCGTTATCGCCGCCGCCCTCGCCGTTGGTTTAGCCGCTATCGGCCCCGGTGTTGGTCAAGGTACCGCTTCTGGAGAAGCTGTCTCTGGTATCGCCCGTCAACCCGAAGCTGAAGGAAGAATTCGTGGTACCCTTCTCCTCAGCTTGGCATTCATGGAATCCTTAACCATCTACGGCTTGGTTATCGCTCTCGTTTTACTGTTCGCTAACCCCTTCGCCTAATTAAAAAAGCAGTGGGCTATCAGCCCCCAGTCCGCAGCTTGGCAGCGGAGTTTTCAAAACTCTCAAAAAACGCCAAAGCAGCCAACCAAAAAGTCTGGTTTTTGGGACGGAAGGCTGATAGCTAGTTAAGGGAATTTTAGTGATTCCCCCTGACTGTTTATTGTTAAAGCAGGGGGATCATCTTCCTTTTTTGAACCTGTCTATAGCTTCTATTTATCAGGAATAAATCAATGTTTGATTTCGATGCCACCCTGCCAGTGATGGCACTACAGTTTATTCTTTTGGCAGTGATCCTGAACGCCGTTTTTTATAAACCCCTCAGTAAAGTTTTAGATGAACGGGCGGAGTATATTCGGCAAACAGAAAGCGGAGCCAAAGAACAACTAGCCAAAACCGAAGCACTGGTACAAGAGTACGAATTGCAATTAACTTCCGCTCGTAAACAATCCCAAGAGATTATCGCCCAAGCGCAAGCCGAGGCCCAAAAACTAGCCAGCGAACGAGTTGCCGCAGCCCAAAAAGAAGCGATAGCTCGTAAAGAAGCCGTCGCCGCCGAAATTGCCCAACAGAAAGAAGAAGCCTTTCGTTCTCTAGAAGGACAAGTGGCCTCTCTTTCCCGTCAAATTCTCGAAAAACTCCTCGGCCCCGAACTCGTTCGCTAAATCCCAGCCCTTGGTTAATAACAGTGATCAGTGAAAAGATGGAACTCAGTCGTCAGGAGTTAGAAGACTGGAAACTTACCTCTGATAACTGATAACTGAATAACCTACTCCCCGCCCTCAATAATCATGATCATCGACACAGTTTTATTATTAGCCACGGAGGCGAAGGAAGCGGCAGCAGAAGGATTCGGCATCAACACCGATATTCTAGGAACTAACCTATTTAACCTCTCAATTCTGCTCGGTTTAATCATCTTCTACGGCCGCAAAGTTCTCGGACAAATCCTCGGAGAACGTCAGTCGAAGATTGCTGAAGCTTTAGCCGAAGCTGAAAACCGGAAAAATATTGCCGCTACCGCCCTCGCCGAAGAACAGAAAAAACTCGCCCTGGCAAAACAAGAGGCCGAAAAAATTATCAATAACGCTCGCTCTAGAGCTAAAACTGTCACCGCCGACATCGCCGCCCAAGCCGAACTCGATATTCAAAGAATGCGCGAAAGTGCCGCTAAAGATCTCTCGGCGGAACAGGATCGCGTTTTAGTAGAATTACGCCAAAGAATTACCGCTTTAGCCTTAGCTAACGTGGAATCCCAGTTAAGCGCCGGCCTGGAAGAATCGGTACAACAAACCCTAATTGATCGCAGTTTGGCCAACCTAGGAGGTAAATAGATGCAGGGAAGTTTAATCAGTTCAGAAATAGCCGAACCCTACGCCCAAGCATTACTTTCCGTCGCCCAAAGCAGCGGACAATTAGAAGCGATCGGCGGCGAAATTAAATCCCTCTTGGAATTGCTAGAAAATGCTCCCGATCTAAGAGCTTTTATCGGCAATCCCGTCATCAAAGAAGAAGCTAAAAAAGCCGTTCTTTCCCAAGTAATGGGGAGCAGTGCCAATCCCTATTTAACTAACTTCATGATGTTATTAGTCGATAAACGTCGGATTCAATTTTTAGAACCCGTTTGTCAACAATATCTCACCCTAGCCAGAGCGCTGACTAACACGGTTTTAGCAGAAGTTTCCTCGGCCACCGAATTGAACGATAGCCAAAAACAAATCGTCATCGACAAAGTGAAAACCCTAACCGGGGCGAACGTGGTCGAACTGAAAACCAAAGTTGATGGCAGCCTCATCGGTGGTGTGGTGATCAAAGTCGGTTCTCAGGTCTTTGATGCCAGCATTCGCGGTCAACTACAACGCCTCAGCCTTTCCCTGCGCTAAGGTCATCTAATCTCCCTTTTTTGCCGTTTTTTCACCTCCTAATTTTTTACCCTTTCCCAGATTAAACTATGGTAGCTATCAGACCCGACGAAATTAGTACAATTATTCGTCAACAGATCGAATCCTATAACCAAGAAGTACAGGTCTCCAACGTGGGAACCGTCCTGCAAGTGGGTGACGGTACTGCCCGCATCTACGGCCTACAACAGGCCATGTCGGGAGAACTATTAGAATTTGAAGATGGAACCGTCGGCATCGCCCTTAACCTCGAAGAAGATAACGTCGGCGCGGTGTTAATGGGTGACGGTTTCGGGATTAAAGAAGGCGGTACGGTGAAAGCTACCGGTAAAATCGCTCAGGTTCCCGTGGGTGAAGCCTTAGTCGGCCGCGTGGTTGATGCTCTCGGTCGTCCCATCGACGGTAAGGGGGAAATCCTCGCCAGCGAAACCCGTCTGGTGGAATCCCCCGCCCCCGGTATTGTCGCTCGCAAATCCGTCTGTGAACCGATGCAAACTGGCATCACCGCTATCGATGCCATGATTCCCGTCGGTCGTGGTCAACGGGAGTTAATTATCGGTGACAGAAAAACCGGTAAAACAGCGATCGCCATTGACACAATCATTAACCAGAAAAGCGAAGACGTGATCTGTGTCTATGTCGCCATCGGTCAAAAAGCCTCCACCGTCGCCCAAGTAATCGACACCCTCACCCAAAGAGGCGCCATGGATTACACCGTGGTGGTGGCCGCTAACGCTAACGACCCCGCCACCCTCCAGTATATCGCCCCCTACACCGGAGCTTCGATCGCTGAATACTTCATGTATAAAGGCAAAGCGACCCTAGTTATCTACGATGACCTCACCAAACAGGCTCAAGCTTATCGTCAGCTATCCCTGCTCATGCGTCGTCCTCCCGGTCGGGAAGCTTACCCCGGCGACGTTTTCTATCTCCACTCCCGTTTACTAGAGCGCGCCGCTAAACTCAGCGATGCCCTCGGTGGTGGTAGCATGACCGCCCTGCCGATTATCGAAACCCAAGCCGGTGACGTTTCCGCCTATATTCCCACCAATGTAATTTCGATTACTGACGGTCAGATCTTCCTCTCCACCGACCTCTTTAACGCTGGTTTCCGTCCCGCAATTAACGCTGGTATTTCCGTATCCCGGGTGGGTTCGGCGGCCCAAACGAAAGCGATGAAGAAAGTTGCCGGTAAATTAAAACTCGAATTAGCCCAGTTTGACGAATTAGAAGCTTTTGCTCAATTCGCTTCTGACCTTGATGCGGCCACCCAAGCACAACTGTCTCGCGGTCAACGTCTGCGTCAAATCCTCAAACAGCCCCAAAACTTCCCCCTCTCCGTTTGGGAACAGGTGGCGGTGGTTTATGCCGGTTTAAACGGTTATCTCGACGATATCGCCACCGATAAAGTTATCGATTTCTGCGCTGGCCTACGGGAATACCTGAAAACCAGCAAACCTCGTTATGTTGAGATCGTCAGCACTGAAAAACAACTCAATGACGAAGCGGAAGGCCTGCTCAAAGATGGCATCAACGAGTACAAACAGGCTTTTAAGTAAACTTCTGTGAGCTTTAAGCTGTCAGTCTTTTCAGTTATCAGTTATCAGTCATCAGTGATCAGTAAACAGTGATCAGTAAACAGTGATCAGTAAACAGTGATCAGTAAACAGTGATCAGTAAACAGTGAAAAGATGGCAAGAAACTGCTATTTAATACTGCTCACTTAACACATACTGCTCACTTAAAACTCCAATCTGATAACTGATAACTGATGACTGATAACTGATAACTGATAACTGATGACTGATAACTGATGACTGATAACTGATAACTGATGACTGATAACTGATAACTGATAACTGAATTATGCCTAATCTCAAAGCGATTCGCGACCAAATTCAATCGGTCAAAAATACCAAAAAAATTACCGAGGCCATGCGTCTGGTGGCGGCAGCAAAAGTGCGCCGCGCCCAAGAACAAGTTCTCTGTACCCGTCCTTTTGCCGATGCCCTCGCTCAGGTACTTTATAATCTCCAAGGTCGTTTAGCCTTTAGTGATGTTAATTTACCCCTGCTGGCCCAACGGGAAGTAAAAACCGTGGCTCTGTTGGTAGTCACAGGCGATCGAGGTCTTTGTGGCGGTTATAATACTAACGTCATCCGTCGTGCCGAACAACGGATGAATGAATTAAAACAGCAAGGGATTAACTATCAATTAGTTATTGCCGGCCGGAAAGCGGCACAGTATTTCGAGCGCCGCAATGCTCCCATTGCCGCTAAATTTATTAACCTCGAACAGATTCCCACTGCCGATGAAGCTGGCACGATTGGGGATGAATTGCTTTCCTTATTTTTATCGGAAACAGTCGATCGCGTCGAGTTGGTTTATACTCGTTTTATCTCCCTGATCAGTTCCACTCCAGTGATTCAAACCCTGTTACCCTTAACTACTCAAGGTTTAGCGGTACAGGATGACGAGATTTTCCGTTTGGTGACTAAAGAGGGAAAATTTAAGGTACAACGGGAAAAAATGGCCAGCCAACCGGCGCAGGTTTTTCCCCAAGACATGATTTTTGAGCAGAATCCCGTCCAAATCCTCGATTCTCTCCTACCTTTGTACTTAAATAACCAATTATTGCGCGCTCTCCAGGAATCGGCAGCTAGTGAATTAGCAGCCAGGATGACGGCGATGAGTAACGCCAGCGACAACGCCAGCGAGTTAATTGGGACTTTAAGCCGTACCTACAACAAAGCTCGTCAAGCCGCTATTACGCAAGAATTATTAGAAGTAGTAGCGGGAGCAAACGCTCTCTAGGTTTAAGCCTGTTTTTCTTGTGATTATCAGTAGGAGTGATTATTTTCACTCCTTTTTTTCGTTTAGATAGCGGTAAACTATTAGCCTTATAACCCACATTCCGCACCCTAAGCTGTCACAGAGAGAAATTACGGAGAGAAAAAATCAAAGTGAGCATAAAAATAAACATAAGGAGCGAAAAAAGGCATTTGAGAAACAGTAAAGCACCA
>SFBL01000165.1 GCA_007095785.1 Microcystis aeruginosa Ma_SC_T_19800800_S464
TGTCCAACCAATTGTTTTTTTAGCGATCGCCTCTGCCGAGCAAATAGTTACTTTGTACTATATTTTCGATGTCAAAATCGGGGTTAATGCTCTATTTATTTCAAAATGAGAATTGCTGGGCCGAAAGGGGACGAGTTGCCTATCATTGCCAACGCGGTCGCGATGATACCGTCAATATCAAAATTCGCGATCGGGAATTTACCCCCCAAGAAATCTCGGCCATGATCCTGCAAAAATTAAAGGCCGATGCCGAGGGCTATCTGGGAGAACCGATCAACGAGGCCGTGATTACGGTTCCCGCCTATTTTACCGATGCCCAACGTCAAGCAACTAAAGACGCGGGGATGATCGCAGGACTAGAAGTATTAAGAATTATTAACGAACCCACCGCCGCCGCCCTGGCCTACGGTTTAGATAAACAAAACGAAGATCAACATATCCTCGTTTTTGACCTGGGGGGAGGAACCTTCGACGTTTCCATCCTGCAACTGGGAAAGGGAGTCTTTGAAGTGAAAGCCACAGCCGGCAATAACCATCTTGGGGGGGACGATTTTGATAACCTCTTAGTGCGGTGGCTGGTGGAGAACTTTCAAGGCCAAGAAAACATCGATCTAGCCAGCGATCGCATGGCGATCCAAAGACTGCGAGAAGCCGCCGAAAAAGCCAAAATCGAGCTTTCTAGCATGATTAGCACCTCGATCAATCTCCCCTTCATCGCCGCCGACGAAACCGGCCCTAAACACCTAGAATTAGAACTAACTCGCGCAAAATTCGAGGAATTAACCAGAGAATTAGTGGAAAAAACCCTCGAACCTGTACAACAGTCCCTCAAAGATAGCGAACTGCAGCCTAGCGATATCGATCGGGTAATTCTCGTGGGTGGTTCCACCAGAATCCCCGCCGTACAGCGATTAATCTCCCGTTTCTTTTCTGCAGGCCAGATTGATCGCTCTGTTAATCCCGATGAGGCCGTTGCTTTGGGGGCGGCGATTCAAGCTGGAGTTTTAGGTGGAGAAGTAGAAGATGTCCTCCTCCTCGATGTCACCCCCCTTTCCCTCGGCATTGAAACCCTCGGCGAAGTCTTTACCAAAATTATCGATCGCAATACCACCATCCCCACCAGTAAATCTCAGGTTTTCTCCACCGCTGCCGATGGTCAAACTTCAGTGGAAATTCATGTTCTGCAAGGGGAAAGGGCCATGGCCCGGGATAATAAAACCCTCGGTAAATTTCTGCTGACGGGAATTCCTCCCGCCCCTAGGGGTATGCCACAAATCGAAGTGGCCTTCGAGATCGATGTTAACGGCATCTTGAAAGTGGCCGCCAGCGACCAAGGCACTGGCAAGGAACAAAGCATTGTCATTAGCCATACTGGAGGGCTGAAACCGAACGAAATTGAAAAAATGCGCCTAGAAGCCGAAAAATACGCCGAATTTGATCGCAGTCGTCTGCAAATGATCGATATTCGCCAGCAATCCGATAGTCTTTTCTATAGCTACGAAGTCACCCTCATGGAAAACAGCGAGTTAGTCGCCCCCGATATCCGGCAACTGGCCGACCAGAAGCGGCAACAGTTGCAAATCGCCCTGCGCGACCCTTCCCTATCCCCAGAAAAGCTAAAAACCACCCTAGAAGAATTTCGTCAGATTGTCCTCGAAATCGGTACCCGCATCTACACGGGTGGACAAGAGCAAAACCAATCCCTTAACGGTACTGGGTTTGAATCGATCGATGTCACCGAAAGACTGACCCGGCCCACCCGCATCCAGACCACTCCCTCGAACACCTTCGCCGACAGGCCAACCATCTCCCACACTAGAACCAGAACCTATAGTAATCTGGAAACTAAAGCCGGCAAATCGGGCAGTGATGACGATCCCTACGATGGCGAAGAAATGAGCTCCAGTGACTACGAGGCCGTAGATTAAAAAGTGATCAGTAATCAGTAATCAGTGATCAGATGTGAGTTTTCAGCTTTTTTCTCCCCTATCCCCTATCCCCTATCCCCCATCCCCCATCCCCTATCCCCTATCCCCCGGCAAAAATAGTAGGGATAACCCAACTAAACTATTATGTATACTTTGTTAAAGTAACAACTAGACCGAAAATTTATTTATAAATTGCCAGCAGAACCATAGCCCCCTATGCCCACTGATTACTACGAAATTCTAGGTGTCTCGCGAGATGCCGGCAAAGAAGACATCAAACGCGCCTATCGTCGTCTCGCCCGAAAATACCATCCCGATGTTAACAAAGAACCAGGAGCCGAGGAATACTTCAAAGAAATTAACCGCGCCTACGAAATTCTCTCGGAACCAGAAACCCGCAATCGTTATGACCGCTTTGGTGAAGCTGGGGTTTCTGGGGGCGCTGCCGGTTTTGATCCCGACAATATGGGCGGTTTCGCCGATATATTTGAAACAATCTTTAGTGGTTTCGGCGGCATGGGCGGCCAAGCAACCGCCCGCCGACGCACAGGCCCTACCCGGGGCGAGGATCTACGTCTCGATTTTAGACTAAAATTCCGCGAGGCGGTCTTTGGCGGCGAAAAGGAAATCCGCATCCGTCATCTGGAAACCTGTCAAACCTGTAAGGGCAGTGGGGCCAGACCAGGGACGAGTTCCCGCACTTGTGCTACTTGTAGTGGTACTGGTCAGGTGCGTCGCGCCACCCGTACTCCCTTCGGTACTTTTGCTCAGGTTTCGGTCTGTCCCACCTGTGACGGCGCTGGCGAAGTGATCGAGGAAAAATGCGACGTTTGCGGCGGTTCCGGACGCAGACAGGAAACCAAAAAACTGAAAATTACCATCCCAGCCGGGGTTGACAACGGCATGAAATTGCGCGTTGCCCGGGAAGGAGACGCTGGACTTAAAGGCGGGCTGCCGGGGGATTTATTCGTTTATCTAACCGTGGAAAACGATGGGGAATTTCAACGGGAAGGTAATGACATTAAATCGGATATCACGATTAGTTATATCCAAGCGATTTTAGGATGTACTATTAAAGTTAATACAGTAGATGGTCAAGAAGACCTGACTATCCCTGCCGGTACTCAACCGAACACCGTACTGATTTTAGAAAATAAAGGGGTTCCCAAATTAGGCAATCCCGTCAGTCGCGGTGATCATCGCATTACCGTTAAAATCTCGATTCCTACCCGTGTCACTGGAGAAGAACGGGAATTACTGGAAAAATTAGCGAAAGTTCGCGGTGAAACCGTGGGGAAAGGCGGAATCGAGGGATTTTTAGGTAATATCTTCCATAAATAACTATGACTTTAGACCTGCGCGGCACTCCCTGCCCAATTAATTTTGTCCGGACAAAATTGCAATTAGAGAAAATACCTGCCGGGGAACGGTTGGAAGTCTGGTTAGATGCAGGGGAACCGATCGAACAGGTTCCCACTAGCCTGACAGTGGAGGGTTATCAGATAGAATCGATCGAGGACCGAGATAGCTTTTTTGTTCTCAAAGTCTATCGTCCCGATTCCTAAATGGTAGATGCACAATTAACCGATTTATACGGCACAGTGGTGGCCGTACAGGCGAATTTCTATCAGGTACGCTTGGATTCTCCCGTTATGGGCGAGAATCTTCTCTGTACCCGTCGCGCTCGCTTGCAAAAAATCGGTCAATCGGTGATGGTTGGTGATCGGGTGCGCGTGGAGGAAGCAAATTTTGACGATCAGCAGGGTGCGATCGCAGAAGTACTCCCCCGCAGTACCGAGATCGATCGGCCGGCCGTTGCTAATATCGAGCAGATTTTGCTAGTTTTTGCCCTTGCTGAACCCGTCCTCGAGCCTTGGCTGATTAGCCGTTTTTTGGTGAAAGCCGAGTCCACAGGCTTAGAAATTGCTGTCTGTGTCAATAAAATCGATCTGGGGGAACCTGAACAAATAGATCTCTGGGGCGATCGCCTAGCTAGTTGGGGATACCAGCCCTTTTTTGTCAGTGTGGAGAAAAATCGGGGATTTGAGGCTTTATTGGCACAATTAAACCATAAAATCACTCTCTTGGCCGGTCCGTCCGGGGTGGGAAAATCGAGTTTAATTAATTGTCTAATTCCTGAGATTAATCAACGGGTGGGGGATGTGTCGGGAAAACTGCAAAAAGGTCGTCACACTACCCGTCATGTGGAGTTATTTGCTTTACCAAATCTGGGTTTATTGGCCGATAGTCCAGGTTTTAACCAACCGGATATTAACTGTTCACCGGAACAATTAACTTTTTATTTTCCAGAAGTGAGACAGCGTTTAGCTTTAGGAAATTGTCAATTTAATGATTGTACTCACCGTCGGGAACCTAACTGTGTGGTGAGGGGAGATTGGGAACGTTACCAACATTATTTAGAGTTTTTAGAAGAGGCGATCACACGAGAACAGTCATTACAGAAAACTAGCACAAAAGAGTCAAGTTTAAAGTTAAAAATTAAAGAAGCAGGTCAAGAAACCTACGAACCCAAATTAGCTAATAAAAAATATCGTCGTCCTTCCCGTCGCGGCAAAAATCAAGATCAGGAACGCTACGAAAATAAAACTCTCCAAGATATTTATAATGATGATTCTGAATAGAATAGGTTAGGTTGCCTTTATCTTCAGGGTTACTTTATAAATACTGTATAAAGATTAAAATCTAACAGCAATGATTGTATCTATGGGGTTTTATCTGAACTATTTTTAATTTTTATTCTCGCCCTTTTGGAATTAATTTAATACCAATTCTCCAAAATCTGACTACAGATAGGGTAGAATATCATATTAGTAGAGTTAAAGGAAAAATATGGCAGGAGTTTATAAGATAGAAATATCTGAAAGTGAAGCAGAACTCAAG
>SFBL01000166.1 GCA_007095785.1 Microcystis aeruginosa Ma_SC_T_19800800_S464
GTCCAACCAATTGTTTTTTTAGCGATCGCCTCTGCCGAGCAAATAGTTACTTTGTACTATATTTTCGATGTCAAAATCGGGGTTAATGCTCTATTTATTTCAAAATGAGAATTGCTGGTTTTTCCCCCTGCGGGAAACTTGGGCGAGTATTCTAATGCCTTGCCCCATATCATCCTCAAACGCAGTACTCTGCCTTGGGAGCGTACTATCAAATCAACAGATTCTAATCTCCCTTGGTTAGCTCTCCTTCTGTTTCAGGAATCAGAGAAACCTGAACCACAAACAATTAAATTAAAGGAACTCAAACCAACTTCTGGTAACACTAAATTCCCTAAATTTGAATACGAGCCTGGACAAAATGGTGAAGATGTCCTGACTGTAATTGATGTCCCTAAAAACATTTTAGATAAGATTCTTCCTCCAGAAAAAGATATAGCTCTCCTTGCGTCTGTTAACCAAATAACCAATGAGAAAAATGAATCTCTCAGCGAACCTTTAGCCACTATTTTAGGCAACCGTTTACCCAAAAAAGGGGAAGTAAGTACCGTTCATTTAGTCGCCCTTGAAGAACGCTATAATGAGGATGATGGAAAATTTGACTATCAAGATGCAAGACCTAACGATTTAATCCGTTTAGTTAGCCTTACCAGTTGGAGTTTTACCTGTGTTGATAGTAAGCACAATTTCAATGCTCTGCTCCAAAAAATTAATTGGGACCCCGACACCCTCAGACTTCCCTCCTTCGGTAATGATGCAGCGAAGAAATATATAGATTTGGGTTATGTACCTCTCCACCACGCTCTGCGACAAGGAGATAAAACAATTTCTTGGTATCATAGTCCTTTAAGTACAGGCCAAAGCCAAGATAACCTAACCGCTCCTGTTGCTATAGCTGATCAATTGATGCGTTATGATCCTAATACGGGTATGTTTGATGTTTCCTACGCTATGGCTTGGCAGTTAGGACGAATGCTGACCCTACAAAATCAACCCCTAGCTGTGGAGATTTTTAACTGGAAACGCTCTAAAGCTCAAGATTTACATCAGATACAGCAACAAGTGCTGCACCTACCTTTCCAAAGCACAACTGAAACTAACGGGGATCTACCAACAGCGATCGCCAGTTGGTTCCAAGATTTAGAATTGCTCAAAAACGTTCCCTTTAACTATTTGGTTCCCGATACGCGGTTACTTCCCCCCGAATCTTTGCGCTTCTTTTGGATAGACTCCTATTGGGTTGACTGCTTACAAGATGGGGCTTTTAGTGTCGGACGAGTTACGAAAGAAGACTTGCGATTAGATGTTCAAAGTCGCAGTTTACAGCGAAGCCGCGCCAAGTCTGATAAAACTATTACTGGCTTTTTATTACATTCAGAAGTAGTATCCGGTTGGCCCGGTTTAGAAATAGAAGGTTACAGTAATCCCGTAACCGGAACCGAGTTTGTCGGACCGGAGAATAAACTAACCATACTCCGAAGGGATCAACTGGCAGAAAATATCTTACTCTGTTTTTTTGCAGGGGAAGTCAAAACCCTTGACCTTTCGCTTAAGGGATCAACCGTTAATTGTGGTGTAGATCCGATTAAAAAAGGAAGTCCGATTACCAAAGGACTACGAAAACTTGACGGTGATCAAGCTACCGGAACGATCAATGTTCCCTTCCGAAATGAAAATCTAGGAGTGATTAATATTGAGGAAATGACCAAGAGTCTCAAAGAAGGGTTAAAATCTCCCGATGATTTCACTTCTGCTCAATTTGCAGCAACCATGATTGAGGGATCCCCCAAAGTCAGATTTGTCGCACAGGGTTAGAGTTGTTGGGTAATGTCTTTGGGCTTTTGGGAAATCAAAAAGTACCGGATATGGGGGTGTCGGGGGGAAAATCCCAGGACTTTTTCCTTGAAAATTAGGTAATTGACCCCCTCAAAATCGGTAAAACCCCCCCCGATGTCGGGGGGGTTGGGGGGGCCGCACCCTACCCCCACGACAAACTTTTTCAGCAAACCCTAAGTAGGTAGGCGTTAAAAATTATCAAATGCCCCCCTTATCAAGGGGGGATTAAGGGGGGATCGGCACTCCCCTTATCAAGGGGGACAGGGGGGATCGAACCCAAAATCTATCTTCAATTTAATTATAACCAGCTACTTAACTCAACGCTTCAAAATAATCGCAAATTTGATGATGTAGCTGGGATTGACGCAGTTTTTGCAAAGCTTTCAACTCAATTTGTCGTACCCTTTCCCGGGATAATGCCAAAGTGCGACCGATATCGGCTAAAGAATGGGATTTACCATCGAGAAAACCATAGCGCAATTCAATCACTTCTCGTTCGCGAGTGGTTAAATCTGCCAATAATTCTCTGATATCTCTTTGCAAAGATTCATAGACAAAATGATTTTCTGAAGACACTTCTTCGGTTTCCAAAAGGTCTAATAATTCCGTATCTTTTTCCTTGCCCACTTTTATTTCTAAGGAAACCGAACGCGGCACTGTCATCAACACTTCCCGCACCGCTTCAGGAGTCAGAGCTAACTCTTGGGCAATTTCCTCTATCGAAGCAGTGCGACCGCGCATTTGCGAGATTTTACGTTGTGCCTTCTTAATTCTGTTGAGTTTTTCGGTAATATGAACTGGTAAGCGAATAATCTGGCTTTGAGTTGCGATCGCTCTTGTCATTCCTTGACGGATCCACCAGTAGGCATAGGTACTAAAACGATAGCCTTTGGTGGGATCAAATTTCTTGACGGCGCGTTCTAAACCCAGGGTTCCCTCTTGAATCAAATCCAATAATTCTAAACCGCGATTCTGATATTTTTTGGCCACCGACACCACCAGACGTAAATTGGCCTTGATCATCTGTTCTTTGGCACGGGTACCAAGGGCAATAATTTCTTCTAATTCCCCCACTTCTAAGCCCGCTAGGTGCGCCCAACGCTGTTTTCCTGCTTTTAAAGCATTTTTTAACTCAGACACGCTGATTTGGGCGGTTTTTGCCCAACGTTCTAGGGAGGGACGATGGGATAATTGAGCGGTTAGACGGTCGCAAATCTCAATTAACTTGACAAATTGCTGTACTTGTGCATCACCTTGTTTAACGGCGGCGGCGCCTAATTTCAGTAAAGACAGATGACGCTGCACCTGTTGCGCTTGTTCAACTTCCTCGTCCCGTTTGAGTAGAGGCACTCTGCCAATGTCTTGTAGGTACAAACGTACTAAGTCGGTAGTTGTGCCGTTGCTGTAGCTTTTTTCGGGACTAGATACTAAATCATCTTCTAAATCACTGCCGAGAAAATCTTCATCTAGGTCGATCGAGTTTTCCCTCAGTTTGAGGATAGAAAAAGAGGGAGAGATAAATTCAGTTTCGAGCGTCGAGGGGTTAATTGCAGACATGGTGGCTTCTCTAGGGGCGACTGTGATAGGAATTAGAAACTTCTAAATCGTTTTCCGTAGTCATAGCTTTCCCACTTAAGCGAGAAAATGATGCAGTCGGGAAAAATTTTTTCTCAAAAGTATTTATTTTTAAACCTAGAAGTTATACCAAGTCTGAGGTTTACCGTCTTGCCCCAACTTCTCGAATTAATGATTGATTTAGAAGTAATTTCCCCTACAGCCCTATTCCTATCTATTCCTGATTTTCCAGATAATTACGGATTTGTTCTAGTTTAGCCAGAGCTTTTCCTGACTGTAAACATTCTTGTGCTTGTTGGAAACCCGTGGGGATATCCGGGGCAATTCCACAGCGCCAAAGATAAAAACCACCGTTAAAAATTGCCGCGTCGGTTAATTCATTATTTTCTCCGGCTAATAAACCCTTTAATTTAGCGGTGAGCATTTCTAAAGATTCGAGGGGATAATCCGAGGGACAGAAGCCATAATCGCGAGGATTTAAGAAAAATCGCTGAAAGGAAGGGGGATCGGTGGGATTTCCCAGACCAATAATCGCCGTCCGATTACAGGCTAAATCACAACTCCCTTCTAATCCTTTCACGGTGGTGAAGTGAGAGATATTTCTCAGGGCAAAAGTTTCGCGAAAACGATCTTCGGTGGGGGGGTGAACAAAACCCGATATTTGATGAATATTACCCACAAAAGGCGACCACATTAACTCTACCGTGGCCATGGGCGGACGTTTACCGATTTGCTCCCGATAGGTGATGAAATTCTGTACTAGAGGGAAATGGCGCGGAATATAGAAAAAAGTCAATCCTGTGGTGATTAAACAGTCTTTCACTGCTGCTAAGGATAATTGACTAAAATCTGCTCCTAATTGCTGCCAGATTTCCTTGAGGGAAATACCGTATTTAGTCGGCATTCGATCGCCCCCGTGCAGGACTACGGGAATCCCCGCCAACCCTAAGATTAAAGTAGTGATCGGAGTAACCGGGGCAGTGCGAGAGCGTCCATCGTAGGGATTGCCAAAAATAGTGATCGGATGCTGAAAAGAAGCTGATTCTAGGGTTATTTGCGGACTAAGCTCGGCGTAGGCATCAAGCATTCCCGCTAACTCATCGCTGGTGGGGCGTTTAATGCGATGGGCAATCATAAAAGCACCGATTTGGGCCGGGGTTGCCTCTTGGGTTAACATCATCTTGGTGGCCATCGCCGCTTCGGGACGGGTTAAATTTTTGCCCGTATGGGTGCCACTACCGATCGCTTTTAATAATTCTCGAAAAGTATCGCTCATCTCAAGGAAGAAAATAAAAAGTAAATAGGATTGATGGGGATTCTTAAGGCTGGACGGGGTGATTTTCTAAGCTTTTAACCACACTTTGCTTTATTTGCCGCACTAATTGACAAAAATGAGCGATCGGTGGTATCTGTAGGCGATCGCTGGTGGTGACAAGGACTACCTGACGGGTGAGACGAGGGTGAAATTTACCATTATTAAGATGGGGATTTTCGCTACTAGGGGAAGCAAGAGGACGAATGGCGAGGGTAGCATCGCTACGGGCCTCCATCAGGGCAGATTGGGGCAGAAGAGCGATAATATTACCCTGACGCACCACGCCGCGAAAAGCATCGAGGGTGTTTAATTCCATGACAGTTTTTAGGTGGGCATCCTGACGGGAAAACCATTCTTGTACTAATCTTTGCATTCCGTAGCCATCTTTGAAAACCACTTGCGGATAGGGGATTAATTCTGACCATGGCACTTCTTTGTATTGGGCGAGGGGATGATTAGCGGCCATGAGAATTTCGATCGCTTCTTCGTATAATATTTCTACCACCATCTCCGGGCTAGAGGTGAGAAAACGATTATTCATTACCAAGGCCAGATCTACTAAACCATCCCGCAGCACTTTTAAGGCGCGATCACTGCCTAATGCTGTAACTCTTAACTGAACTTCCGGGTATTCAGCACAGAATTTCGGCAAAATCGGCGGTAAATAGTGGGCGCAGACGGAATGAATCGCCGCCACGCACAACTCCGGCTGTTTTCCTGCCTGTAGGTCAGTGATTTCCCTGTGAACATTCGTCCATTCTTGGCAAATTCGTTTCGCCCGGGGCAGTAATTTCTCGCCAGCAATGGTTAATTTCGCTTGGGCGGTACGATGGAAAAGAGGTAAACCCAAATCGGTTTCTAGGGATTGAATCTGGCGGCTGATAGTCGATTGGGTGACTCCACACTGGCGTGCGGCTTGACCGAAATTGCCCGTATCGGCTACGGCTAAAAAGGCTTGCAATTGCTCGATCCGCATTCTTTCTGGTTTTAATTACATTCCGTCATGACTTTATGACAATAACGAATTTTATTGGGACTTTTGGTAGAAATTGCTACCGTTTTCTCAGTTAAACCCCATCTATGGGGAAAACTTTAGTTTGGCTGTTTCGGTCACGCTCCTTGCATAGGAATACTTTTAAGGCTTATACCATTTTTCTAAAGTAATGGCAGAGATGGTTGATTTCCCTCACCCCCAACCCCTCTCCCAGAAAGGGAGAGGGTAGTAGGATGCTTGCCACGAATAAAGGAAAATGGTATTAGCGGCCTGCCCTTGAAATTCCAGTTCTCTAGCTGGTTGCGGTTTATTATTGGTCTTGCAGCCCTCGGCACTCTCGGCGCAGGTGCAACCCTCAAGCGCCAACTAAAACCCTCCCAATCCTCAGAAAAAGAAACCACAAAAGTAGGCTAAATTGCTTCTAAAAATCCTATAAATGCCCCTTCATTCAATCTTGAGGGGGTTTATTTTTTTGCCCGTGTTTCCACATATTCCCGCAGGGCGCGATTAATACTGGTCTGATACCCCTCCTCTTGTGTGGCCTGGGTTTTGAACCAGTCTATCAGGTCAGCATCAAGGCTTAGGGTGATCTGCTGTTTGATCGGGCGATAAAATACGCCACGCCGCGCCTTGATCCAATCTCCCGTAGCCTCCGGGATCAGATCTGTGCGGATAGGCTCTTGTGATGCGGCTAGAGCGTCAATTTCAGCCTGTATCTCTGGCGGTACTGGATTAGAATCTCCCTTCTTCATAAGTCCTCCTTTCATGGGCTGTTGCCCTGCGTGCGCTAATAATTCGTCCCGTTTCTTCTCCTGTCACTGAATCAGACTCCGGCCAAGTATGCACCACAAACACAGTCAATTTACCGATCAGTCCGATAGTCTGCCAGCGTTCTTCCTCTGGGTATGGATCGGGACGGCTGACAGCGAGAGGATCGGCAAAAACATATTGAGCGGCTTCAAAGCTCAAGCCGTGATCGCGCTTGTTTGTCCGATTTTTGTTGTCGTCCCATGTCCACTTCAATTTTACTCTCCAAATGTAGCTACATTATGGTTACTACACTAATTTTTATCAACATTGTATTTGCGCTAATGCGATCACACTGAAATTTACCCCTGTCGAGATGATAACATTATCCAGATATAATGCTAGTATCACTACCGATTTAGCAGCAACAGGAAGCTAAACAAATTAGTCATCATCAAAAGATAACAGTTTGAGCGGTATGTGTTAATTAGCATCCCTTTTTACTTCGGCGCAGCATCAACCCTCAAGCTCCAAATCAAATCATCCAAACCATCAGAAAAAGAAACCACAAAAGTAGGCTAAATTGATCACCAAAAATCCAATAAATGCTCCCTTCAGTTACTCCTTTGAAGGGGATTATTTTTTCCTTCATGAACAATCTATAAAACACTGATGCATAAAGGTGCAGCCACCCAAAATCCTGCTTGATTGATCAAAGCGTCTAGCAAGGGTTTCACCTCAGAGATTAACCCTCGATTTTTAGCCTCAACCAAAATGCCCAGAATTCCTGTGTATCGAAGATTAAGTCTAGTAGCAATTCTACGACCACGACGCGCATCAATCAAAACTTGCTCTGCTTCCAACTCAAGTGCTAAAGTAATAGCCTCAGCTTCTCCCTTATCTAGTTCACGACTCAAGAGCTTCCATCACTGTGCGGTTAGTTACCGTTCGAGTTTGAATCCAATCTAAGGTTTGTGCCTCTATTGAACCTGCTACTGGAAAATCAGGCTCAGTTAATTCTCGATAAACTGCTTCGGGAATAAAAACTATTTCGTAAAGTTGTTGTAGCAGACAAAGTTGATTAATAGCTGCAAGATTGTTGATAGGCGATGTATCACTGACAATAATCACAATCTGCCCATCTCCCGCAAGTTCTTAATATCCTGTTCAAAATCTTCGACATCGTAGTGTACTGGAATTTGACGACTTGCCAGTAGGTGTTGAAAAGCAATACGATTCATTCGGGCAAATCGACTCGCTTGAGCAAGGGTTAGCTTCTCTTTTTGAAAGAGCATGACCGCAATTTCCTGCCTCATCTCAGCTTCAGTCATGCGTGTGGCACTGAGAATTTCATCGGAGATATCAATACTCATGGCTATAACCCTATAGCGGTATTCGCTTGAGTGAGATACAGACCATCGTCTTGCCTAGACTGACTTATAGCTTGTTGCAGTATACCTCATTCGACTGCATACCGCTATATCTATCCATTCCTATTGGAATAATATCATAACCTCCTTCATTTAGTCAGTTGAGGGGGTATTTTTGGGCATCTATTAATACCTCTAGGAATTGTCAAACTTATTAATAATGTCTTGAATTTGCCGCACTGGGATCTCTGTTTGGGCAGATTTAGCCTAGATGGGGAGCATTCAAACAAAACTATTGTCTTTAAGCTGATAGATAACAGGATAGCCGCTACTTTTGCCCTTGTGAATATCGCTGTTTTTGAGGCGAACTTTAAAGACAGTGTAACCTGTTTCTGGGATTTTAGAGCCGATGCACTTGCCTATCTAAAGGTGATCAATTAGGGGTTGTGGGTCAGTACGAGTGCTAAGATAGCATTGGGCGAGGATGTGAAGTCAGTCCTTGAATTGATCAGAGAAAAGGAGTTTAAAGGATGAAAATGACTTATCTCGAAGCTACTGCCAAATTTTACAGCGAAGTGGCCCAAACTCCCGAAGTGGGGCTATGTTGTGTTCAAAGCAGTCCTTTGCAGCTACCGGGGTTAAAAATCCCTGCCATTATGCAAGAGATGAACTATGGTTGTGGCACGACGGTGCAGGTTAATGAATTGGGCAATTCTCCCAGGGTTTTGTATGTGGGTGTGGGTGGTGGTTTAGAAGCACTGCAATTCGCCTATTTTTCCCGTCGTCCGGGGGGAGTGATTGCGGTGGATCCAGTGCCGGAAATGCGTTGGGCAGCCCAAAGAAATCTCGGCGAAGCACTGCCAGAAAATCCCTGGTTTAGTCTCGATTTTGTGGAAATTAAAGATGGTTCCGCCTTTGAATTGCCGGTGGAGGATGCCTCCGTCGATGTGGTGGCGCAGAATTGTCTTTTTAATATCTTTAAACCAGCCGATTTACAGTTAGCTTTACGGGAGGCTTTTCGCGTCTTAAAACCGGGAGGACGTTTACTGATGAGTGATCCGATCGCCCCTCGTCCAATTCCCGAACATTTGCAAGAAGATCAGCGTTTACGCGCTATGTGTCTATCGGGGGCCTTGACCTACGATGATTATATTCAACAGTTGATCGCTGCTGGTTTTGGTCAGGTAGAAATTCGGGCCCGTCGTCCCTATCGTTTACTGGACTGTCAGAGTTATAATTTAGCCGATCCGCTCCTATTAGAAAGTTTGGATTCCGTTGCTTTTAAAGTAGCTATTCCCGAAGATGGGGCTTGTATTTTTACGGGCAAAACTGCTATTTATACTGGTACGGAGGCAATTTTCAATGACGGTGCTGGGCATATTTTAGCCAAAGGATTACCAGTGGCTGTCTGTGATAAAACTGCGAGCAACTTAGCTCGTTTCTCTCCCCAAGATATCCTCCTCACCGAGTCCACTTGGCACTACAATGGGGGCGGTTGCTGTTAAAAAAGCACCGTCGAGACAAGTTCGACCGGTCAGTTATCAGTTATCAGTTATCATTGATTAGTTATTGGTCACTGATTACTGTTTACTAATGACTGTTTCCCGTTTACTGATTACTGATTACTGTTTACTGATTACTCTCCCATGATTCCTTTTGTTGAGAAACTAAAAACTCCTTTAACTAAGCAAAAAATCTCAGTTCTGCAAATTAATTTTGGGAAAAGATGTAACCTTGCCTGTAGCCATTGTCATGTGGAAGCTAGTCCGGGTCGCACCGAAGAAATGACTCCAGAAGTGTGCGAACAAATTATCGAACTGATCGCAAGATTTCCCCAAATTAAAACCGTCGATCTGACCGGCGGCGCTCCCGAAATGCTCTACGGTTTTAAACCAATTGTGGAAACCTCTAGGAAAGCGGGAAAAGAGGTAATTGTGCGCTCGAATTTAACTATTTATTTCGAGAAAGGATTTACTGATATTCCTGAATATTGCGCTGGACATCAGCTGCGGGTGGTGGCTTCTTTACCCTGTTATCTTGCCGATAATGTGGATAAAATGCGCGGTCTGGGAGTCTATGATCGATCAATCGCTGCTTTACAATGGTTGAACCGTCTTGGCTACGCTCAAGAGCCGAATTTGATTGTGGATTTAGTCTATAATCCCCAGATTCCTAAGTCAGAGAATTTTTCTCTCACACCGGATCAGGTATCCCTAACACGGGATTACAAAAAGTTCTTGCAAGAACATTTTAATATTTCTTTTAACAATCTGTTTACTATCACTAACCTACCCGTCGGAAGGACGCGCTTCCATCTGGAACACCGGCAACTCTATCAACCCTATCTTCAATTCCTCGAAGACCATTTTAATGGCGATACTGTCGAACATTTGATGTGTCGTAATCAGCTTTCGATCGATTATTTGGGTAATATCTATGACTGCGATTTTAATCAGATGGAGGCTCTGGCTGCTTGCACCAGTCAAGGCCAAAAATTAACCCTGCCGGATTTATTACAAGCGGATAGTTTAGATGTAATTGCAGAGGTACAAACCGCTTCCTATTGTTACGGTTGCACTGCCGGCAGCGGTTCCAGTTGTGGGGGAGCTTTGATTTCAACCTGAACAAGTGTACTGGATTGACAGCCTGTCTCGGAAAATTTAGTACAAATGCTCGGACTAGCTCTCCCTGCTGCCAACTCCGGTGCTGTCTTAACGAGTAATCTTAGATAGTTAAAAGTTTAACCGATGATCAAGGACCAGAAAAAACCGCCGATTCGATATCGTGACGACTAAGGGAGTATTTAAAAGCGCGATTGATATCGCTGCCGTCATTGGCTGCCCGAAAGTAACGAACGGTGATTTCTTCGATATCGAGGCAGATTTCCGCTTTCCATGTCGGTTTTTCCACAGTCCAACAGTGGATATTCTCGGTATTTTTCCGACAACCTAATTTAACTAGCCATGCTTCGATCGCCGGTAAGGGATGATTATAGAGGGGAGTATCAGCAGTGGGAATCTTCATCGCATCTAAATCAAAAATAATTGGGCTACAGTGACAGCATTCTCTCCTCGAAGCATAGCAATAATCACCGCCAGTAACAAGCAGCCGAGCAGGGTGAGTGCCAAGATAAACAAAGCAAAAATCTCTCCCGAAGATAGGGGGCGATCGGTCGGATCGAGATAGGCGCTACGATTAGCTATGGGTTCATCGCTATCGGGGATAGTTTGGATGACATTCCAGCGCGAGTAACCTATCTGTAAATCATACAGGGAACGGCGATCGGGATTACTCAGGGTGGCATAAGCTTCGTTAAGACGCTGGAATTGAACCGTTGCCACTTCGGGACTGAGTTCGGTAGTATCGGGATGGTATCGTTTGCTTAGTTCCCGATAGGCGCGTCGCACTTCGATCACCGAGGCACTCGGATGTAGTCCTAGAATGGCATAATAGGTATTGGCAAAGCGCGAGTTAGCGGCAATGACTCGCGGGGTGGTTTGGGAATTATCGCGCTCGAAGGTCACAAGATTTTTTAAACTGAAAATTGTCTTAATATTTTAACCCTGTTGATCATGAAATCTCGTTATCGGCTGCGTCTTCAGATCTGTCTTGTCTTTCTTATTATGGCCCTGACGAGTTTGTCTCCTTGGCTAACCCCTAGCGCCTACGCGGGGATCGATGATGATCGCCTCGATGGTAATATTTTTGTGGTCTATGCGGGTAATGGTTCCCTCGTACCACCGCGTTTAAATTTAGCGGAAACTTTTCAACGGAAAATTCCAGCTATTATTGTCTATTATTTGGATGATAGTAGCGATTGTAAGCGATTTGCGGCGATTGTCTCCCGTTTTCAAGAGTTTTACGGTCGCGCCGCCAGTATTATCCCCGTTACTGTCGATTCTATCCCCTTAAAGTCTTCCTATCGTCCCGATGAACCGGGTTACTATTATCGCGGTGGGGTTCCCCAAACGGTGGTTTTAGACCAACAGGGTAAAGTGGTTTATGATGGTTTGGGCAATGTTAAATATGAAGATGTGGATGATGTCTTAAGAAAGGTTTTTGAGCTTTTGCCTCGATCAGAATCGCTAGAGTTAAAAAGACGCTCTTTTAACGAGTTTAACGCTGAATTGCGCTAGTCACCTCTTTTTTATCCTCAATTGAACGAACCCACTTTCCACCCCACTCTTAGCGTAGCGGAGTGGAAAGTCCAGGGAGCGGCAATTGAGGGGGTTCAATGCCTAAGCTAAGACGCATTTAAACCGCCTATCCTTAGATTAGCTGAATCTCAACCAGCAATTTAAATTCCCGGGCAGCTTACAAGGCGATGCGATCGCATTTAGATAAAGAAGTTACCAACAGGAATTCTTGTAGCCATTTTCTTGCCTCAATTAGTGCTTTTCAACTTTCAACTTAAAATTGGCGCATCAGTTTGTCCCTATTGCAACTTTTGTCCCTCCATTTTAACCTAGACCTTCGGCTTTATTTATGTCAGTTGTTGGTTTTCTCAACCCAATTTACCAGATCGGCGATAGGGAAAAAAGCTCAAGACTTAATAAATAAATAAATCAGCAGAGACAGAAAAGAAAACTGCTAACTTTTTTGCCTGTTTCTTACTAATTTGTCGCTTCCCATTAACAATCTCTGAGACAATCCCACTAGAACCAATCCCTGCCCTGACTAAATCCGCTTGAATCAAGCCTCTTGCCTCCATAAGGGTTTGCAGGATCGAAACAGGAGTAGAAGCTGACCCTGGCTGAAATCGCGCTTCCTGATATATCTCAATCAATACTTCCCACACATCGAGAATTTGTTCCTCTAATTCATTGGGATTTTGCTTAAAAAAAAGTTGTTCAGCGATCGCCAAAGCTTGGTTGTATTGCTCCTCCGTTTGAATAACAAAGGGAAGTATTGAAGTTTCTACGGTCGAGGGATTAAAAGTAAGGGTCATTTTTCCAATCCTCCTGGTCATATTCAGCATCGGTCAAAACATACTTGATGTAAATTCTGCTTTTTTTATAGTTAATCCCGACAATCAAACCATAACGATTACCTTTGATCTTAAAAACCGTAAAATTGCCGACAGGATCAGCTTTTGGGAAAACCTGACGCACATCATTAATACTGAGCCATTGTGAACTTTTGGCAATTCGATACCAGTCATCTAAAGGTTTTTTCAGGTCAGCGTGCTTTTCAAATGCCTCCTGAAGCGTTTTATAGCTGATAATCCTCAAAACGATTCCCCAGTAGGCTAACAAAGAGCAAGTTAAACTCTTTTGTTCATACTCTCATTATGAGAGGGAGCTTGTCAAGGGAAATTTTTTCTGCTTAACTTGTGATCGCACTTGCTCACCACCAAGCGATCGCCCATTCAGCCAAATTTCACAGACGTTGGGTTTCATACTTCAACTCAACCTACGTTCTGAATTGCGCTAGTCACCTCCTTTTTACCCTCAATTGAACCAAAAATAATCATTTAGAGATGCTGTCAGCAGCGTCTCTATCTTGTTTTTAGGAACAATAAAATTATTTACTTATTGCTTTTATTATCATTTAAGATTTATTTTAACCAATAAATGCTAGACAATTCAGATTTTATCTGAAATAACACTTAAAAAATATTTGCAATAGTGCCAGACTGGAAAAAGTTTGCTAACCTGATTATACTGAGAACAATAATCATTCTTATAGGTGTGAGAGACAGCAATGAAAATCAAGCAAAATTTCCTAACAGCAGCGATATTACTGGGTTTTTCAGGTCCGGTACTGGCTAATAGTCTCGAAAACCTCTCTAGTAACCCCATGGCACAGGTAACAAGTGTCAATCAATTGCGGGATGTTTCTCCCACCGCCTGGGCGTTTGAGGCCTTAAGAAGTCTCGTGGAGAGGTATGGTTGTATAGTAGGTTATCCTGACCGCACTTTTCGCGGTGAACGCGCTTTAACTCGTTGGGAATTTGCCGCCGGGTTGAATTCCTGCTTAAATACCCTAGAAAGATTGATTCAAGAAGGAGTAGGGGTATTAAAAGAAGATATAGACAGAATCAAGCGATTAGTCAGCGAATTCGAGACAGAATTAGCGGCTTTAGGGGCAAGAGTTGATAACTTAGAAAATCGAGTCGCTTTTCTGGAAAATAATCAATTTTCCACCACCACTAAATTAACCGGGGAAGTGGTGATGGCATTATATGGGGTAGCCACAGGAGAAAAAAACGGTGGTGAAGGGATTCCCCAAGTGCCAGCTTTTGGTTATCGGGCCCGTTTAGAATTAAATACTAGCTTTACAGGCAAAGATTTACTCTATACCCGTCTAGCAACGGGAAATATTGCCGATTTAGCCGATACTACGGGAACTTTTGAAAGTACCTTAGCCTTTACCCAACCCGACGGCAACGATTTACTGCTAGAAGTTTTAAACTACAGTTTCCCCGTAACGGAAAATATCTACCTCTGGTTAGAAGCGACGGGAGGTGCTAAAGATGACTTTACCAATACCCTCAACTTTTTGGATGGAGATGGTGCTAGTGGGGCGCTTTCCGCTTTTGGTACTCGCAATCCCCTTTATTTTGCCCCCGGACAAACTGGACTCGGTTTACAGGGTAATTATGGGGCTTTGCAATTCAGCGCCGGTTATCTTGCCGGGGATGCTAACGATCCTAACCCGGGAGCGGGTTTATTTAACGGTTCCTATACTGCCATGGCACAGGTGGGTTATGTTCCGGGCGAGAATTTTGGCATTGCTTTATCCTACTTTCATGGTTATAACCAATTAGATACGGGAACGGGAAGCCAGCGCTCGAATTTCCGATTTTTCACCGAAGAACTATTCGGGGAGGCTGTCCCGACAATTAATAATAGTTTGGGTTTACAATTTACTTGGCGAATTGTCGATGGTTTTGTCCTCGGTGGTTGGGGGGGTTACACAAAAGCGAGAACTCTTAGCACCTTAGATGGACAACTAGAACGCGGGGATTTAGATATCTGGAATTGGGCGGTAACTTTGGCTTTTCCTGATTTATTTAAGGAAGGAAATACGGCGGGTATTATTGTTGGTATGCAGCCCTGGGTATCTAGTTCTAGCATTAGATTAAATGATGGTAGTGGCACTAATGATCCCGATACTTCCTTTCATATCGAAGGATTTTATGAGTGGAAAATTACCGATAATATTGCCCTTACTCCGGGGGTAATCGTGATTACTTCTCCTAACTCAAATAACAACAATTCTACCTTAGTTATTGGTACTATCCGCACGACTTTTACTTTCTGATTTGTCTAGGCAGCCAGTCAGAAATAAAGATAAAGTATGACGGGATTTGACATCATTTCTCGACAACCGGCTGCCGTTCCGACATTCCGCACTCTAAACTAACTGAATTAAGGGGGTATTTATGGTATTTTAGAGACAATTTAGCCTACTTTTGTCGTTTACTTTTTAATGGCGATACAATGTACCACCACTTAATGAAACCTCTATGAGCCTCATCCTTCCCACTGAACTTCTGCAAACAGTACAAATGACTGAAGCTCAAATGCTCACAGAAATCTCTATCATGCTCTATCAGCAGCAACGCCTTCAATTTGAACAAGCAGCCGAACTAACGGGAATGGCGCTCGATGATTTCTACCAATTGCTAGTATCGCGTAATATCCTCACTCCACCCACTGACCCCGACGACGAACCAAAAGAACTCATCCTCACCAGTCTTTGTATTTCTCTTCAGCCAGCTAAAGAAGGCAAAGTACATCCCATCTCTGAACTGTGGGATGGCATAGATGTCTGAAGAAAATCCCTCTATCAAGCTCCTTTTCTCCGAGCAATTCAAGGATCGACTTCGCATCCTCGCCAAACGCTATCGGAGCATTCGTACTGATATACAACCCCTAATTGATGACCTTCAGATAGCCAAATTCATCGGCGATTAAATACCAGGAATAGGCTATACTGTCTTTAAAGTTCGCCTCAAAAACAGCGATATTCAAAAAGGCAAAAGTAGCGGCTATCGTGTTATCTATCAACTTAAAGACAATAGTTGTGTTTTGATGCTCCTCATCTATGCCAAATCTGACCGGTAATGATTCGGTAGTAGTGCCGTAGCCCTCTTGCTTACCCAGGGTGAGAGCATCTCAAACGCTATTGACAATTGGCAAATTTTGTGATCCGCTTGCTGTGTGGGCATTTCAAGTGATACCAGTCAATCAGAATAGTTACAAAATCGACCCATTTGGTCGATTTTTGCTTAACAATTGAGATGGCAAATTCTCCTCA
>SFBL01000167.1 GCA_007095785.1 Microcystis aeruginosa Ma_SC_T_19800800_S464
CAGAATTGGACATAATAACCATCCGCTCGTTTAACAATCCTAACTCGTTTAATTTGGTCAATAGGGTAAAAGTTTAGGTCTCTAGTTCCTTTTAGTTTAACCGTGCCAATGTTTTTCTTGTCTGTAAAAGTTATTTTCTTTCTATCCTCTGATAATTTCCATCCGGAGTTTTTATATTCCACAGAACGATTATTTTTCTGAAACTTGGGATAACCTTTTTTACCTTTTATTTTTTTCTTACAATTATCATAGAAACGAGCAATAGCTGACCAAGCTCGTTCGGCTGATGCTTGTCTAGCCGTAGAATTTAGAGTATCAACAAACTTGAACTGTTTGGCGAGAACTGCACAATATTTATTGAGAGAATATTTATCGATCTTGTCTTCTCTCTTGGCATCCATCCAAAGCCTTAAAGCCTTATTACGGATGAACTGTACTGTACGAATAGCATCATCAATGGCAGAACACTGACTTGGTTTAACCACGGCTTTCATTTCTAAGACAATCATTGTTTATCGACCTCAAACAACTTATTTTATCCTAACCTGTAGAGCATCGGATTGTCAAGATTTTATTGGACACCGAAGCTCTTACATTGAGCCGGTCGAAATGTCGTGCTTCGCTGTTTGGCTCTTCTGGTTTTCGTGTGGAAACAAGGTCTATACTGATAGTTCCCTTCCGCAAAATAATCCTAAAAGTCTGGCTCAATAAGCATTTCACGATTCCATAAGCAAAAATTATCACACAAAGTCGAGAAGAGCCGCTGTTTTATACTGGTCGGGGTTTCATCCCGTCGCTAAAAGCGACGGGATGAAACCCCGACATTCAAGATAAAAACCGCCCGTCTTGGTAGTTGCGGTCAAGAATTGACGATTAGTTATTTCCCATGACAATGAGGAGGATCGATAACATTGGCAAAAATTGCCCAAAACACCATGAGCGGCATCGGCAACAAACAGATTAGCCATTGATGACCAGTTAGGGTCGCCGTTGCAAACAGACTGTTCATCACCCCCCATTGACTAAATAAAATTTGTAGGGCAACAGCAGCCACAATCCCCAAAATTAGGATTGGTGCATTAGTAATCGAGGTTGACTGACGACGCAGGTAGTCCACTAGGCTCATCCCTAATTGGCTGATACTGAGCAGATAGATAACCCGTGCTGCCACAAGGGATTGAATTGCCATTGTACGGGCAACGGCAATATCTCCTGTGGTTGATTTAGCCCACTCAAACATACCAAAAATCAGAATCCAGTTAAACAATGAAACAGCCAAAATTCGGCGCAATAGTTTTTTGGTGATCAAAGGTTCATTGGGATTGCGTGGTGGTGACTGCATAATGCTGGGGGATTTTGCTTCAAAGGCCAGGGGAACAGTCATCGTGACCGAGTTGATCATGTTCAACCAGAGTACTTGTAGGGAGAGGATGGGTAAATCTCGTGCCAGTAAAGTACTGATCAGAATCGTCATCGATTCGCCACCATTGACAGGTAAGAGAAAGGAGATTGCTTTGCGTAAATTTTGATAAACGGTGCGTCCTTCTTCGACAGCAGCCTTGATCGAGGCAAAGTTATCATCAGTGAGGAGCATATCAGCAGATTCCCGGGCGACTTCCGTTCCTCCTTTCCCCATGGCAATGCCGATATCCGCCTGCTTGAGAGCCGGCGCATCATTGACACCATCGCCGGTCATCGCCACGATTTCTCCTTGAGACTGGAGTACTTCCACCAGTTGCAGTTTTTGGGTAGGGGCAACCCTGGCAAATACCGATCCATCTTCAACCGCTCGGGCCAGTTGATGATTATCCATTTGCGCTAATTGTTTTCCCTCAAATGCTAAGACTTGTGCTGCCGTTTTAATGCCCATCCGTTCCGCGATCGCCCGCGCCGTGACAAGATGATCACCAGTAATCATCTTGACCCGAATCCCGGCAGTTTGACAGGCATGAACGGCAGCGATCGCCTCTGGACGAGGCGGGTCAATCATGCCCTGTAATCCTAGAAACACCAAGCCTGTTTCGATATCCTCATGGTCGATAGAATGCTGATGGGTCGCGGCTGCTTTTTTGGCGAAGGCAAGCACCCGTAACCCCTGCTCTGCCATCGTTTCTACCGCTTGCTCGATCTGTTCGGCGTTAAGCGCAGTCATCTGACCATAGCGATCGATCATCTGGGAACAACGACGCATCAGGGACTCAACCGATCCCTTGACATAGATCAGGCGAGGTATCCCATCATGCAGGGTTGCCATGTATTGGTACTCAGATTCAAAGGGAATTGCATCCAATCGTGGGGTTAAAGACAATAGCCCCAATTGACTAAGACCTGCTTTGGCAGCGGCCGCAATCAGCGCCCCTTCCGTAGGATCCCCCACCACTGACCAATCTTCTCCCGTTTGTTTTAGCCCGGAGTCATTACAAAGCAAACCAGCTACCAGACAATCCTCCAGGGCCGGGGGCAATTCGTCCGGGTATGGGCTGCTGGGGTTGCCATCGGTAATCAGACTAATTTCGCCCTTGGGACTATAGCCACCACCACTAACGGCGTAATATTGCCCTTCGGTATAAATGGACTGTACAGTCATTTGATTTTCCGTTAGGGTTCCGGTTTTGTCGGAACAAATGACGGTCGCACTCCCCAATGCTTCCACTGCGGGCAGTTTACGAATAATCGCATGACGACGGGCCATGCGGTTGACCCCAATGGCCAAGGTAATCGTTACCACTGCCGGCAGCCCTTCTGGAATCGCACTCACTGCCAGGGCAACAGCAGCTTCAAACATATCAATCCAAGATTTCCCCCGTCCTAACCCGATGGCAAAGGTCAAGGTTGCTAGGGTCAAAATTGCGTAGAGTAGGGTGCGGCTAAATTGGGCAAATTTACGGGTCAGGGGTGTGCTAAGGCTGACTCGGCTTTCCATCGACTGGGAAATCTGCCCCACCTCGGTGGCATTGGCCGTGGACACAACGATCCCTTTGCCCTGTCCAAAGGTAACGAAACTCCCTGCGTAGGCCATGTTTGTCCTTTCTGCTAGGGGCGTATCCCCGGGTAAGGGTTCGATCGCTTTTGACCCGGGCAAGGATTCCCCAGTCAAGGCAGACTCATCCACCTGCAAATTGCGGACTTTCAGCAGCCTCAAGTCCGCCGGTACTTTATCCCCCGATGCCAATAAAACGATATCTCCCGGCACCAAATCCCGAGATGGAATCCGCAGGGTTTGTCCCTCTCGCAACACAGTCGCTTCTGTGGTTACGGCTTTGGCTAGGGAAGCGATCGCCCCTTCCGCCTTAGCTTCCTGCACATAGCCAATAATGGCATTGATCAGGGTAACTCCCCAAATCACCGAGGCATTCGTCCAAGACCCTAAAAATGCCTTAATAGTACCCGCAAGCAAGAGAATATAGAGTAGCGGCTGATGAAATTGCTGCAAAAACCTCAACCAAGCTGGTTTCCCCGGCTTAAATCGCAGTTCATTCAGGCCATATTTTTCGTAGCGACTGGCCACTTCTTCTGCTGATAAGCCCGCTGACCCATCGCTGGTCAAGTATTCAATCACCTCTGGTTGAGAAAGTTGATGATACAAAGGCAACGACAATTGAACTGGCATCATGCTCTCCAATATTTAGGGTTTGCTGAACAAGTTTTTCCCGGGGACAGGGTGTGGCCCCCCCAACCCCCCCGACATCGGGGGGGCAGGTGGGGTGTGGGGAAGCTGTCTCATCACCCTATCACCCCAAAACCCTATCACCCTGACGACCGACGACCGACTCCTGAATACTGACGACCGACTCCTCACCTAACGGAAGATTTTTAATTTTTGCAAGGGGTCTATGCTCTCGTCTTATTTTGGTAATAGTCGCGGGTTCCCTTCGCATCTAGGGCTTCACCGAGACGATCAATGGCGTGGGCGTAGGCGGCGGTACGCAGAGATATATCGAATTCCTGAGCGAAAGACCAGACTTTTTCGGCTTCTGTCACCATTCTTTCTTTTAAGCGCTCATTTATCTCGTTTAATTGCCAATAAAGACCGCTGCGATTTTGCACCCATTCAAAATAACTCACCGTTACCCCACCCGCGTTAACCAAAATATCGGGGAAAACGAGAATCCCTTTTGAGTCTAAAATGCGATCGGCTTCTGAGGTAGTCGGACCATTGGCCACTTCAAAGATATATTTCGCCCGCACGCGATCAGCATTTTCGGCGGTAATTTGGTTTTCTAGGGCGGCTGGAATCAAAACATCCACATCTAGGGCTAATAATTCTTCATTACTAATCGCTTCGTGTTCTACGATATTACAGACGGTATCCTGACAGTAAATAGCAGTAATCCCCCGATGTTCCTGTTTATACTGACGAATACTGGCAATATCTAGCCCTTTTTCCCGATAAATGCCGCCCTGGGAATCACTTACCGCCACCACTTGATAACCGGCTTTGGCTAAGAGATCCGCCACTACAGCCCCAGCGTTACCGAATCCCTGGACGGCTACGGTAGTATTAGCGGGTTTTTTGTCTAATTTCGGCAAAAGAGAGTGAATAACATGAAAAGCTCCCGTTCCCGTCGCCGTATCGCGGCCGCGACTGCCTCCCATGGTTAAAGGTTTCCCCGTCACCACCGCCGGACTAATTTTACGCTGAATGATGCTGTACTGATCCATCATCCAACCCATGATCATCTCGTTGGTGTAGACATCGGGGGCAAGAATATCGACATCGGGACCGATAAAGTCGGCTATACCCTCGATATAGCCCCGGCTCAGGCGTTCTAACTCGGCTTTTGACAATTCTTTCGGATTTAGGGTAATACCGCCCTTAGCCCCACCAAAGGGCAAATCCAGCAGGGCGCATTTAAAGGTCATCCAAAAGGCTAGGGACTGCACTTCATCAATGTTGACGTTGGGATGATAGCGCACCCCTCCTTTGCCAGGGCCGCGGGTGTCATCGTAGCGGACGCGGTAGCCTTGGAAAATTCTTAAAGTGCCGTTGTCCATCCGGACGGGTATGGAGACGCTGAGACTAGCTTTGGGATATTTTAACCGCTCGATCGCATCATCGGAAATGGAGACATACTTAAGGGCTCGTTCTAGGCGACTGCTGGCATCGGTAAAGAGTGATTTCGACATGATTTTTTTTCCCCTATCTATCCCCATTAGAACAGGTCAAAACCGTATATTTCACTACAGTTTATTTTTCTTAATTAACCATGGGCGGGAATTGCCGACAATTGTTCTCAAACAAGGTTACTTGAGAGATTTTCTGGCACATCATCTACCCTACACCCTACACCCTACACCCCACACCCCACTTCCCTATCACCCCACTCCTCCATCCCCAACCTGCAACTAAAAAAGGGAAAGAGCGATGCTCCTCCCTTTTTTGATAATTTATTCAAGATGATTGTAGATGCACAGCAATCGAGGCTGAAATTACATCAAGCCTAATTGAGCAAGGATGCCTTTGTGGGTTAAGTATTCCGTAGCTACGCCAATAACGAAACCGAGCATGGCTAAACGACCATTCCAGTTTTCAGCGAAAGCGGTGAAGCCGAGTTTGTTTTCTTGCTTATCCATGGTGAATTGCCTTCCTATAAGAGAATTGCGTTTGAGTCAAGTGCTTGATATTTAATGTAACATAACTTTTCAGACTATGCAACATTTCTTTACATAAATTTTATTGATGTTGACCATAAACTTTTATGGGGGTAGGGTCAAGGGTGGGCATGGCGGCCGAAAATCAAGCCTGATCTCAGTTCTAGGAATAAATAACGGTTTTCCCATCCCTGACCGAAAAAGATTACAATCAAGCGAAAGGTCAAGAATCGATCGCCATCGAGCGAGGAGTGAATATGCGCGCCTTACTGATTTATCCCGTTTTTCCGCCGACTTTCTGGTCCTATAACAAAATTCTGGAATTAGTTGATCGCAAAGTCTTACTTCCTCCCCTGGGTATGGTGACGGTGGCGGCGATTTTACCGCAGGAATGGGAATTTAAACTGGTCGATCGCAATATTCGGGCGGTGACAGAAGCAGAATGGGACTGGGCCGAAATAGTGATTCTTTCCGGCATGATTGTCCAACGTCAAGATTTAATCGAGCAAATTCACGAAGCCAAGCAACGGGGTAAACTGGTGGCCGTGGGGGGTCCCTATCCCACTTCTATCCCCCATGAAGTTGCTGAGGCCGATTTTCTGATTCTCGATGAGGGAGAAATCACCATCCCGATGTTTGTGGAAGCATTGGCAAAAGGAGAAACTAAAGGTGTTTTCCGCACCACAGAAAAACCCGATGTGACAATTACTCCAGTTCCACGCTACGATCTGCTCGATTTTGAAGCTTATGATTCCATGTCGGTGCAGTTTTCGCGGGGATGTCCCTTCCAGTGCGAATTTTGCGATATTATCGTTCTCTACGGTCGTAAACCCCGCACCAAAACCCCCGCACAATTATTAAAAGAATTAGATTATCTTTACGAATTAGGTTGGCGCCGGGGCGTGTTCATGGTGGATGATAATTTTATCGGTAACAAGCGCAACGTTAAATTACTCCTCAAAGAATTAAAAGTTTGGCAAGAAGAACACCAGTATCCTTTCCGGTTTAACACGGAAGCGTCGGTAGATTTAGCCGCCGATCCCGAATTAATGGAAATGATGGTCGATTGTTATTTTGATGCGGTCTTTTTAGGTATTGAAACCCCCGACGAAGAAAGTTTACAATTAACCAAAAAATTCCAAAATACCCGCAGTTCCTTAACCGAGACGGTAGAAAAGATTATTAAAGCCGGATTGCGCCCCATGGCGGGATTTATCATCGGTTTTGATGGCGAGAAAAAAGGAGCAGCCGAGCGCATCATTAATTTTGTCGAAGAAGCAGCCATTCCCACGGCTCTATTTGGAATGTTACAAGCTTTACCCAATACTGCTCTATGGACTCGCTTGGAAAAAGAAGGACGACTACGATTAACGGGGAAACAGGACATTAACCAAAGTACCCTGATGAATTTCGTTCCCACCCGGCCGATCGAAGATATTGCCACAGAATATATTGAAGCCTTCTGGACATTGTACGATCCGGAGGTATTTCTCGATCGCACCTATCGCTGTTTCCTGAAATTAGGCGCACCTAAAGCTAAACCTGCCTTTAAACTGCCTCGCCGGGCCGATCTCTATGCCCTAGCGGTAATTATCTGGCGACAGGGCTTTAAACGTTCCACTCGCTGGAAATTCTGGCAGAATTTATTCGGTATTTTGCGTCATAATCCCGCCAATGCCGAACACTATATCACTGTCTGCGCCCACAACGAGCATTTCCTGGAATACCGTCAGATTGTCCGGGATGAAATTACGGCACAATTAGCCGAATTCCAACGCCAAGAGGCACTAATAGCGGAAAAAACAGCTATAGCGGCCTAATTATTCCGAGGATGGGTTTACTTGCCCATCCTTAATATTTTCTGTCCTGATGGTGGACGATCGATAAATCAATAATATTCCTCTTTTCTGGTTAAAAATTCCCTCAATCTCGACCACAGCAATTCAGTATAAATTCTTAATTTTCTAGACATAATTACATTTTTTCCCTAAAATGTTAGCTTGAATACTGAATAAATCGTGAAATCTTGATAAGGCCAGTATTTTTAGCTCCTTAACCCTATAAATCAAGGGAAAGTCAATGATTACTCGTCAAGAACTTAAGAAACTACAATCCTTAACTCAAATACCCGCCCTTTCCATTCTCTTGCCTACCCATCGCACCTCACCGGATAACAAACAAGACCCTATTCTTGTTAAAAATTTGGTCGATGAAGCAAAGCACCGATTATCGGAAGAATTCTCTAAACGTGAAATCGAACCCTTGTTCGATCGCCTCGATAGTCTAGTGGCTGAAATAGATTATCCTTATACTCTAGATGGATTAGCTCTCTACATTGGCCCGGATATTGCCAAGCTTTATAACCTGCCTTTTTCTGTCCAGGCAAGAGTTGTCATCGATAAAACCTTTGCCACACGGGATTTAGTTTATGGATTACATCGAGAACAACCCTATTGGCTGTTACTATTAAGTCAGGGTTCTACTCGTTTAATCTCAGGTACAGGAGAAACTCTCGAAGAAATTCGCGATCAGAATTTTCCCCTAGAAATGACTGGACCGGGGGCCACCGCACCACTCCCTTTTGATGCCGATACCAGTTATCTAGATGATAGAATCCGGCGATTTTTCCAACAGGTAGATAATGCTCTGGGTGAATACGTTGATGATTCTTCCTCTTTGATTGTGGGTGGAGTGGTTCGTCAAATTTCCTTCTTTCAAGAAGTTTCACAGTACACATCAGCAATTGTTGGTACTTTAACCGGCAATTTTGACAAAACCTCACTGTCAGAATTAATGCCACAAGTATTGCCGATTATGCAGTCAGTGCGTCAGACTCAAAAAACTGAAGCTCTGCAAGCTTTGGATGCGGCAGTCAGCGCTCAAAAAGTTATCTCTACCCTGGGAGAAGTGTGGCGTTTAGCGCAGGAAGGTCGAGGAAAATTGTTATTAGTGGAGAAAAATTACCATGTACCCGCAGTTTTAAGCGAAAACGGTGATTTGGTGCTGGTGGAAAACGTCGGTGGTACGGAGGTAATCGATGATGCAGTGGATGAAATTATCGAAGCGGTATTGGCCAAGGGAGGACGTGTAGCTTTAGTCGAGGAGGATTCCTTGAACGATTACCAAAAAATCGCCTTGATTTTACGTTATTAGACCTAATGCGCTGTTTCACAAGCGCCAATACTAACCCATTGACTAGAACCATCAGACCAGTATTCTTTTTTCCAGATGGGGGCATTATGCTTGAGACTATCAATAGCATAACGACAGGCTGCGAAAGCTTCCCCCCGATGGGGACAACCCACTGCTACTAAGACGCTAATTTCCCCGATTTGTAGCTTACCAGTGCGATGGTGAATGACAACTCGATTGGTGTCGGGCCAGGTTTGCCGAATTTGCCGAGCAATTTGCCGGAAAACCTCCATCGCCATGGGTTCGTAGGCCTGATAATCAAGATAAATAACCGGTTTGCCGTCGGTTTGCTCCCGTACAGTACCACTCATTAGTACAACAGCACCATTAGCCCCATCATCGGCTAATTGATATACTTCCTGCAAAGATAGAGGAGCAAAACTGATGCGAAAACTATCTAGGGTCATGGATGAGGTGATGGGGAAGTGGGGAGAAGGGTGTAGGGAGTGTGGGAATTAGGAATTAGGAAGTGGGGGGAATAAATAAAATAATCTCCTGACTACTGTCTTCCTTAACAACATAGCTATCGATTGGCTCTCCCAGGTTTGGTGGGTAAAATGTATTCTAAGATACATTCCTCCTAGCGAGGGGGTGGAACGAACCACAAAGACACAAAGGACACAAAGATCGATCCTCTGTAAGTTAAACTTATCACACAGAACCTAGAAGAGCCAATATACTCAATCTCAAACCAGCGAGCCGAGTATTTTGGATGTATTTAAAAGCTGCTCAAATTGCCCTAACATTGGGAGAATGGTCGATCGCCGATGATTCGGGATTGGAAGTAACCGGGTTAGGAAATGCCCCGGGGATTTACTCGGCCCGCTATGGTGAAAATGATCGAGAAAGAATCGATCGCCTCGTCAGGGAATTAGGGGATAATCAGGATCGTTCGGCCCGTTTTGTCTG
>SFBL01000168.1 GCA_007095785.1 Microcystis aeruginosa Ma_SC_T_19800800_S464
TTGATAGAAAATACTGTCAGTTTTCACGCAATTAAACTCAAAAAGAGGCCTCTAGTTTAGCAGAAGTTTTTTATTGTGTTCTTCCGTAAGCTCCTGTTTTTGAGCAATTGGGTTGACGACTGTTACCCAACACCATCGAAACCAAGATTAAGTAGGGTTTGCGGCAAAAAGTTTTTCTTGGGGGTAGGGTGTGGCCCCCCCAATCCCCCCCGACATCGGGGGGGGGTGGGATGTGGGGTGTGGGGTTTTACCGATTTTCAGGGGGTCAACTACCTAATTTTCAGGGAAAAAGTACCTAAATTTTCCCCCTGATCACTCCCAGTCCGGTACTTTTTGATTGACAAAAAGTCTAAAAGTCTTACCCAACAAGGTTTTTAGATTTATTCAGCAGACCCTAAATATCAAGGTCGCTGGAAAACATTCGGAGACTAAAAATGGACGGGTCGGAAAGCGTAAGACTTCTGTTAAAGAAGCAGCATCCCGGGTCGCGTCAACCCATCAAAAGTACGAGCAATTAAGCTTGTTCTAATGGGAATCGCCGTCCGTTTTACGGCGGCGAGGATGTCAATTGTGTTAATCTCATCTTTACAGATCAAAACCCTAAGTCGTCTAAGGAGACAATGGCCGCCAATTCTCGGAATAAATCGCCCGTTTTTCTCGGCTGTTCCAGTAGGATCGCTATTTTTTGCCTCTTGATGTTATTATCGGCGGGGATAGGCTGGTTAATCGGGAAACAGTGGGTTAAACACAGCAATCAACCCCAAACCGTTAAACCCGTTTTTGCCACGGAAGAAAATAATTTTAATTCTGCCACAGATCGGGAATGGCAGCGGAAAGCCGAGATGAGAAAGCGCCGTCTAGAGTTGGGAATTGATAGTCAGTTTTTTAAAAATCTCGTCAATGAATTGTTTAGCCTCCGCTATGGGGATATCAAAGAGGAAAAACAGAAACAGGAACAAAGAGATATTCTAGCAGCAGAAATCCTCGATCGCTTAGACCGTCTCGATTCTGGCACTAGAGAGGCATTAGGTAGCTACGACGAGCAACAGCGAGAAAAATGGCGAGAACAAGTGAATCAGTTACGATTAAGCAGTAGAGTCCTTAATTTACTCACTGATAATGCCTTTTTTCAGCTACTTCCCGAATTGACAGAAAGACCAAATTTTGATACCGGCCTAGGTCAACTATGGAGTGGCTTGGCCTGGAATCAGTTACAATCTTTACAGTCTGGCCTATCCTACCAAGCGATCGAAAGTTTAGATGCGGGGGGAGAGGAAGTTATCGAGGCAATTCTCAGCCAGGGACAAGGAAAAGCCTATGCAATAAAATTGCGTTCCAGTGATCGGTTAAACTTAATTTTAGAGGCGGAAGGCGAAGTTTTACTATCTTTCTACTCTCCCACGGGTAATATTACCCTTTTAGATAAGTCTAGCGATCGGCAATGGTCTGGTCAATTACCCGAAGGGGGATTTTATGAATTAGTTATTCTCCCCCAGTCTTCTACCCCCGTCCACTTTCGCTTACAGTTAAAATTAAGTCAATGAATTTAACCTTCAGGAGTCAGGAGACAGTTTTTATGTCTTCTCCCCACGTCCCAATTTATAATTTATAATTCATAATTTATAATTTATAATTCCCACTTCCCCAACCCCTAATCCGCTTTTTTACTTTTTACCATGTCTTTAACTTTCCAAGCTGTTATCGCTAAATTAAATGAATTTTGGGCTGCTCGCGGTTGTTTAGTTGCTCAACCCTATGATACCGAAAAAGGTGCAGGAACCATGAGTCCCCACACTTTTTTAAGGGCAATTGGTCCGGAACCTTGGGCCGTTGCCTATGTGGAACCCTGTCGTCGTCCTACGGATGGCCGTTATGGCGAAAATCCCAATCGTTTTCAGCATTACTATCAATATCAAGTCCTAATTAAACCCTCTCCTGATAATATTCAGGAAATCTATTTAGACTCCCTACGGGTGTTAGGAATTAACCCAGAAGATCACGATATTCGCTTCGTGGAAGATAACTGGGAATCTCCCACCCTCGGCGCTTGGGGTGTGGGTTGGGAAGTGTGGTTAGATGGTATGGAAATCACCCAATTTACCTACTTTCAACAGTGTGGAGGGATCGATTGTCGTCCCGTGGCGATCGAAATTACCTATGGTTTAGAAAGATTAGCCATGTATCTGCAAGATGTAGAGGCAATTAATAAAATTCAATGGAATGAAAATATCCTCTACGGCGATATTTTCCTGCAAAATGAAATCGAACAATGTACCTACAATTTTGAGGCTTCCAATCCTGAGTTATTGTTTAGTTTATTCAGTTTATATGAACAGGAAGCTAAACAATTAATCGAGCGTTCTCTGGTGATTCCCAGTCTAGATTATGTTCTTAAATGTTCCCATACTTTTAATTTACTCGATGCTAGAGGTGTAATTGCTGTAGCTGAAAGAACCCGTTATATCGGCAGAATTCGCAATTTAGCTCGACAGGTTGCTCAATTGTATTTACAGCAACGAGAAGCTTTAGGTTTTCCCCTACAAACGGTTTAGCAGTTTATCAGTTACCAGTTATCAGATGCGAGTTTTCAGTTCACTGTTTACTGTTTACTGATAAAATCTCCCCAACCTCAAACCAGTAACTTTGCACCTCATCAGTCCGAGACTTAATCTATTAAGTTTTGCAAACAGAGGCAATATTTCGGGAATCTAACCCAGTTATAACTGTATATAATAGATGGCACGATATCTAGCCAGTAATTCACCTCAAAAGACCCTTTTCTCAGAGGTAATTCCTTACTTGACTAGCCTATTCGTGCCATGAAAAAGACTAAATTTTTTAAGTTCTAATTTTTTAGACAAGGAGTTACTTTGCTGACAGCATCGCTACCCAAAAATGATCCTGATCCTATCAAACGACAAGAATTACTACAAAGACAAAAACAAGTCTACATCTATGATTCCGTTAATGGTATCACCCTCGTCAAAGATTTACCTACCCACGAAAACTTTTCTATTTCCTATCAAGTAATGCGGGGTAAAGGTTTCAGTGCTTTAATTGCCAATGGCGTAGCCACGAGAATAGAAAATGTCTTTGATCCCTTTGACACATTAGAAGATTACGAAGAACTTTTTCCCATCCTTCCCCAACCCACAAGCATTAAAACTTGGCAATCTAACACAGGTTTTGCCTACCAAAGATTAGCAGGAGCAAATCCCATGGTAATTCGCGGGATTAGCAGCCTACCGGATAATTTCCCCGTCAGCGATGCCATCTTCCAAAAAGCCATGGGACCCGATAAAACCATTGCCTCGGAAGCCGCTAAGGGTAACTTATTTCTAGCAGATTATGCCCCCCTAAACAACCTAACTTTAGGCAGTTATCAACGGGGGATGAAAACTGTAACAGCACCTCTTGTCCTTTTCTGTTGGCGTGCTAGAGGTTTACGCGGTCAAGGGGGATTAGTACCAGTTGCCATTCAATTATATCAGGATCCGACCCTACCTAATCAGCGCATCTATACCCCCGATGACGGACTTAATTGGTTAATGGCGAAGATTTTCGTGCAAATTGCCGACGGAAACCACCATGAATTAGTTAGTCACCTCAGCCATACCCATTTAGTAGCGGAAGCTTTTGTTTTAGCCACAGCTACCGAGTTAGCACTTAATCATCCTCTGGCAATTCTATTAAGGCCTCATTTTCAATTTACCCTCGCCATTAATAGTTTAGCCGAGAGCGAGTTAATTAACCCCGGCGGATTCGTTGATCGTCTATTAGCGGGGACGTTAGAAGCATCGATCGAGCTAATTAAGAGTTCCTATCGTCAAAGATTAGATAATTTCGCCGATTATGCCCTACCAAAGCAATTAGAATTGCGCCAAGTCCAGGATACCTCGCTACTACCAGATTACCCCTACCGAGACGATGCTCTCTTACTTTGGCAAGCAACGGAAACCTACGTCAAAGATTACCTAGGTCTTTACTATACTTCCGACGCAGATGTAAACGAGGATACAGAATTACAAGCTTGGGTGCGAAAATTGATGTCATCTGAAGGTGGAGGCATCAAAAAATTAGTTTCTGACGGACAATTAGACACTTTAGCCAAATTAATCGAAGTTGTCACCCAGATAATTTTTGTGGCTGGACCACAACACGCAGCGGTTAATTATCCTCAATACGATTATCTCGCCTTTTGCCCGAATATTCCCCTAGCGGGTTATCAATCTCCTCCCAAAGCAGCTGAGGAGGTGGATATAGATTATATTCTCCGTCTTTTGCCGCCCCAGGCTCAGGCCGCTTATCAATTGGAAATTATGCAGACTTTAACAGCTTTTCAATTTAACCGTTTTGGTTATCCATCCCGCAGTGCTTTCCCAGATCAACGCACTTACCCGATTTTGGCGGTTTTCCAAGCTAAATTAAAAGCGATCGAAAATGAGATCGATCGGCGCAATTTAACCCGATTTACGCCTTATATTTTCCTGAAACCCTCTCGCATCCCCAATAGTATCAATATTTAAAGAGCAACCGCCACCTTGATGGGCTGCTGGGGTATCTAATAGGGATTCTGGTCCACAAAAACTAGACGAGAAACACCATAACCAAGAGTCTCTAAGAAAAAAAGATGTTAGCGATAACATCTTTTTGGCATTTTTTACAATTTAACTTCAATATCAACCCCTGCGGGTAAATCTAATTTCATCAAAGCATCGATTGTCTTAGAAGAGGGTTGGTAAATATCAATAATGCGGCGATGGGTGCGGGTTTCAAAATGTTCACGGGAGTCCTTGTCAACGTGAGGGGAACGCAGGACACAATAGATCTTTCTTTTTGTCGGTAGGGGAATCGGTCCGATCGCCGTGGCGTTAGTTCTATTGGCAGTATCGACAATCTTCTCACAGGAAGTATCGAGTAGGCGCCGGTCAAAAGCTTTCAAACGAATGCGAATTTTCTGTTGTTGTAACGTAGCCATAATTTCACCTATTGCAATTGTCAAGGTACGAGATAAAGACAGTAACGGAGCAGTTTTTTGTCATTAACTGCCCCGTTAATTAGTAGATCAGCCTACTTGAGAATTTTGGAAATAACGCCAGAACCGATGGTGCGACCACCTTCGCGAATAGCGAAGCGCATACCCTGTTCAATAGCGATCGGGTTGATCAGTTCCACGGTCATTTTGATTCTGTCCCCTGGCATGACCATTTCTACCGTTTCTCCCTCGTCGGAGGTGTAGTCTTGGATAGTGCCAGTTACGTCGGTTGTGCGTACGTAGAACTGAGGACGATAGTTTTTAAAGAAAGGAGTGTGACGACCACCTTCTGCTTGAGTTAACACATATACCTCACCTTCAAACTGGGTGTGGGGTTTGATTGTACCCGGTTTAGCGATAACCATGCCGCGCTCGATGTCGGTTTTTTGGATACCACGCAGGAGGATACCCGCGTTGTCACCAGCCATCCCTTGGTCGAGACTTTTCTTGAACATTTCGATCCCGGTCACGGTGGTGGGGCGAGTTTCTCTGATCCCGACCAATTCCACGTTATCACCCACTTTCACAATACCGCGTTCGATCCGACCGGTAGCCACCGTCCCCCGACCAGTAATCGAGAATACGTCTTCTACCGCCATCAGGAAGGGTTTATCGATATCCCGTTCGGGGGTGGGGATATAGCTATCTACCGCTTCCATTAATTCATAAATCGCATCTACCCACTCGTTATCGCCTTTTTGGGCTTTGGGGTTTTTGGTCATGTAGTCGAGGGCTTCTTTAGCAGAACCGGCAATAATGGGGATATCGTCGCCAGCAAAGTCGTAACTGCTGAGAAGTTCGCGCACTTCCAGTTCTACGAGTTCCAGTAACTCCTCATCATCCACCATATCTTTTTTGTTGAGGAAGACCACCAGGTTAGGTACACCCACCTGACGAGCCAGCAGGATATGTTCCCTGGTTTGGGGCATCGGGCCATCAGCGGCCGAGACCACGAGAATACCACCGTCCATCTGTGCCGCACCGGTGATCATGTTTTTTACATAGTCCGCGTGCCCAGGGCAGTCAACGTGAGCATAGTGGCGATCAGCGGTTTCGTACTCAACGTGAGCGGTGTTGATGGTGATCCCGCGGGCCTTTTCTTCGGGAGCGGCATCGATTTCATCGTATTTTTTAGCTTGGGCATTACCTAGAGCCGCTAGGGTCATCGTGATGGCGGCGGTGAGGGTAGTTTTGCCGTGGTCAACGTGACCGATCGTACCGATGTTAACGTGGGGTTTCGTCCGTTCAAATTTAGCGCGTGCCATTTACTTTCTGTTCCTTTGTTTTTTTTCTTCTTCAGCTGGGCGAACAGTAATCAGTTGCCAGATATCAGTTTTAAGTTAGCAGTTATTAGGGTTGACCGATCAAATTTAAATGATCGGTTTATTCCCACTGCTCACTGGTCACTGGTCACTGGTCACTGATTAACCGTTCCCTTTACTTTTGGTGATAATCGTCTCGGCCACGTTGCGGGGGACTTCTTCGTAATGGCTAAATTCCATCGTAAAGATGCCCCGTCCTTGGGTTTTGGAGCGAATATCAGTGGCGTAACCAAACATTTCCGCTAGGGGAACTTTAGCGGATACTTTGGCGATGCCGGTCTCGGTTTCTTGACCTTCGATTTGTCCCCGACGGGAGTTAAGATCACCGATGACGTTACCGATGAAGTCTTCGGGTACTTCCACCTCGACTTTCATCATCGGTTCTAGGAGAACGGGAGCAGCTTTCATCACCGCTTCTTTGATCGCCATGGAACCAGCAATCTTAAAGGCCATCTCGGAGGAGTCCACATCGTGGAAAGAACCATCTACCAGGGTTGCTTTCAGGTCGATAACAGGATAACCCGCCACGATCCCCGATTCGCAAGCTTCTTTCATCCCCTGTTCTGACGGATTGATGTATTCTTTGGGGATAGCACCACCGACAATTTTGGAGACGAAGACAAAGCCCGAACCCGGTTCACCCGGTTCCAGTTCGATGACGACGTGGCCGTACTGTCCTTTACCGCCACTTTGACGGATAAATTTACCCTCGGCCCGCACGGGTTTGCGGACGGTTTCCCGATAGGCAACTTGGGGAGCGCCCACGGTTGCTTCGACTTTGTATTCCCGCAGCATTCGATCGACGAGGATTTCCAGATGCAGTTCTCCCATCCCGGCGATTACCGTTTGATTGGTTTCGGGATCAACTTTGACCCGGAAGGTGGGATCCTCATCGGAGAGAGCTTGCAGAGCTTTGCTGAGTTTCTCGATATCCTGTTTGGTTTTCGGTTCCACCGCCACGGAGATAACCGGTTCGGGGATAAAGAGGGATTCTAGGATAATCGGGTTTTTCTCATCACAGAGGGTGTCCCCGGTAATGGTGTTTTTCAGTCCGATCGCCGCTCCTAGATCACCGGCGCGCAGTTCATCCACTTCGATCCGTTCGTTGGATTTGAGGACGATCAGGCGAGCGATCCGTTCTTTGGTTCCTTTGGTGGAGTTGTAGGCGTAGCTGCCTTTGGCCAAAACCCCAGAATAGACCCGTAGGAAGGTTAAACGACCGAAGGGATCGGCCATGATTTTGAAGGCCAGGGCCGAGAAGGGAGCATCGTCCTTGGCTTCCCGGATTGCCTCGCTACCATCGGGGAGAATCCCTTTAACGGCGGCTACTTCCGAGGGTGAGGGCAGATAATCGACGACGGCATCGAGGAGCAGTTGTACCCCTTTGTTTTTGAAAGCCGAGCCGCAGAGGACGGGAACAATTGTACCAGCGATTGTCCCTTCCCTGAGACCGCGTTTGATTTCAGCTTCGGTGAGTTCTTCACCTTCTAGATATTTTTCTAGGAGTTCTTCATCCGCTTCCGCTACAGCTTCCACCAGCTGCACGCGGAATTCTTCGGCCTTTTTCAATAAGTCTTCGGGAATGTCGGTTTCTTCTATGTCTTTCCCTAGATCATCCTTATATATATAGGCGCGCATCTTGACGAGATCAACGATCCCGCTCAGTTCGCTTTCTGCGCCGATCGGCATTTGGATGGGAACGGCGTTAGCTCTAAGGCGATCCCTTAATTGTTCGTAAACTTTGAAGAAGTTCGCTCCCGTTCTGTCCATTTTGTTGATAAAGGCAATCCGGGGTACTTTGTACCGATCGGCTTGTCTCCAGACGGTTTCCGATTGGGGTTGTACACCACCAACAGAGCAGAAAACCGCCACCACACCATCGAGTACCCGCATGGAACGTTCCACTTCAATGGTGAAATCGACGTGGCCGGGGGTGTCAATGATGTTGATGCGATGATCTTGCCAACTGGTACTGATGGCGGCGGCGGTGATGGTGATTCCTCGCTCCCGTTCCTGTTCCATCCAGTCGGTAATTGCCGTTCCGTCGTGGACTTCGCCCAGTTTATGAGCGACTCCCGTGTAGAACAGGATTCTTTCTGTTGTCGTTGTTTTGCCCGCGTCTATGTGAGCGGCGATTCCGATGTTTCGCACTCTCTCTAGCGGGATAGTCCGTGCCACAGCAACCTCCTTGCTTTGCTTGCCAGTGATGGGATTTTGTTCTAGGATTTTTTACACTATTTACAATTCTATACTTTTCTTGACAGTTTTTTGGCGGCAGCGGTGTAGTCCACCGCCCTTAAAGTATCTTTAAAGTATCTTTTTAGTAACGATAGTGGGCAAAGGCTTTGTTTGCCTCCGCCATCCGGTGGGTTTCTTCCCGTTTTTTGATCGTGCCGCCGGTTTCATTGGCTGCATCCATGATCTCGTTAGCTAGTTTACCTGCCATGGTTTTGCCGCCTCTGGTTCTGGCGTAATGGACTAACCAACGTAGTGCTAATGTACTGCCGCGATTGCTCCTTACTTCCATCGGGACTTGATAGGTAGCGCCACCGACCCGGCGGGCCTTCACTTCCACCAGGGGAGTGGCGTTTTTAACGGCTTTTTCAAATACTTCTAGGGGTTCTTGACCGGTACGTTCGCCGACGGTTTTCAGGGCATCGTAAACGATATTAGCGGCGAGAGATTTTTTGCCCGATCGCATGATCCGGCGGATGGTCATGCTGACTAAACAGCTGTTGTAAACGGGATCGGGCGGAATAGGACGTTTTTTGACGTTTTTACGGCGAGACATCGGAATATTCCTGAATTTTCTAGGTTAACTTTAACTTTTGCTTGACAGTCGGATGATTACAGCCCATCTCAAACCCTCTCCTGCGAGTTTTCAGTCTCTTGGGTTAACTTTGACCGACTCGGTGGGAGTATTTTTTTGGTTAATCAATTCCCTGTTTATTTAGCGGCGGGTTTGGGGCGTTTGGTTCCGTACTTAGACCGCGCCTGTTGACGGTTTTTCACCCCAGTGGCATCGAGGGTGCCGCGAATGATGTGATATCTGACTCCTGGTAGATCTTTGACCCGACCGCCCCGAATTAGGACGACGGAGTGTTCTTGCAGGTTATGACCGATGCCCGGGATGTAGGCTGTCACCTCAAATCCAGAGGTCAAACGTACCCTAGCCACTTTCCGTAGGGCTGAGTTGGGTTTTTTCGGTGTGGTGGTATATACTCTTGTACAAACTCCCCGACGCTGGGGGCATTGTTTGAGGGCGGGAGATTTGGTTTTTCTTTTCGCTTTGGATCTTTCGTCGCGTATTAATTGCTGAATGGTGGGCATGATAGGGCTGTATCTAAGGTTACTCTGAACTCCTATTACCGAAGGTCAAATCGTTGACAAAAGGCCATTATAGCAAATTGTTGCTCTTGTTGTCAAGTTATTGTGCTTTTCTCCGGTTTAGATGTTAGAGATTGTCTTTTTCTTGGGCGGCGGCGGCACTTAATTCGAGCGTTATTAGGCGATAAAACTACAGCTTCGTTGTTTTGGCTTGATCATGCAATTCTAGCAATAATTATCGCCTGATTAATCGGCTAATGTCTGAAAAACTGTCTCTAGCTAACCTCATTTTCAGAACTGGTGTCTAGACTATTAGCTCTTAACGCTATATCTAGAGCTTTTGTACTGTATGCACCACAGATGTGCTGCCATAAAATATTGTTAACCTTTAGGGTTAACAATATTACAAGGGTCATCTACAATGGATATTGTATTTAAGGAAAAAAAATTTGAGAACGAATGCAATAGCCAAAGGCTGCTGAAAAAACAGTATGGAGAGAAGATGGCTAAGAAAATCAGGCAAAGACTCGACGACTTAAAAGCAGTTATTGTCCTGGAGGAAATGCGAGCGCTACCGGGACGTTGCCACGAATTGTTATATAACCGTGCTGGACAACTATCTTTAGATTTAGTTCATCCCCTCAGACTAATTTTTGAGCCGGCTAATATACCGATTCCTCGAAAAGCAGACGGGGGAATTGATTGGAAGAAAGTAACCGCAGTCGTAATTATTGGCATAGATGACACCCATGACTAATACTATTGAGAACAGATATGCACCAGATTTTGTTTCTCCACCGGGAGAAACCCTTGCTGAAATCCTAGAAGAAAGAAATATGTCTCAATCGGAACTCGCCCAACGTATGGGCAGACCGAAAAAGACTATCAATGAGATCATAAAAGGTAAAGCGGAGATTACTATCGATACCGCTTTACAGATAGAGTTAGTGTTAGGAACTCCCGCCAGTTTCTGGATAGAGCGCGAAAGACTTTATCGGGAATATTTAGCGAGAAAAAATGAGAATCAAAGATTAAAAGGTTATTTAGGCTGGTTAAAACAAATTCCTTATCGGCAGATGACTAAACTAGGCTGGCTCAAGTTTTATGAGGATAAAATAGAGCAATTACGGGAGAGCTTAATTTTTTTTGCCGTTGTCTCCCCTGAGCAATGGGAGGAGATTTGGGGGAGAAATTTATCGATTGATTTTAGAAAGTCTCAGGCATTTGAGAGCGATCAAGGGGCGATAACAGCATGGTTACGTCAAGGAGAAATAGAGGCATCGAAAATTAATTGTGCTGATTACAACGAGTTGAAATTCAGAGATGTATTGCAGCAAATTCGTTTGTTAACTGTTAAGTCGATCAAGGTATTTCAACCGCAAATGATCGACCTTTGTGCGGCAGCGGGAGTTGCCTTGGTCTTTGTTCCTGAACTTCCGAAAACAAGGGTACACGGTGCTACCCGTTGGTTAGGTTCTCAGAAAGCTTTAATTCAATTGAGCGATCGATACAAAACAAATGATCATTTTTGGTTTTCTTTTTTTCATGAAGCTGGTCATATTTTATTACATGGGAAACGAATTTTATTTTTAGAGGGGCAAGATATTCAAGATGAAATTAAAGAAAAAGAGGCGGATATTTTTGCGGCTAATTTATTAATTGATTCCAGAGATTGGCAGAGATTTATCGCCAATAATTGTCTAAGTAAAAAAGCTATTAATCAATTTGCCGAACAACTAGGAATACACCCTGGTATTATTGTTGGTAGACTGCAACATGAGCAAATTATTTCTTATCAAAACTGTAATGATCTCAAGGACAAATATTGTCTAAATACACAAGATTCCTTTTTGGTATTGACGAGCGACTCCCCAAAAGGAAAACTTCCTATCTCACCCTTGAGATAACTGCTGTAAGCGGAGATTACTAAGGATAAATTTGGCAATAATTGACAAAATTGCGATAAAATCAAAAAAAGTCAGGGAGAGGATAGTTATGCTCGATCTTGCGAAATTAGCGGCAAAAATGCCCGGGATTAGTCAACATTTTCAACAGGAAGTGGCAGCTAGTCGTGAGCGAGTGCAAAGGGCTAAAATTCTTTTAGAACAAGCGCAACAGCAACAGGAAAAACTATTAGAACTCTATCATAACTGGCACGATCGCCTAATTTTCTCCGTAGCGCTACCGATCGAACCTCTCGACACCCGCGTTACTATCCTTCCCGCTCCCGAAAGTCATAGCGTTTTTGCCACGGATGGTTCCCAAATTGCCCCTTCTCACCACGAAATCGCCTACTGTTATCTAATTAATGTCGGTAGGATCATGTTGCACTATGGCCAAAATTTGCACCCGCTCCTCGATAGCATTCCCGAAGTCTATTACAAATCAGAAGACCTCTACATTTCTAAACAGTGGGGTATTCGCGTGGATGAGTGGATGAGTTATCGTCGGACGGTATTAGAAAGCCAAATGTTAGCAGAAATGGCTACTCGTTGGGTAAAACCCCCCGGGGCTCATTATGAACCAAATTTAGCCCTTGTGGATGGTTCTTTGATCTATTGGTTTATCGATAGTCTCCCCCCGGAAGCAAAAGATTTAATTTTGCCACCGATTTTTCAGTCTTGGGACGATTTAAAATCAGCTAGAATCCCGCTTATCGGTTATATTAGTGCTTCTCGTAGCACGGAAAGCTTAAATTTCCTGCGTTTACAATCTTGTCCCTATGATACTCCCAATTGCTTGATCAATTGCGGTGATTTAGACCCAGAAAAAACCCCTTGTCGCGTTGTCGATCCTCTCCGGGATGCTTCTCTCTGGGGTTATTTATTGGAACCGGGGCAAAGAAGTCCTTTTTGGCGCAGTTCTTTGAAAATACTCGATCTTTATGGGGATGAACATCGCATTTACTTCTGTTATCTCCATGTGGGGACGGAAATCGCTAGGGTAGAGGTTCCTGCTTGGGTGGTGGAGGAGGGAGAATTACTCGATCGCTCTTTGAGTATTTTACTGGCCCAGGTGTTAAAAGGTTATGGTTATCCGATCGCCTTAGCGGAAGCGCACAATTTAGCGGTGATTAAAGGTGGCGATCGCTTGCGTTTTTTTGCCCTTTTGGAACAACAGATGATTAAAGTCGGTTTACAGGATGTGGGAACATCTTATAAGGAAGCGAGAAAGCGCAGTAGTATCGCTTGATAGTAAATCTGTTGAGTATAGGCTACATATCAGGACAGGCAAAAGGCAATAGGTAAGAGGCAAAAGAGGGAATAAATAATCAGTCTTTAATAACCGGATTTAGTATCACTGATAACTGATAACTGGTCACTGATAACTGGTCACTGATAACTGATAACTGATCACTGAAAAAGGTGGGAATTACCCACCTTAAACTTGATTTTTGCTGAATTTTTTTAGCGACTGCTACGAGCTTGGTCTAAGACGCTGACAGGGAAATTATTATAACTAACGTGATGTTTGCTAGTTTTTTGAATTTCTTCTTTGATTTGATCTAGATCAACATAGCGATCAGCTACATTAATTAAACTATCACTGGTCATCGATCGCAAACTAACCACTTCCACTCGCGCACCGCGGTAACTGACGGAATCGGCAGCATAGGCTAAATCCCCATCACCACTGACAATAACTGCGGTATCATAGGAACCCACTAGGGCCATTAAATCCACGGCAATTTCCACGTCGAGATTGGCTTTTTTGGAACCATCGGGCAATTGTACTAGATCTTTAGCGATGACTCGATAACCGTTGCGACGCATCCAGAGGAGGAATCCCTGCTGTTTTTCGTTAGTGCGATCAACTCCAGTATAAAAGAAGGCGCGCAAGAGACGAGAACCAGCAGTTAAACGACAAAGTAATTTGGTGTAGTCAATTTCGATACCTAATTGCAGAGCCGCATAAAATAAATTAGAACCATCGATGAAAATCGCCACACGACCGCGATTTTCTAGCACTTGTTCGGGGGTGAAGACTGGGGCCGTGTCATAATCATCAAACATTTTATTTTTCCTCGTTTGTTAAAAGTTTAGTGTTGGGTGTTTGCCAGTTGTATCCGAAAGGACAACAGACCTTAGAAAATAGAGTTATTAAAAAATTCCTTTAGGAATCGTTTAACGGTAGTTCTAGTTTAGAAAAGATCGGTTCAGGTGTTCCTAGTTGTGGATTTGTGGGTAATCCCCATTGACAGTGTTGGGAAAAAGAGACACCATCAGGGAAGTTTTCCCCATCCTCCGACCTGAAAGTATTAAAATCAATAACAAAACCTAGTTGTTGATAAATTTTACTGCTCAAGGTCGGTATTATCGGTGAGAGTAGGTAAGCAGAGAGTCTGACTGATTCCAAAACCGCGTAGAGGACTTTTTCTACTGCTGCTTGTTGTTTCTGTTTAAATAAACTCCAGGGCGCACTCTCATCGATAAACTTGTTACTGGCACGAATTAACGCCAATATTTCCTCACAGGCTTGATTAAATTGTAGCGCATCATACTTCTGTTCAACAATTACCCCTAGATTGATCCCCATATTCTTAAGACGATTATCGTTCGGGATATCTACGCCAGTCAACTGGGGGGGGATATTTTGGCAGTATTTTTTAACCATGCCTAGGGTGCGATTGAGGAGGTTGCCTAAATCGTTGGCTAAATCCGCGTTAAGAATATTAACAAATCTGGTTTCCTGAAAATCGCCATCCTGTCCTAATTCAATCTCTTTAACGAAATAGTAACGGACGGCATCGGCCCCGTAGCGATCAACCAAATCGAAGGGATCGAGGGTATTACCGAGACTTTTGCCCATTTTCCGCCCGTCTTTGGTCAAAAAGCCGTGGCCGAATACTCTTTTCGGCAAGGGTAAACCGGCCGACATTAGCATAGCTGGCCAATAAATGGCATGGAATCTTAATATATCTTTACCGATCAGATGCAGATCGATCGGCCACCATTTGGCTAAGGCATTTTCTAGGGTGGGTTCGTCTTCGGGGTCGAGAAGGGCGGTAACATAGCCAAGAAGGGCATCAAACCAAACGTAGATGGTATGCTGACCATCGTGGGGAATAGGAAACCCCCAAGCGACATTAACCCTAGAAATAGAGAAATCCTGTAGTCCTTGGTTAACGAAGTTGAGAACCTCATTACGTCGGCTTTCTGGTTGAATAAAATTGGGTTGTTCTTGGTAAAGTTGTTCTAGTTGTGCCTGATACTTAGAGAGACGGAAAAAATAGTTTTCCTCGTCGCGCCATTCGGCAGCCAGGTTAGTATGAATGGGACAACAGCCATTATCTAACAGTTCTCTTTTTTCCTTAAATTCTTCACAGGCGACGCAATACCAACCCTGTTGGCGATCAAGATAGATATCGCCTTTTTCCCAGACTCTTTCAAAAAATTCGTTAACAATTGCCTGATGACGGGGGGCAGTGGTACGACTAAAGCGATCATAATGGATGTGTAGCTTTGCCCAGAGATTGGCAAAACTGGTGGCAATGCGATCGCAGTGTGCCTGGGGATTGAGTCCTTTGGCTGCCGCAGTCCGTTCGATTTTCTGTCCGTGTTCGTCGGTTCCTGTAATTAGGAGGACAGAATTGCCCTGTAACCGCTTCCATCGTGCCATAACATCCGCTACGATCGTCGTGTAAGCACTACCGATGTGAGGGATATCGTTGACATAATAAAGGGGTGTTGTTAAAGCAAATGTTTTTCGCTCATTCAAATCATTCATGAAATTTATTTTTTTAAATAGACGAGGCCGCCGCAAGGCTGATCCGTAGATGATTGGGAGATAATCCCTATATTTTATGATCCTCTAATTCTGTTTTATCCTTTAGTTGTGATCTAAGTCAATAAAAACAATCTTAAGGCCGATTTTTTTTTTCCATGACGCTGCTTACCCCCCTATCTACCTCTCGTTTAATTCTTGATACCACACGCACGAGTCTGTTTACCGTCGGTCAAGAAAATCTACCCAGCCAAGGAGTGGCGATCGTGGTAAGTAACCATCGCAGCTTTTTGGACGCGCCGATCTTAATTCAAGCTTTGGGCAAAACTCTCCCGATCGCCTGTCATCACTACATGGGAAAAACGCCGCTTTTACGGGAATTAATCGGAGAATTAGGCTGTTTTCCCTTTGATAACCCTGAAAAACGCCACCAGACTTTTTTTCGACAAGCAACGGATTTTTTACGGTCTGGACGATGGATCGGTTTATTTCCGGAAGGTGGATCGCCGATGTTAAATTTGACTGCTCCTCGTCAAATTAGCCGTTTTCAAAGCGGATTTGCCCATTTAGCCCTGCGTTGTCCCGTGGAGAATCTATCGGTCTTACCTGTGGCTATTCTCTCCGAGTCGGAAACTGCTATTAGTCCTTTTCCCGTGCGTTTGCTGCGCTTATTAGATACCACGGAACCTTTATTCGATCGCGATGGTTGGCATCCTGTTGTATTTTATCATCGTGTTAAGGTGGCGATCGGTCGTCCCTACCCGATTACTGAGAGCGATCGCTCAGATTATGAAGGTAAACAAGGGAAAAAAGCGATTAATCGTTTAATTGGGCATTGTCAGTCGGAAATTAGCGATTTATTGCTGAAAGGCTAAGTCAGGAGACAGGAGATAGGGTGATCACTGCTTGCGCGTTGCGGGGGGTGTTGGGGTTTTAGGGTTTTAGGGAAATTTCAGCTAAATACCCACTTCCCCACTTCATAATTCATAATTCATAATTCATAATTGATACTCTTTTTGCGCTAATATTTTGACTAGCTCTGCTTTCTTCATCTTGCTTAAACCAACGATTCCCTTTTCTTTGGCTAGAGTCTTTAATTCAGAAACAGTCTTGAGTTTGAGAGTTTCTTCTGAAAATTCCTCAATCACTGCATCTTGTTGAGATTGAGGAGTGAGATAAAAGACAGTTTTGAGTAAATCTAATCCCTTCCCTTTTGTAATTCCACACTTGAGGGCGACAATTGAGTCTAAACTCTTCCAGAATTGACGGGGAGCCTCATCAATCCTAGCAGTAGCAGTAGCTAATTTAACTGTTTTTAGTGGGCTATTCGGTTGTTCAATCAAGAACTGTAAAGCAGATTTAATTTCTTCTCTTGAAGCTGTTGACAGATTTAGTTTTGGGGTTTCTTCTCTTGCCAAAGCTCTGGATATATTCCTAGCATCTTCTGTTCCATCGGCAATAATACACCAAATTCTTTCTAGTCCAGCCCTTTCAGCCACAGCATAAACAAATGAGTTGCCGATAACTTCATAGCGATCCTCTGATAGTTCTTTGACGATTACAGGCAGCCAGTTGCGTCCACCTTTCTGCTGTAATAGTTTAGCAGTAACTTCAATTAAAAAACTATCAGCATCGGTTCCATTGGTAATTTCTATTTCATCTAGGTATAGATACTTCAAAGTACCAATATCGGTATATTCCATCATTGTAAAAAATACTCCTTTGCTAAGTCTTGGTAGTAGTCATAAGCGGAACGATTTTTATAAACGGCTGGCACACACTCAAAAGCAGCACTGGCTATAATAGCGTATTCTGGCAGGTGATGAATATGTGAATTTTTACTGGCAGGAGTGTATTTGGGATAAAAATAGTGTACAAGGGTTTTGTCATTTTTTAGTATTTGATTAATTTCTTTTTGGGCAAGCTGTAACTGTGGTTGAGTAATCTTCTCACCGTTGAAAAAAATTGGTAAGGCTATGGGAGTCCCATCTTTTTTTGATTTTTGCATTTCCGGCAGAAACTCCTTGATGGCAGTGGCTGCATTATTAAGGGAGAATGAATTGTTATGTTTTGTGGGTAAGAGGACAACATCGGCAGCATAAACAGCCAGCTTGCTAGTAAATCGCCAATTGGGAGCTGCATCTATAAAGATGTAATCATATTCATATCTAGCTAAGTCTAATTTTCTATGGAGAGTGTATATTTTCATTTTAGCATTATACTCAAATTCCGAATACTCTGCCATTTTAGGCTCAGTAGGAACGACATCGAAGGTAATTTGTCGTTTTGAATTCTTAAAAATATAGGGACGAATCACTGATTTTAGTTCAATATTGCGGTCAGTTAAAGCCTTTTCTAGTAGGCCATCTTCTGGTTTCATATTTAGGAGAGATCTAGTTAAATCTCCTTGATTAAAATCAAAGTCTAAAACTAAAACTTTTTTACCTAACAAGGCAAGAATAGCGGCAAGATTTACGGTTGTGGTGGTTTTGCCTACACCGCCTTTATTATTGTAAACAGTAACCGTTAGTGCTTTGGGAGTATTGTCAATTTTTGTCTTGATCAGAGCTATAGTATCATCAATGTTCTCAGGAGTTAGCTCTATGCAAGTAGTGGCAGGAAAAATTATTTTACCATGTTTTCTAAATAACTGGATCTGTGAACTATTAGTGATAATTCCCCATTGGGCTGCTTTACAGTTAGTCCCTAATAACTGACGCTTTAACTGATTGACAGTTGCCCTATAACTTGGACTATTTTCAGTTAGGTTAATATCTCTACCCTTTAACTCTATCAGCAGAAAAGGATTACTCTTTGTATGCAGAAAAATATCGTTTGCTAGGTTTCTCCTAGTGGCAAAGTCGGTAATCCCACCGCCTCCCGTGTCGTACTGTGGAATTATCTCCGTGGTTGAAAATCCTAAATATGATATCAGGTAACGTGCAAAGTTGGTGCTAACGATCGCTTCCGACGCATTTTGAGGCAAATCCTCAAGATAAGATTTGAGACTTGTTACTCTGGGGGTGTTATCTTTCATTTCAGTTCACAAACTATAGACTAAAGTTAATGAATTGCTCTTTTTTTGAGTATAACACCCTATCACCCTATCACCCCTTATGGAAAAATGGTTCTTCGGTTTGTCTTATGCAATGGACGGGGTTATAAGAGATTAAACCCTTATAGAGAAAGACATTTGGCGATTTTTGTCAATTGTTTTTGATCTAGAGCGAACTAATCAATTAAATAACGAAGAGCCAGATATATTCTGAATCGTAAGTTATAACTATTATAATCTCATTTCTCTTTGTGATCAAGTTCAAGGTTTTCTAGTTTTTGACTGCTATACGCATTAATACTCATTGCACAAGTGAGATGCTCCCCGACTGTTTTGAGTGAACAGCCAATAAACTCAGCTATTTCTCGTTGAGTTTTTCCGTCGTTCAGCAAGAGAAACATTAAAATTCTTTCTCTCACTTCTCCCCTTTCTTCTTCTTTAAAAGCTTTTTGTAAGTTTTTCTTTTCTTCTAAATCTAGGAAACCTTTGGCTGGCATAAGTAGGATTTTTCTAAAATTACTATTTTTATTTTAGGTGGTTTAAGTGAGTTTTAGCTTACAAATTCTTAGTAAAATCTAAAGAAAATCCCAAGATTAAGCGAATCCCTGACTGAAAAACGCTATGGTAGAATATAGTGTGTAATTTTTTCAACAAAATTGTTATGATAGTTACCAATAGACAAGAGCTAGAAGAACTCATTCAACAGGTAAAAAAAGCTCAACAACAATTTGCCAACTATAACCAAGAACAAGTAGATCTTATCTTCAAAAAAGCGGCATTAGCAGCCAACAACGCTCGCATTCCCCTAGCTAAAATGGCCGTACAAGAGACAGAGATGGGAGTAATAGAGGATAAAGTGATTAAAAACCATTTTGCCTCAGAAATCATCTACAACAAATATAAACACAGCAAAACCTGCGGCATTATCGAAGAAGATAAATCCTTTGGATTGCAAAAAATCGCCGAACCCGTGGGCATTTTAGCGGGGATCGTACCCACCACAAATCCCACCTCCACAGCCATTTTTAAAGCCCTAATTGCCCTGAAAACCCGCAACGGCATCATTTTTTCCCCCCATCCGCGAGCCAAAGACTGCACCATCGCGGCGGCCAAAATTGTCTTGGAAGCGGCCGTGAAAGCGGGCGCACCGGCCGGTATTATTGGTTGGATTGATCAGCCATCGGTGGAACTTTCCCAAGCATTAATGCAACATCCCAGCATTAATTTAATCCTCGCTACTGGCGGTCCGGGTATGGTAAAAGCGGCCTATTCTTCGGGAAGACCTTCCCTAGGAGTTGGTGCCGGCAATACCCCCGCTTTAATTGACGAAACCGCGCACATAAAAATGGCCGTTTCCTCGATTATTCTCAGTAAAACCTTCGATAACGGCATGATTTGCGCCTCCGAACAATCGGTAATCGTTGTCGATAGCATCTATGAAGAAGTTCGACAGGAATTTATTGATCGCGGGGCCTATCTTCTTTCCCCCGCAGAAAGGCAAAAAGTCGTCGGGATTCTCCTAAAAGATGGTCATATTAACCCCGATATCGTCGGGCAACCGGTGGAAAAATTAGCCGCCATGGCTGGAATTTCTGTTCCCGAAGATACCCGGTTACTAATCGCAGAAGTGGAAAATATTGGCTTAGAGGAACCATTTTCCTACGAAAAACTCTCGCCAATTTTAGCTATGTACCGAGCAAAAGACTTTGAAGATGGGGTAAAAAAAGCCGAAAAACTGGTCTTATTTGCTGGTCGAGGTCATACGGCCGTGCTTTATACTGCACCCTCCAATCGGGAACATATTAAGCGCTTTCAAGACAACGTACAAACGGCCCGGGTATTAATTAATACCCCTTCCTCCCAGGGTGCGATTGGTGATATCTATAACTTCCGTCTCGATCCTAGTTTAACCCTCGGTTGTGGCACTTGGGGCGGTAATTCCATCAGCGAAAACGTCGAACCTACCCACCTATTAAATATTAAAACCGTAGCCGAGCGCCGGGAAAATATGCTTTGGTTCCGAGTACCACCAAAAGTATATTTTAAATACGGGTCATTACCCGTCGCTATTCGGGAATTAGCCGGCAAAAAACGGGCCTTTATTGTCACCGATAAACCTCTTTTCGACCTAGGAGTTACGGCATCTTTACAGGAAATTTTAGAAGAAATCGGCATCACAATTAATATCTTTTATGATGTGGAACCCGATCCTTCCCTAGAAACCGTCGAACGGGGGTTAAATGTCATTAATACCTTCAATCCCGATGTAATTATCGCTATCGGTGGTGGTTCCCCCATGGATGCCGCTAAAATCATGTGGCTACTCTACGAGCATCCAGAGATAGAATTCGAGAGCTTGGCCATGCGTTTTATGGATATTCGCAAACGAGTCTATGAATTGCCCCCTTTAGGCGAAAAAGCTCTGATGGTGTGTATTCCCACCACTTCGGGAACAGGATCGGAAGTAACTCCCTTCGCCGTCGTGACCGATCGCCGTAATAATATTAAGTATCCTCTGGCAGATTATGCCCTAACTCCCAGCATGGCCATCGTCGATCCGGAATTAGTGCTGAATATGCCGAAAAAATTGACAGCCTACGGCGGAATTGACGCTTTAACTCACGCTCTTGAGGCCTACGTCTCGGTTTTAGCCTCAGAATATACTAATGCTCTTGCTCAAGATGCCATCCGACTGCTGTTTAAATACCTGCCCAGTTCCTATCATAACGGAGCTAAAGACCCGAAAGCGCGGGAAAAAGTCCATTATGCGGCGACAATGGCAGGAATGGCCTTTGCTAATGGCTTTTTAGGCATCTGTCACTCCATGGCCCACCAATTGGGGGCAATTTTCCATATTCCCCACGGTCTGGCCAATGCCTTGATGATTTCCCACGTTATCCTCTATAATGCCACCGATGCCCCCTTTAAACAGGCCACCTTCTCTCAGTACAAATATCCTAACGTAAAATGGCGCTATGCCAGGATCGCCCATTCCCTGGGATTGGGAGGAGAAAGCGAGACCGAAAGTGTGGAAAGATTGGTATTAGCGATCGAATGTTTAAAACGGGAAATCGGTATTCCGGCCAGTATTAAAGAGGTAATTCCCGAAAGTGAAGCCGAATTTATGGCCAAATTAGACCATTTAGCTGAACAAGCTTTCGATGATCAGTGTACCGGAGCCAATCCCCGTTATCCCCTGATCGAGGACTTAAAAACCCTGTTAATCCAAGCTTATCACGGCAATTTGCCCCTAGAGGTGGCGGTAAATGGTCACGGTGATGTCAGTCTTGCCGATTTGAAGTTAGATCCGCAACCCTTGAGCTTTTAGAGATAGATTTTGCCTTTGATCCCCCCTAGTAGGGTTGATTCATGAATCAACCCTACCATGAATCAACCCTACCCCTTGCCCCCTTAATCAGGGGGGATTTGACAGTTTTTAACACCTACCTCCTAAAAATTATCTTTTTTCCCCCGCAGCCGCGCAAACACTTGTACTGGTTCGTTGCTATCCATGGTCATGGCCAAAGCGGGACTATCCCAACGCAAAAAAGGATTAGTCAGCTTTTCCGTCCCCAAAATTGCTGGAATCGTGGGAAGATCTTGAGCGCGATTTTTCTCCACTTCCCGATAACGCTGCTGCAGAGCAGCATTATTAGGGTCAACTGTCAAGGCAAACTTTAAATTATTTAACGTATATTCGTGAGCGCACCAAACCCTGGTCTGGTCAGGAAGCGATCGCAATTTAGTTAAAGAAGCCACCATTTGCCCCGGGGTTCCCTCAAATAAACGACCACAACCCCCGGAAAACAGGGTATCACCACAGAATAACTCGCCGTAATCTCCGGGGTTAACCGGGGGAAAATAGTAGGCAATATGAGCGCGAGTGTGGCCGGGGACGAAGAAAACCTCGGCCCTGCGACCAGCAAATTCCACCCTATCCCCCTCCTCTAAAAAAACCTGCTGCCCCGGAATGCGACCGCGATCCTCCTTTCCCCCATAAACACAAAGATGGGGATAACGATTAATTAAAGCCTGATTAGCCCCCACATGGTCGCCGTGGTGATGGGTATTGAAAATAGCGACTAAATCCACCTGTAAAGCCTCTAATCGCCTGAAAACGGGTTCAGGTTCGGCTGGATCCACCACAGCCGCAATTTTTTGTGCGCGATCATAGAGGAGAAAAATATAATTATCGGAAAGGGCGTTAAGACGTTCGATCTCCATGTAGAATCTTGATGCTCAGGTTTAACTCGATCATACCTATAGCAGCCGATGGCAGCATCTTTTAGAAATCAGGCTAGAAGCCTCAACCACTGGGACAAAATCTTAAATGTGGCCGATGTAGAATAATAACGGTTCTTCGGTTTGTCTTATGCAATCGACGGGGTTATAAGGAATGAAACCCTTATAGAGACAGACATTGCTGCGATTTTTGTCAACTGTTTTCGATCTAGAGCGAACTAATCAATTAAAACGAAGAGCCATAATAACTATAATAAAAGTGTAATAAAAGTGTCATAAAAAAGCAGTGAATTTATAGTAGTTATGACAATCAAATTTCGGTTTCATCCAGAGAAAGCAGTGGAAGCCACTGCTATACTCTTAAAGCTACACGGCAAACCGATGAAGTATTTAGGGTTGCTGAAAATGCTCTATATAGCTGACCGTCTTGCTTTAAAAACCATGGATCAACCAATTACTGGGGATAGATATGTATCAATGGATTATGGACCGGTTCTCAGGGGTGTTTATGATTTGATTAAAGGACAACCCGTGGACTCTGCCTTACCCCTGTGGTCGAAATATATTTCTCCTCGGGATTCTAATTATGTTGACCTGCTGCAATATCCCGGCAATGAAGAACTCTGTGAACAGGAAGAAATGATTCTTAAACAGGTTTACAACACTTTTGGCCATCTCGATCCCTTTCATGTAGCCGAATGGACTCACGATCTGCCAGAATGGAAGGATCCCCATGGTTCCGCTATTCCAATTTTAGTGGAGGATGTTTTGCGATTTATGGGTAAAACGGAGGAGGAAATCGAAGATATTAGCCAAGAAGCCCAGCGAGAAGCCTATTTAGATGGAGCTTTACCAAAAATTTTGGGTTAAAGCCCCGCCCTTTAGTGTAGGGTCGGGCGACTTTTAATTTATGGGTTGTCAACTTCAGAAGCAATTCTGTCTAAGCAAGTAATCTCTGTGAACCAAGAATCCCCGTCTTTTTAGAGCGGGAAGTGTCAAAAGGATTTTACCAAAATGTCTAACGAAACCGTTACCTATTCCCTAGAAGCTGTTCTCAAGGAAATCAAAGACAGTATTAAGGAAGTTAGCCACAAAATCGACAAAATTGACGAACGGCTAACTAAGTTAGAGGTGGGACAAGCTAAACTGACTGAGAAAGTCGATGGGATGGATAGAAGGCTCGAAAAGGTTGAGGGAACCCAGAAAAATCAGGTCTGGACGTTAATAATTCTTTTAGGAGGGGCGATAGCTACGGCATCGTGGCACTCTTTCTTTTCTGGGAATCCTTGACCATCTATGAGTTTGCTAGTGTATGGCATTTATTTAAGTACGGGAAGCGCACCAACAAGCATGGCGCGCTTCTGGGTTTTCGGTTAGGGTTTTTCCCTGTAACTTATCGAGCATTTGTGAGCTTTTATTAAGTTCGCACAAATTCTCCTGAAGCTGTTGGTTCCTGGCACAAACAATTTCATCGATAATAAATTCGTAGATAGCATTTCCGACAATCACTGTCAGAATGATCGCAAGCAAGCCTTTGGTGTATTTATCTAATACCATTTTTCTTTATTCGTAGCAGGTATCTTACTCCCCTCTCCCTTTCTGGGAGAGGGGTTGGGGGTGAGGGCAATTAACCATCTCTGCCATTACTTTTGAAAAATGGTATAATGCTGTCATGAGGTTTCCAAAATCTCCTTATGGGTAATTTTAACTAATCAAAAAGGAGATGGGTGTGACTGGAATCACCCAAACCGCCGCTTCAGCCGTTTTCTGGTTAATAAGTTTTTGTCCCCTAACTCCCCGCAGGACAGGAATCGGCGAAAATTACGCAGGGAATCCCCACATGACTAATGGGAACAATATAGGTTTCTGTGGGGGGAAATAAAGCGACAACGTGGGGAACGGGACGGGGAGTATAATGCACTTGCGATTGACCTTGATAAGCGAGGGAGGTGCTTGCTCCCGAATCCAACATCACTGCGTCCCGAAAACCTGCCTGTACTAATAATTCTCCCAAAGCCATGGAATCGATCGGCTCTCTGGAAACCCCGATAACTGGCTGTCCTGCCTGATTAATCCCCCAAAAAGCCCGATGACGCAGGGCATCAAAACCGTAAAGTGTACCAAAGGACTCTCGCGGTTGTGGTTGTCCATCTTTGACTAACCAAGCGGCCGCAACAAAAGCATCCGTAACCTTGAGATCATTTCTAGCCTCCGCTGCGATTCCTTCTAGGGTATTATGACGGGCAGGATCAAAGGGAAGATAACGCACCCATTGATCGGTAATGATTACTAAAGGACGACCCTCTAACTTGTCGATTTCTCCCTCATATCCGGGGATAAAGCCCCCATTTTGGCTTAAAACTGGCCCGATCATCTGATTTGAGTCCAATTCCTTGAGAGAGAAAAAACCGCCATCTACAGCCGCGATCGCTTCTGTACTGGCGATAATTTCCTCCACTTGATAGCGACTATCCGCATGAATGGTTTTGGGAATACCGCCACTAATCAGAACAAGTGTATTAGTTGGAAATTCCACTTGCCGTTTTTGGATGGTGGTGGCAAAGTTAAAACCCCCATCCCTACGGGGTAAGGGATCACCCCCCCAAGCTTGCGGTACAACTTCTCGCGTGCGCGATTGCCCAAAGCGTCCAATCGTGAGTAAATCGGGGGATTGTCCAGCAAAATGCTCATCGAGGTCATTCATCGATAAAGCAGCCCGATAACCCGCTTTTTTGACGAATTCCTTCACTCGATCATCTGCCTTTCCTTCTGGATAGGTGAAATAATTAATCGGAATACCCAATTCTTTTTCTAAGATTTGTTTCGATTGCTTGACTTCTTGCTCTAAATCTGCATCGGACAATAATCTTAAATCCCGGGGATGACTGACGCTATGGGAGACAATCTGTACTAGAGGATCGGCGGCCATTTCCAGGAGTTGTTGCCAAGTGACACTGGTTCTACCAGTTTTTTGAGTCATTTTATTGATATAAATCGAGAAAACGGCAGGATAGTTATATTTTCTCAATAAAGGATAGACATACTGGTAATGTCCCCCATAACCATCATCAAAAGTCAATAAAACCGGTTTAGCGGGAAGGGGGATACCTGTCCGCAGATGGGAAATTAACCAATCGATGCTGATCGGAGTTGCCCCGATTTCCTGCAAAAATTGGAAATGTGCCTCTAATTCGGCGGGAGTAACATCAAAAAATACCTCTTTTTTTGGTAAAATGTCGTGGTACATTAAAATCGGTACTTTTGTCCCTTGAGCGCGGGGATGAATTTCTGGCCAGGGTGCTAATTCGATCGCTGTTGCCGAGTTATTTTGCCAATTATCGAGACTAATATCGTTTTTTTGGAGAGATAGGGGAAGAATCACTCGATCGGAGATGTTTTTATAGGTTTTACAATCAAAAATTCTCGATATATCCTTAAAAGAACTATTTTCTAGGACATAATCCGCGCATTCCGGTTGAAACTCCCTAAAAGGTGCGGGGAGAGAATCACCCCCCACCAGAGCATTAGAACGAGGATAGAGAGAACTTGCCCAAATAATCAGACAAACGACGATAAATGCCAAAAATCCGTATAGGGGAAGGGAAGGAAACGAAGATTTTTGCCGAGCTTGCCAACGCATAGGATTAAGTAATAAAGTAAAAAGTAAAAAAGAAATTGAGATTTGCGCTAGTACCTTGACTAACAAGCTGAGTTTCCCTATAATCCGTTCCCTTGTCAAGTTTTCCAGAACACCCTCATCAGTTATCAGTTATCAGTTATCAGTGAGCAGTTATCAGTGAGCAGTGAGCAGTTGTCAATAGACTGCCTTTATTGATTCTCCCCTCTCCCTTCTCCCCACTCCCCTCTCCCCAATTCATAATTTATAATTCATAATTTATAATTTCCCATTCCCCCCACTGATAACTGGTTACTGTTTACTGATCACTGAAAAACCCCACACCCCATCACCCCGCTATGTTCACGGGGATTAAGCTGGTAAAGCGTGACACAAAACTGCTAGAGTTACCAAAGACGAGTATATAAACTTTACAGATATTGTATGAGAGTTTTGGTTATTGGCGGAGACGGCTATTGTGGTTGGGCAACGGCACTCCATCTATCAAATAGAGGTTACGAAGTAGGCATACTTGATAGTTTAGTTCGTCGCTATTGGGACTTACAATTAGGCTGCGATACCTTAACACCGATCGCACCCATATCTCATCGTATTCAACGCTGGCAAGATCTAACGGGAAAATCGATCGATCTTTTTGTCGGGGATATTAATGACTACGACTTTCTGATTCAATCCCTGCGACAGTTTCAACCGGATGCGATTGTTCACTTCGGAGAACAGAGATCTGCACCCTTCTCCATGATCGATCGCGAACACGCAGTTTTAACCCAAGTTAACAACGTGGTTGGCAATTTAAACATCCTCTACGCGATGAAAGAGGAATTTCCCGAAGCGCACCTAGTGAAACTGGGAACCATGGGTGAGTATGGCACACCGAATATAGATATTGAAGAAGGCTACATCACGATCGAACATAACGGTCGTAAGGATACTTTACCCTATCCCAAACAGCCAGGCAGTATGTACCATCTCAGCAAAGTCCACGATAGCCATAATATCCATTTTGCCTGTCGGATGTGGGGTTTAAAAGCCACAGATCTCAATCAAGGGGTGGTTTATGGAGTCCTCACCGAAGAAACGGGAATGGATGAGATGTTAATTAACCGTCTCGATTACGATGGGGTTTTTGGTACTGCTTTAAACCGTTTTTGTATTCAAGCAGCGATCGGTCATCCCCTAACAGTGTACGGTAAAGGTGGTCAAACGCGAGGATTTTTAGATATCCGCGATACCGTGCGTTGTTTGGAATTAGCGATCGCACATCCCGCTCAATCGGGGGAATTCCGCGTCTTTAACCAATTTACCGAACTGTTTAGCGTCGGTGACTTGGCACTGATGGTTAAAAAAGCTGGTTCTGCGTTAGGGTTAAATGTGGAGATTAACAATCTTGACAACCCGCGCATCGAGTTAGAGGAACATTATTTTAACGCTAAAAACACGAAATTACTCGATCTAGGCCTACAACCTCACTATCTCTCCGATTCTCTCCTCGATTCCCTCTTAAACTTCGCCACCAAGTATAAAAATCGGGTAGATATGAATCATATCCTACCAAAAGTCACTTGGAAACGATAATTTATTAGTCAATGATAAGTTAAGGATGGGTTACTTGCCCATCCTTTCTGTTTTTCTCCAGAAATCGAGCATTGCAGTTGTCACCCGATTTTGCTCGTGTTAGGACACACTGGGGCAAGATTAATGTGTAGCCTAGATATAACTGGACTTCCCCCATACAGAAATACTAAAAAATCAACAAAACCCTTACTGCATGGGGCTTCTCAGAAAAAGTTGACAAGCCGCTACTGGGTACATTTTCCCTTGAAAATGGCTGTACCGTTGACTGTATCTGGAGTAGAGCGATGACCTAGAGTTGGCTGTATAGTGATCGCTAACCTTATTGTAACAGATGGTGTCATTAATCTCTAGAGTCAGCGATTCCCTCTGTAGCCATGTTTTTGATGGTTTTCTGCCCCGAAACAAGCTATAATGGTCGAAAGGTCAAATTTGAAAATTTTTGCCTCAAACCCTATCTGCGTAAGGACTTCAGGATTTTGTCTCCAGTAGTCCATTAGTATTATATTGCTTTAACTCAGGCTCTGTAAGACTTTTAGCCATAGCTAGTATGTTTATACGGGGGAAGTCCAGATATAACCTTAATTTGGCAAATTCAAGTCTGAATTGGCCTATGTCTAAGATGTGGGCGGCTCATTTTTGGGTCTGATTTGTTTTTGTTAATGATCAGACAGTACCTGATGACAGCAATTCTCATTTTGAAAAAAAATCAGATAAAATTCTCTTATTTAAATAGAGAACTTGTGTAGAAGCATTATTTTTTGACAGATAATTATTATCCAACGCTGGAGATAGACAGGT
>SFBL01000169.1 GCA_007095785.1 Microcystis aeruginosa Ma_SC_T_19800800_S464
CGGGTAATAGTGGTAATAATATTCTCAATGGAGGTTTAGGTAACGATACTTTAATTGGGGGTTTAGGTAATGATATATATGTGGTGGATACTACCACGGACACAATTACCGAATTAGCCACCCAAGGCACTGATACTATCCAATCTTCCGTCACCTATAGTATTGCAACCAGCACTAATATTGAAAACCTAGATTTAACAGGAACAGGCAATATTAACGGCACTGGTAACGCAGGTAATAATCGCATCACGGGTAATAGTGGCAATAATATTCTCAATGGTGACTTAGGAAATGACACTCTCGCAGGTAATACGGGTAATGATACTCTCACGGGTGGAGCAGGAATTGATCAAATTGAATATCGCTCTACTCGTGCTTTTGTTGCCAGCGATTTTGGGGTAGATACGATCAGCGATTTCGTGCTTAATCAAGATAAAATAGTTCTGAGTAAAACCACTTTTGCCGCTTTAACCAGTGGGGTTGGTAACGGTTTTAGTCAGGCTAGTAATTTCGCCGTCGTTGCTAATAATAGTTTAGTTGCCGCTAGTAATGCTTTTATTGTTTATAGCAGTGGCACTGGTCATCTATTCTATAACCAAAATGGTAGCGTAGCGGGTTTGGGAACCGGTGCTAATTTTGCGGTTTTAACTGGTAATCCTAGCCTAACAGCTAATGATTTTATCTTGGTGGCTTAATCGAAAACAGTAGTCAGTTATCAGTTTTTGTCAAATTTACAGTTTTAGGAATGCAGGATTGATCGCCAGTTTAATGGTTGAATATTCCTAGCATTATCGGGGAAAATCTCAGCAAAGTTTTTCGGCAGCAAAAGCCTAACATTAACCGCAACATAAAATTGCGTTAAAATAATCTACCAAGTCTTAAGGCGGACTCGATTAAGCCCAAAAGAGTATAGACTCAAGTACATATACTCTAATACACCTAGTCCCAATATATAGCCTTTCCTAAGCTAGTGAGGTACACCTATTTTTCTTCCCTTTTGCCTCTTGCCCCTTGCCTAAAACCCATAACTTTTATACCTCAGCAGACTGAAAAACGCTATAGTTTAAGCGAAGTGCTGTTGAGGGAATTTTCCTTGATTAACCCGAAAATAGAAGCCCTACAAGTTTTTCAAGCCCTAGAGACGAGGATTTTCCTAGTCATTGGCTAATCGATATCTAGAGACCCAAGATTTGGGCTTCTCCAGCGAGAATTAGGTTCAAATAGAGTCGGGCCAATCACTAGACCTCTGGTAAAAATCAGAAATTGTCGTGGTTGATTAGGAGTCAGGGGCCAGTAGTAAAACGTAGGGTGCGTTAGACTGCAAAAATTGCTGCTTTGACTGGAAGGTGACAATCCGTCGTAACGCACCACCTCTCATCAACACCTACTCGTACCGGCGATTACGTTTGCGGATAATCCAGAGGATAAACCAGATAACTAGGACAAGTAGGGCGATTTTTGAGACAGGAGCCAGATATTCTTCCACAAGGGGGTAATTTTTCCCTAAAAAGTAACCTGCTGCCGTTAAAAAAACGACCCAGAGGGTCGTGCCGATGGTGGAGTAAACTAAAAAAGGAATCATCGCCATGTGATTCATACCGGCGGGTAGGGAAATCAAAGTTCGTACTCCGGGGACCAAACGACAGAGTAAAACTGCTTTACTACCGTGACGATTAAACCATTGATTAGCTTTTTGAATATCCTTAGCGGAAACGGTAATCCATTTGCCGTATTTATCGGCTAGTTTTTCGATTTTTTCCTCATCCACAACCCGACCGAGATAATACCAAGGTAGCGCTCCGACTACGGTTCCGACAATCCCCGCTACCACTGCCGGAATAAATTCCATTTGTCCCTCATGGACGGTAAAACCGGCTAGGGGCATAATTAATTCCGAGGGAATGGGAGGAAAAAGATTCTCTAAAAACATTAATAGGGCTATGCCTAAATAGCCCATAGAAGTCATTGTATTTGTAATCCATTCAGTCATAATTTTTTAGGATTTAGAAAACAGTTTTCAAGTAAAAAAAAGGAGTTGGGGAGTGAGGGAGTGGTAAGAATAAATAAAAGCAATCTCCTGACTCCTGACTCCTGACTCCTGATAACTGATAACTGATAACTGATATTAGGTTCCGGAAGTCCAGGAGTTGATATATTCTAATTGGGCTTCGGTGAGGGTATCGATTTCAATCCCCATAGCTTGCAGTTTCAAGCGGGCGATTTCTTGGTCTAATTCGTAGGGAATTGAGTAGATGCCAGGGGCCAATTTACCTTGATTTTTAACCAAGTATTCTACACCGATCGCCTGGTTAGCGAAACTCATATCCATAACGGCGCTAGGATGACCTTCGGCGGCTGCCAGGTTAACTAGGCGACCTTCACCGATAACAACGACGGATTTACCGCTTTTTAGTCTATATTGTTGGGTAAAGTTGCGAACTTCCTTAACATTATCGGCTTTTGCGCCTAAAGCTTGTAGGTCAATTTCAATATCAAAGTGACCGGAGTTGGAAACAATCGCCCCATCTTTCATCAGGTCAAAATGTTCGGCCCGGATAACGTGCTTGTTACCGGTAACGGTGATGAAGATATCGCCTTCTTTAGCGGCTTCATCCATGGGCATAACCCGGAAACCGTCCATCGCTGCTTCAATGGCACGCACGGCGTTAATTTCGGTGACAATTACATTAGAGCCTAAACCTTTGGCCCGCATAGCCACACCTTTACCACACCAACCATAACCAGCCACAACCACGGTTTTACCGGCAAGGAGGATATTGGTGGCGCGAATGATACCATCAAGGGTAGATTGACCTGTACCGTAGCGATTATCAAAGAAATGCTTGGTTTCTGCGTCGTTAACGTTCATTGCGGGGAAGGATAACACCCCGGCTTTGAGCATGGCTTGCAAACGGACGATACCGGTGGTAGTTTCTTCGGTAGTACCGATAATGTCGGGTAATTGGTGACTTCTTTCTTTAACTAGAGTAGCCACCACATCACAACCATCATCGATGATAATCTGGGGTTTATGATCGAGGGCGATTTGAACGTGACGGTGATAGGTGTCGTTATCTTCCCCTTTGATTGCATAAACGGGGATGCCGTAATCAGCGACTAAACAAGCGGCCACATCATCCTGGGTGGAAAGGGGATTACTAGCAATTAATAACGCATCAGCGCCACCGGCTTTGAGTGCGATTGCCAAATTGGCGGTTTCGGTGGTAACGTGACAGCAAGCGACTAAACGCAGTCCAGCAAAGGGTTTTTCAATGGCGTAACGTTCGGCTAATTGACGCAAAACGGGCATTTCCCGACCAGCCCATTCGATGCGCTGTTTGCCGATGGGGGCTAAACTAATATCTTTAATGTCGTATTTCTGTTGAACTGGTGTTGCTACCATAAGGGGTTTTCCTTGAATACAAGCCTAGGCTATTGGTTAATTTAACTTAACATTGTCTGGGGATTTTGGCTAATGTCAAGCTTTTCACCGGTTTTTTATATAGGAAAAAGTTATCAATTACTCGCTGACCTATCCAGAAATCGGTACATTGTCTCTATTTTGGGTAATTATTTAGTACAATAAAACTACTGTATGATCTAAATTAAGCTAGAAATCTCTATCTCGTGATGATAAGATAAGCCGATGGGCGAGAAACTGACAGGCGTTAATCCCAAGATAATCCAATGGGCAAGAGAAAGGGCAAGATATTCTCTTGAGTCTGTGGCGGTCAAGTTTAAAAAAGATGTTTCTGTTATCGAAAAATGGGAGTCAGGAGAGGACTTTCCTACTTATAGTCAATTGGAAAAGTTAGCAGGAATATATAAACGTCCCCTCGCTTTATTCTTTTTCCCAGAACCTCCCCTAGAAGCGGAGGAAAAACAAGAATTTAGAACTTTGCCAGACTTTGAAATCGAAAACCTGGCCGCCGATACTATCTATGCTTTACGACAAGCAAAAGCGATGCAATTGTCGCTACAGGAAATTAATAATGGTATTAATCCTAGTACCAAGAAAATCTTTCAGGATATTTCGGTTAGTTCTAGTGATGATTTAAGGAAATTAGCCGAACAGATCAGAAATTATTTAAACGTTACTCTAGAAGAACAACTGACCTGGAATGATCAGGAAACTGCCTTAAAAAAATGGCGGAGTGCCGTGGAAGAAGCCGGTATTTTTATTTTTAAGCGTTCTTTTAAGCAGCGAGAAATTTCGGGATTTTGCTTGATAGATATTGAATTTCCGATCATCTATCTTAATAATAGCACTGAAAAAGCTAGACAAATATTTACCATTTTTCATGAATTAGCACATATTCTTTTGCAGACTAATGGAATTACTAAGTCTAACGATAGATATATTAATAGTTTGCAAGGAGAAAATAAATATATCGAGATATTTTGTAATAAATTTGCTGCGGAGTTTCTGCTTCCTAATCATGTTTTTTCTGAGATAATCAGAGAAACAATAGTTAACGATAAAATTATCTCGAAAATTTCCAGTGATTATAAGGTTAGTCGAGAAGTAGTTTTACGAAAACTATTAGATAATAACTTAATCTCCCAGAAAGAATATACTCTTAAAGTAAGGGAGTGGTACAGTGAGCAGGTGGGAAAAAGTCAGGACAAAAATAAAAAATCTGGAGGTGCTTACTATGCTAATCAGGCGACATATTTGGGAGAAAATTACCTAAAACTTGTGTTCAATAAATACTATCAAGGCCAATACGATATCGAGCGCGTTGCCGATTATCTAAACATTAAAAAAGTTGCTATGGTGGAAGAACTTGAAAAATATTTATTAAAGAAAGGACTGTTTTGATGGTTTACATTTTTGACACAAGTAGTTTTAAGGTTTTAGGAAACTATTTTCCCATTTTCCCACCGTTTGGCAAAAAATCGATTTGCTTGTGTCAGAAGGTAGGCTAAAATCAGTACGCGAAGTGCTTAAAGAAGTAGAATATGGCAATAATAAACAATTTGTTTTAGATTGGATAGACTTCAATAAACAAATATTTTTACCACCCACTGCTCAGGAAACTTTATTTATTGCCGAAATTTTTTCTATCAGAAACTTTAAGGATTTAGTGAGTGAAAAAGCAAGATTACAAGGAAAACCAGTGGCAGACCCATTTATTATTGCCGCTGCTAAGATAAAAGACGGTTGCGTAATTACCGAAGAAGCCTTGAAGCCTAATGCTCCCAAAATCCCCACAGTCTGTCAACACTTTTCTATCGATTGTACCAATGTTCAGGGTTTAATGGAGCGAGAAGGTTGGCAATTTTAAAATTAAAATTAATCGATAAATTGCCAATAAATTTATATGACGAGTCGTGCCAGATTGATTTTCTAGTTGAAAAGGCTTTTTCTGGAAAACTAATAACCATGTTCAGCCAGAAATTCTAGGCTAATCTCGGTAGGAGGGTGATAAGAACGCATTCCTAGCAATTTTTCCACATATTTGCCTAAAATATCCCCTTCTAGATTCACCCAATCGCCTAATTTTAAATGGGAAAGATTGGTTTCGGTGTAGGTGTGGGGGATGACTGCCACTTTAAACCAGCTGCCGTAGGTGTCGCAATCGGCCACGGTTAAACTGATGCCATTAACAGCTATACTGCCCTTACCGACGATATAACGAGCTATGTAGTTATTCCACTGCTCTTCTAGGGAACTAGGGGCAGCAAAGGTCATTTCCCACGAATTAGCCACGATTATCGATTCGACTAAACAGCCAATTCCGTCCACATGACCGGTGACAAAATGACCGCCGATTTTACTACCCACCCGCAGAGAGGTTTCTAGGTTAACGTTGGTTTCTGTTTTAATCCTTCGTCCCAAAGTAGTGCGCTGTAGGGTTTCCGGGGAAGCGGTGGCCACAAAACCCTCTGGGAGAATTTCCTCAACTGTCAAACAAACCCCATCCACAGCCACACTATCACCAATCATTAAATCTTGGAAAATTGTATCAGAGGATACAGACAAATAGAGTCTATCGGTATCCACGACCCGAATTTTTCCCAAGGCTTGAATTAATCCTGTAAACATCGGCTTTTTTCTCGACTATAAATCCTTATGAGTGAAAGATTGGGCATTTTCCCCGGAATAATCGGCTACAACATGACCATCTCCCACTAATTGATATTTGTAGGTCACTAATCCCTCTAATCCCACCGGACCGCGGGGAGGCATTTTTTGGGTACTGATACCCACTTCGGCCCCGAAACCGTAACGGAAACCATCGGCAAATCGCGTGGAACAATTATGAAAAACTCCGGCGGCATCGACTCGATCGCTAAAGGTTTTGGCCGTGTTAAGATTTTCGCTGACAATGGCTTCCGTGTGTCGAGAACCGTAATAATTAATATGTTCGATCGCTGATTCTAGACTATCGACAATTTTAATTGACAGGATTAAATCACTATATTCGGTTTGCCAGTCTTCTTCTGTGGTCGATGGTACGTTAATAATCTGACGAGTTGCTTCATCTCCCAATAATTTAACCTTTTTTTCCTCTAATGCCTCGGCCACTGCGGGTAAAAATTGTCTAGCGATGTCTTGATGAACTAATAAAGTTTCAATGGTATTACAAGCGGCAGGATATTGGGTTTTGCTATCGACGGTAATCCTAATTGCTTTGCTTAAATCGGCTTCTTTGTCGATGTAGAGATGACAGATACCATCGGCATGGCCGAGGACGGGAATGCGGGTATTATTTTGGATATAACGCACAAATTCGTTAGAACCTCTAGGAATTATTAAATCGATGTATTGATCAAGTTTTAAGAGTTCCTGAATTTCTTCTCTTGTTGTTAACAATTGCACCGCCGACGAATTAACTTTAGTTTCACTCAATGCCTGATGAATAATTGTTACTAAAGCTTGACAAGAACGGAGTGCCTCTTTCCCCCCTTTTAAAATAACGCCATTGCCGGATTTTATCGCTAAACTGGTAATTTGAATTAAAGCATCGGGACGAGCTTCAAAAATAACCCCTAAAACCCCTAAAGGACAGGTTATTCTCCGCAGAATTAAACCTTGATCTAATTCTCGATTAATTTGTATAGTAGCTAAAGGATCTGCTAATTTAGCCAGATCTCGCACCCCAGCAATGGCCGCTTTTAATTTGCCAGAACTTAACTCTAAACGCGCACATAAAGCCGGGGATAATTGCATCGCCTTGGCTGTTTGAACATCGGCGATATTAGCTTCTAATATCTTATCAGCATTAGCAGTCAAAGCCTCAGCAATAGCCTCTAAAGCTTCATTCCTTTCTTCGTTAGTCAGGATAGCCAGTTGACGACTCGCTTGACGGGTTTCTCTGGCGATTTCGGGGAGGGATAGAGAAGTTGTAACCATAGAAAATTAAACGTAATAACCGCTATCTTGTTTATCTTATCTTATTTTTGAGAAAGTTTCAGGGTCATTATACCTCTGGTAAAAATCAAAAATTGTTGTTAGGGTTAGGAGTCGGTAGTGAGGAGAATAAAGAGTCAATAATAATCAATTAAATGGTCTATTTACAGATTTTAGGCAATTTAATCCTTGTGCATCTCACAGGCTGCATCTCACATTTGCAGAGATACCGACAACCAGCAATTATCAGTGACTCTTAAATTATCACAGATATATCAGCAGCTGCCTGTAAGCATCCCACCGAAAAGCTAATGTGCGGGGGGTAGAACCCCCCAAAAGCTTGGATTGAGTGATAAAACCGAAAGTAACACCCGATTTTAGGAGAAAGTTTCCCCTTAAAAATCCCAACTTAGTAGATTTTAACTAGAAAAAATAGCCCAAGTTAGTGATTTTTCTATCCTATACCTGTAGAGACATTATAGTTAACATCCCTACAGGTTCTAGACTATCTAGACCAGATTGGCAATCAGACAGTTAGATACCTCTTGACGCGCCCAATTATCGGCGGCTAAAATGTCATCTAGGCTAGGGGTAGAACTGTTATGAATTGTAAAGTGATCGCAGACTTTTTCAATCACCCGGGGAATATCTAAGAAGCTAATCTTTTCTTCTAAAAATAATGCTACTGCTTGTTCATTGGCCGCATTTAATACTGCTGGCATTGCCCCACCCGCACGGCCGGCTGCATAAGCTAATCCCATACAGGGATATTTTTGATGATCGGGTTCTTTGAAAGTTAAACTGCCAGCTTTAACTAAATTTAAAGGTTCCCAATCGGTATAAATTCTTTCAGGCCAAGACAAGGCATATAACAGGGGTAAACGCATATCAGGCCAGCCTAATTGGGCTAAAACCGAGGTATCCTGTAACTCAATTAAAGAGTGAATAATACTTTGGGGATGAATAACAATATCGATCGCATTATAATCTACACCAAATAGATAATGAGCTTCGATAACTTCTAGGCCTTTATTCATTAAAGTAGCCGAATCGATAGTGATTTTTCTGCCCATCGACCAGTTAGGATGTTTGAGGGCATCAGCTACGGTTACTTGCGGCAATTTTTCCACCGGTAAATCGCGAAAAGCACCCCCAGAAGCGGTGAGAATAATCTTTTTTAATCCCCCCAGGGTAACTCCCTGTAAACATTGAAAAATAGCTGAATGTTCCGAATCGGCGGGTAATAATTTAACTCGGTGTTTTTCCACTAAAGGCAGCACCACCGGACCGCCAGCAATCAGGGTTTCTTTATTAGCGAGGGCGATATCTTTACCAGCAGTAATAGCGGCAATCGTGGGCAGCAATCCCGCACAACCGACAATTCCCGTGACGACGCTTTCGGAATCGCCATAACGGGCTACTTCGATTACTCCTTCCTTTCCTGCTAAGATAATCGGGGTATAGTCAAGATCGGAAATTAGGCTTTTCAGGTCTTCTAGTTGACTTTCGTTATTAATCGCCACGATTTGCGGGCGAAATTGCCGAATTTGCTCCGATAGTAGTTGAATATTATTACCCGTGGCTAATCCCACCACTTGAAACTTATCGGGATGATCGCTGACAATATCGAGAGTTTGAGTACCGATCGAGCCAGTAGAGCCTAAAATCGAGATTTTTTTCATTAGAAACTTAATATAATTTGGGGATTAGCTTTAAATATACGTTCTCTGGGGTCTTTCTGGCACATCAGAGTAAATATTAAATATTTGTTAAAAAAGTTGCTAGTTTGACTTTTTTGTGTTAGGGCTTAGAAAAAGTCAGCGATCGAGATAGTGACAGGGAAGAAATCGAATAGAAAGGCCGATGGATTAGGCTGTCTAGCGGGGGGTCTGGTTTTTTGCCTCTTATTTCCCCTGTGTGTTTACATTTTTGGTTGGCTATTCTTCGCTCTTGGGATCAGTTCGGTAGGGGGATCAATCATGATGGGGATTCTGTCCTTAACTCTTTTATTTGGGGGAGGATTGGCATTACCTATATTCCTCAGTTGTGCCGTGGGAAAAGCTGTTAGATTTGGGTTAAGTCGCAGAAAAAATAACCGAACTTAAGCTTAAGTTCGGCTAGATTTATAATCTATTTAACTACTGGATAAAACTAACTTTCTGTCGCCGTTGCCGTGGTGGGAGGTAACTTAATATTAGTAGCTAATCCCAGAATTTGCAGCAGACGAATGGTCATCCAAGTCAGATCAACCTCCCACCATTGTAGGCCATGACGGGCCGAATACTGATAGGCATGGTGATTATTGTGCCAACCTTCACCGAAAGTTAAGAGGGCAACCCACCAACAATTTTTAGAATTATCGTGGGATTCATGGCTAACATAACCAAATTTGTGGGTGGCGCTATTGACAAACCAAGTGGAGTGGAAAACTAAGACCAAGCGAACAAAAATTCCCCAAATTACAAACGGCCAACCACCCATAGCATAGAGAATTAAGCCTAAAACAATTTGGATAGGAACAAAATAATTTTGACAGAATTTATAGAAAGGATCGTCAGCGATATCTTGGGTAAAACGAGCGATTTCTTCGTCGGCAGGAATTTCGTGCAGCATCCAACCCATGTGACTCCACCAGAAACCTTTATTAGAATCGTGGGGATCGGGAGCAGTATCAGAATATTTATGATGAATACGATGTAGGCCTATCCATGCGATCGCACCCCCCTGACAAGCGAGGGTTCCGCACAAAACCAGAAAGTATTCTAACCATTTGGGAGTCTTAAAGCTCCGATGGGAAACCAAACGATGAAAACCGAGGGTAATTCCTAAACCCCCGGTAATCCAATAGAGAATCAATGTCACTCCCACAGCACCCCAACTAAAATTAGCTGGTAAGAAGGCTAAAAGAGCCACTAAGTGGATAAAAGCCATGTAGATGAGAGTCACCCAGTCAATGGGAAGTTTTTCGGAAGTCGCAACAGTCATTGAATAACCCAAAGGGAAACAACAGGAGACAGAGCATCATTGTCTTATCTGTCTCGATTTGACACAGGGGGAACTTTGACGCTTAATAAATAGTAACAAATATCACAGTCTATTGTTTGATGGATATCCCCTCTCTACTCCACAGGGCAGAAAAGGCCTTACTCCCCATCTTTTCGGAAATTGACGCACAGGTCAAGGAAAATCTCCGTCAAGTCCTCGCTGCTTTCCGTGCAAACCGCGTCGGGGTGCATCATTTTGCTAGTGTTAGTGGTTATGGTCATGATGACTTGGGACGGGATACTTTAGATCAAGTGTTCGCCCAAGCCCTGGGGGCTGAAAAGGCAGCGGTGCGAGTACAATTTGTTTCAGGAACTCATGCGATCGCCTGTGCCTTGTATGGGGTTCTCCGACCGGGGGATGAGATGTTAGCGGTAGCCGGTGCGCCCTACGATACCCTAGAGGAAGTAATTGGAATTAGGGGCAGTGGTCAAGGCTCTTTAAAGGATTTTGGCGTTATTTATCGCCAATTAGAGCTAGATTCTACTGGTGCGATCGATTGGTTGGCTTTAGAAACGGCAGTTAAACCCCAAACCCGTTTAGTCCATATTCAAAGGTCTTGCGGTTATTCCTGGCGATCGAGTTTGTCTATTGACGAAATCGAGAGAATTGTCGGTATAGTTAAACAACAAAACCCGAATACGGTCTGTTTTGTCGATAATTGCTATGGAGAATTTATCAACACCCAAGAACCCACCAACGTGGGGGCAGATCTAATGGCCGGTTCTCTAATTAAAAACCCCGGAGGTACAATCGTCACGGCCGGGGGATACATAGCAGGTAAAGCGGAATTAGTGGAAATGGCCTGCTATCGTCTGACAGCACCGGGGATCGGTAGGGAGGGAGGGGCAACTTTTGACCAAAATCGTCTTCTTTATCAGGGATTGTTTCTAGCACCGCAAATGGTGGGAGAAGCGATGAAAGGCAGTCATTTAATTGCCTATGTGGGCGATAAGTTGGGTTATCCGGTCAATCCCGCTCCTTTTGTGCCTCGACGCGACATTATTCAAGCAATTAAACTCGGTTCCCCCGATAAGCTGATTGCCTTCTGTAAAGCCATTCAAGCCTATTCTCCCATCGGTTCCTACTTGGATCCCATTCCTGCCCAAATGCCGGGCTATGAGAGCCAAGTAGTGATGGCTGGTGGCACGTTTATCGATGGTAGCACCTCGGAATTCTCCGCCGATGGACCCCTACGGGAACCCTATATCGTTTTCTGTCAGGGGGGAACCCATTGGACTCATATTTCCCTAGCTTTAGAACAAGCGATCGCCGCTTTATCTTGAATGGTTCCTCTCACCCTCCTTCTCTCCCTTAGTTAAAGTCCTAACTTCCTGTCTTTGTGGTTAACAAAAAGTAAAACGTAGGGTGCGTTAGACGGCCAAAATTGCTGCTGTGACTGGAGGGTAACAATCCCTCGTAACGCACCACCTATCATCGACTGTGATTCTGTGATGGACTATGATTGAAGTAACGCACCACTATCATCAACTAAGTAGCCGGTTACAATTAAATATAAAATACAAAGAACCAGAAGCTTGTCCCCTTGTCCCACTATCTAAAAATTAATTGAGATTACTTACTTATAATAACAGTGCTACGATAAAACCGATCAAATATCTAAGGAGTTGTCATGAATTACAATCGCAATATAATACCATTAATGGCTGGGGGAATTTTAATATTAGCCATTACTACCGTACTGCGCCCTTTTGCCGTTATTGATACTGGCGAACGCGGCGTTGTCATGTACTTTGGCAAAGTGCAGAAACAAATCCTCGATGAAGGAATTCATCCTGTTATACCGATTGTCACCAAGATCAAGCGCCTCAACGTTCGAGTACAAACAACGGAAGTAAAGGCCAAAGGATCTTCCAAAGATTTGCAAGATGTGGAAACAACTATTATCGTCAACTGGCACATCGACCCCGACAAAGTTAATCAGATTTATCAACAAGTTGGGGATATCAATGAGATTGTCTCTGGTATTATCAACCCAGCAGTATCGGAAATTGTCAAAGCGGCAACAGCACAACGTCCCGTACAAAATATCTTGCAAGAGCGGGGAGAACTCAAACGTGAAATTGACACTTCCCTCGCCGAAAGATTAAGACGTTATGGGATAATTATCAATGATGTATCTCTCGTTAATTTTGGTTTTTCTGAAGAGTTTAACGCGGCGATTGAAGCCAAACAAGTAGCAGAACAAAAGGCAGAAGAAGCTGCTTTTCGCGCACAACAAGCAGAACAGGAAGCGAAAGCGGAAATCAACCGCGCGAAGGGACAGGCAGAAGCTCAAAAACTATTGCGCCAAAACCTAACAGCAGAAATTTTACAACAACGAGCAATCGAAAAGTGGGATGGACGTTTTCCTGTCGTCATGAGTGGTTCAGGCTCCCTTCCCCTGATCAATATCGATTCCAATTTGTTATCATCTCAAAAAAAGTAAATAACTTTAGTTCGCGTTAAAGAGATTTTGCCATGACTTCCACGAAAGAATAGGGCCAGCTACGGTAAAATTTCCAACAAGAACGAGCATCGTAGATCGACAAAAATGAGATGCACCCAGTTTTACAACTTGTTTAACTCGATGCCAGACGGGAAATAAGCACAAATCTAAGTCTAATCATTAGAATATAAATATCAACGACCACGATTAAAAACTCTTATGCGGGTAACTCTAAAATCGGCCTTGAGTGACAGTAATATCGATGCTAATCAAAGCAGCAGTCAACGTCAACTGATGCTCTCGATCGCCGCCACCAGTGAACAGATCAACACAAATTTACCGATTAATCTTTGTTTAGTTCTCGATCATAGCGGTTCTATGCAGGGAAAACCCCTAGAAACGGTCAAAAAAGCAGCCTTCAGTTTAATAGAATCCCTCGGAGTTAACGATCGTCTCTCGGTGATAGCTTTCGATCATCGCGCCAAAGTTATTCTTCCCTCCCAATCGCGACAGGATGATCTGACCTTAATTCGCTCAAAAATTAAACAATTACAAGCGGGAGGAGGTACGGCGATCGATGAAGGGATAAAATTAGGCATTCAAGAAAGTTCCAGCGGCAGCAAAGGTTATGTGTCTCAGATTTTTCTGCTTACCGATGGTGAAAATGAACACGGAGATAATCAACGCTGTTTAAAATTGGCTGAAGTAGCGGCTGAGTACGGTATCACCTTAAATACCTTCGGTTTTGGCGATCATTGGAATCAAGATATCCTAGAAAAAATTGCCGATATCGCCGGCGGAAGTTTATCCTATATCGAAAGACCCGAACAGGCTTTAATTGAATTTACTCGTCTGTTTAACCGTCTGCAATCTGTCCGGTTAACTAACGCTTTCCTGCAATTAGAATTAGATGCGCGGACTCATTTAGCGGAGTTAAAACCCATTGCCCAAGTTGCTCCAGAAACTATAGAAATGAGCCTACAACAAGAGGGCAATTTTTACATCACCCGTTTGGGTGATTTAATGATAGATGAAGAAAAAATTCTCCTCCTTAATCTCTATATTGACCAAATTCCCCCCGGTACTCACACCATAGCTAAGGTGAAGATTCGCTACGATGATCCCGCTTCCGGTCAAAAAGGACTAGAAACTGCGACTTTTAGCCTTGATATCACCTCCCAAGCTCTCTATCAATCCCAATTAGACGAGCAAGTTCAGAAATCAATTCTCACTTTAGCCAAATATCGTCAAACCCAAATCGCTGAAGAAAAATTAAAACAGGGCGATCGAGCGGCTGCTGCTACCATGTTACAAACTGCGGCCAAAACCGCTCTACAATTGGGAGAAAAAAATGCCGCCACTGTCCTCCAAACTAATGCCACCCGTTTACAGGTGGGAGAAGAATTGAGCGAAGGAGATTTAAAGAAAACCCGCATTATTGCTAAAACAAGACTACAAACCGATGGAGAGACAGGAAAATGATTAAAATTCGCCCCTTGCCCCTAGGAATTTTTCTAGTGACAATGTTCGCTCTTCCCCCTGTTATTTTGCCCTCCTTAGTCAACGCTATTCCCATCGAACAGATACCGAAACTAAATCCACAAGGGGGATTATGGGTGAGCGATCGAGCTAATCTTTTAAGTCAGGCGGGTATTACGCAAATTTCCGATGATATAGCCAAATTAGAGGCAGAAACCAGCGCAGAAATTGCTGTTGTCACCGTTCCCGATACCTTACCCTATCCTACCCCCAAAGCCTACGCCACAGCCCTATTCAATCGTTGGAAAATCGGCAAAAAATCGCAAGATAACGGGGTTTTAGTCCTCGTTTCCCTTAAGGATAGACGGATAGAAATCGAGACTGGCTATGGAGTCCAAAGATTTTTACCCGATGCTCAGGTCAAGGATATTATCTACACCTACATGATTCCTAGCTTCAAAACGGGAAACTACGAAGAAGGTATTCGAGCAGGTGTAACAGTTGTGAGCGGGTTTCTCCGTAGTGCTTATGGGTTGCGACAAACTGAATTTAAGCCTCAAATCGCAATGTCCATTCTTCATCTTGTTTTGGCTATCCTGATGGTGGGAGTGTCTTTTCCCTTGATGTTAATTCTATATTTTGTTTATTTTCGTTGTGCCGTTGGTGGCAATGGTCGAGGTGGCCGCAGTGGTGGCAGCAACGGCAATAGCGACTATTGCGGTTATGATGGTGGTGGTTATGGTGGTGGCGGTTATGATGGTGGTGATTTCGGCGGTGGCAGTAGCGGTGGGGGTGGCGGCGGCGGTGATTGGTGGAGTTGACACTCCCTCCCATGAGCGCTTCGGGGAGTGTCAATAGAGGCTTTGGCTACCAGTTCCGTTCTGTTAAACTTACTCAAATCTACTCATGAGCAAATTTGAAGTTAACTTCCTGCTTCACTGTAGTAGTGTCGGCACTATCTACTCTACAAGCTGACACGGTGGAACTCACCGCCAAAGAAGCTAGATTTAGACTAGCGTTCAAGTCTCGACCGCAAACTACATGGCATTGCTCACACTCAAAAACTCTTTCAGTTAAAGATAGAGACTCTTTTTTGTACCCACAATTGGAACAGGTTTTACTGCTAGGAAACCACCTATCGGCTATGATTAATTCCGAACCATACAACTGAGTTTTATAATCAAGTTGTCTTCGGAACTCGTAAAAACCCATATCCTGAACGGCTTTAGCTAATTTGTGATTAGCCATCATCCCAGACACATTTAAATC
>SFBL01000017.1 GCA_007095785.1 Microcystis aeruginosa Ma_SC_T_19800800_S464
CTATTATCTCTCTCGCCTATTCTCTCCTTCTATTTAGCCAATCCTCCCCCATAACCCTCAACCTACTGGATAATTATGGCGTGAAACTGGTAGCCGATCAGTTAAGTGCCTATTTTATCCTCACTAATGCCCTAGTGACGATGGCAGTTATTTTTTATAACTGGGAAAGTAGCAAAACCGCCTTTTTTTACGCCCAAGCTATCATTCTCCACGGCAGCATTAATTCTGTCTTTCTCTGTGAGGATTTTATTAGCGTTTACGTTGCCTTAGAAGTAATTAGTATTGCCGCTTTTCTGGTGATTGCCTATCCTCGCAGCGATCGCTCTCTCTGGGTTGCCCTGCGTTATCTGTTTATCAGCAATGTGGCGATGTTATTTTACCTTATTGGCGCAGTTTTAGTCTATAAAGCCAATAATTCCTTTGCTTTTGCTGGTTTAAAGGGCGCACCTCCCGAAGCCTTGGCTTTAATCTTCATGGGATTATTAGTCAAAGGGGGAATCTTTGTCTCGGGATTATGGCTACCGATGACACACTCGGAATCGGAAACCTCCGTGGATCCCCTAATTCGGCTTTTGGGGGTGCTAACGGCGATTTTTGGCGTATCCTACGCAGTGTTTGAAAAGGATAGCAAGCGGATGTTAGCCTTCCATACTATTTCCCAATTAGGTTTTATTTTAGCCGCCCCGGTAGTCAGTGGTTTTTATACCCTTACCCACGGTTTAGTTAAATCTTGCCTATTTCTGTTAGCGGGAGTTTTACCCAGTCGCAATTTTAAAGAATTACAGCAACAATCGATCCCTAATTCCCTCTGGATTGCCCTAGTGGTTGCTAGTTTTTCTATCTCTGGATTCCCCTTATTATCCGGTTTTGGGGCGAAAGCGTTAACGATGAAAAATTTAGTCCCTTGGCAAGAGATTATGATCAATCTTGTGGCTGTGGGGACGGCGATTTCCTTTGCTAAATTTATCTTTTTACCCCACGCGGGTGGCGAAAGTAAACAGAAGCTAACTATCGGTTTCTGGATAGCAATAATTCTACTCCTTGCCGCCCTATTTTTATCCAATGCCGTCTATGTGGAAGCTTATAATCTCCCCAATCTTATCAAAGCTTTAGCCGTCATCGGTGCCGGGTGGTGGTTATATCTGGTAGTTTTCAAAAAGTTATCCCTAAAATTATCACGAGCTTGGGAACAATTTGATAATATCGTCGGTATGATGAGTATAATGTTAGTTCTATTATTTTGGATGGTATTGGCATGATTGGACATATAATTCTGCGTTTAACTATGTGGTTTTTGCTCACCGCTAATTTTACCCCTGCTAATATTATGATCGGGGTGGCTATTGCTTTTCTTTTGCCCCGTAATTTCGCCTCTAGCGAAACTTTAGGCGATTGGTTAAAGGTAATAATTAAAGTCTTTATGGCTATTCCCCAAGCTTATAAAGAAGCGTTTGAAATTATCTTTCGTCCCCACAAGGAAGAAGAAATTATTTTAGAGAGAATTTCGGGTAAACGTTCACCCAGATTGGCTTTTTGGGATATATTTCTCATTACCTTTACCCCGAAAACTATCGTCACCGAATACAAGGAAAATGAGGGTTATGAAGTTCATGTAATTAAACGGAGTTCCCAGGGATGAATATTGTTCTCATTGCCATGATTGTCGCCCTATTAATTCCCCTTTATGAAGTGGCAAGAAATGATGACATCTGGCACAAAATGGCCGCCTTTGCCAGTGCTTCTAGTAAATCATCGATTATTATTCTAGTGGTGTCAGTTCTGCGGGATGATTGGATGATTGGAGTAGTAGCAGTGATTATTCTCAGTGTCGGTAATGCCGGCTTTATGTTATTAGCACAAATTCTTAAACGATTGAACGAATCATGATTGACATTTTCAGTTATATCTGCATAGCTATCGGAGTTTTTTTCTGGTTTTGGGGAACGGCTCATCTTTTAGACAAGCGCTCGGTACTATATAAATTACACGGTCTATCTGTCGCTGATACCTTGGGTTCGATGGCGATTATTTTCGGGCTACTTTTGAAAGTTCCCCAAAATTGGCCTTTATTATTATTGGCAATAATTTCCCTAGCAATTTGGAACACCATGTTAGGCTACGTTTTAGCTTATACTTCTAGCGATCGAGAGTAAAATTAAAGATGAATGAAAGTTATCTCTATGTTATTGTTGCCCTCTTGCCTTTAACTGCGGCGATGGTGATGTTACAATCTAATCCCTACCAAGCTTTAGTAATTCGCGGAGTTTTAGGGGCAATAGCAGCCTTAGTTTATGCTTTATTAGGGGCAGCAGATGTATCTTTAACCGAAGCTTTGATGGGAACCATGTTAGCCGTAACTCTCTACGCGGTGGCGATTCGTTCCTCTTTAGTGATGCGTTTAGGAGTAATTGCCGAGGAAACCGATACAGTTTTAGAACAGTTAAAAACTCAACTACAAACGGTTTTAAGTAAACGTTTTATGCGGTTAGAATTAGTTGCCTACAGTGATAAACAAGCTTTGCAACAGGCACTTATGGATAAAGATGTTCATGCCGTCTGTATCCGTCAAGACAACCCGGAAACTATCCCCTACGAAACCACAATTAGATTACCCTATCTCTACGATATTTTTAAAAATGAATTAACGGCAGCAAACACGATTTTAACCTGTATTGAAACCCCAAAATTAGAGGAGAAACACTAATGAAATGGATTTATACTCTAGCCGCCATTGCCTTCGCTATCAAAATGGTAATTATTCCGAATACTGCTTCCTCTGTATCATCCTTAGAAATTGTTGAATCCCTGGTGCGCGACGGTGGTGTTCCTAATGCGGTTTCGGTAGTTATTTTTCGTAATCGTCTCTACGATACCATCTATGAAGTGGTTGTTTTTACCATTGCCATTATGGGGGCAAATTTTCTTTTAGCCACCGAAAAACCCGCCAGTAAAATCCATCAATTTACCGACCAACCTTCAATTATTTTAGCCCGTTTAGGGGCAACAATTACCGCTTTAGTGGGCATTGAATTAGCTATCCGCGGACATTTAAGTCCGGGGGGAGGTTTTGCCGCCGGAGTCGCCGGAGGTACAGCAATTGGTTTAATAGCAATTACCTCGTCTCCCGAATGGATGCAAGCAATTTATCGCCGTTGGCAAGCGGCAACATGGGAGAAAATTTCCGTCTTAGTTTTTATTGTTTTAGCCGCCATTACTCTCTCAGGATTTGAGTTACCCCACGGGGAATTAGGTGCGCTATTTAGTGGCGGCATTTTACCGATACTAAATATTTTAGTCGCCGTTAAAGTAGCTTTAGGTTCCTGGGCAGTAATCCTCGTTTTTATCCGCTATCGCGGTTTATTGTGAGAGGTTAATATCTATATTTATAGAACGTAGGTTGGGTTGAAGCATGAAACCCAACGCCCACTCATGTTACGCTACCGCTAACCCATCCTACAAATAATTGTGCCTCCCTACTTAATAGCTATAATTTATAGCTTTAGGTCAAAACTGGGGATTAACCGATGAGCATAACATGACTTGATGGTTGAAAAAATGCTATAGTAATTTTGTTGCCCTCCTCAAGAATCAATAGGCATCTAATGATTCTGCTAAAAGAACTCCCGAGGTAAAAATTATGGTTAACGTTATTCGCGGTTCTTCAGCTAAACCTGTATCTTCTCAAAGATTAGCTAAATATTTTGAGGAAAGAACAGATATAGAGGGAACATTGTATATCGGCTATCCTATTATTGGAACTCCCCAAGGAGGATATCAAATTGATGCTCTATTAGTCTCTCGTCAGCAAGGGATTATTATTTTTAATATTGATGAGGGACAAAATTATGATTTGGATATTGAAGGCACTCAAGATGAGAGCATAACCAAGTTAGAAGCAAAACTGCTTTCTTATAAAGAGCTTGTTCAAAAAAGAAAGCTAATGGTTAGCATTTCTGTAGCCACCTATGCACCGATTTGGAATAATTATCCAGAAGCAATTAACCGAAAGGCATATCCTGTTCTTATTAAAGATGAAGATCTTGATGATTTTATCAATAAATGTCAAGGCAAGGCTCCTGAATATTTTGAGAAAGTCAACTCAGTTATACAAGCTGTTACAACCATTAGAAAAAAAGACGCTCGCAGTTATGTTGTTAAACCAGATTCTAGGGGAGCAAAGTTAAAAAACTTAGAAGATTCTATTGCTAATCTTGATGAAACTCAAAGTAAGGCTGTTTTAGAAACCACTAAAGGTGTACAAAGAATTAGAGGTTTAGCAGGTTCGGGAAAAACAATTGTCTTAGCGCTGAAAGTAGCTTATCTTCATGCAACTCATCCCGATTGGAATATTGCTGTTACTTTCTATACACGCTCGTTAAAGGATCAATACAAAGATTTAATTACTCGGTTTAGTTATGAGCATAAAAATTCCGAACCAGACTGGGAAAAAGTAAAAATTATTCATGCTTGGGGAAGTCCTAAGATAGAAGGAATTTATTATGAGCTATGTAAACGACATAATATTGAATATTTAGATTTTAGTCAAGCAAGAAACCTAACATATTTGTTGAATGAAGACCCTTTTGAGTTTGTCTGTCAAAAAGCCTTGCGAGAGATTAAAAAATTTCATCAATATTATGATCTTATTTTAATTGATGAAGCCCAAGATTTTACTCAAGACTTCTTAAGACTCTGCTATGAAATCTTGAAAGATGATAAACGTTTAGTTTATGCCTATGATGAGTTGCAAAGCTTAAATAGTAAAGTCATGGATTCTCCCGAAGTTATTTTTGGAAATGATAACCATGGTAATCCTAGAGTTAAATTGGAGAATTTACCCAGCGAACCCCAACAAGATGTAGTTTTAAATACTTGTTACAGAAATTCTCGTCCTATTCTTTCCTCTGCTCATGCTCTAGGTTTTGGAGTTTATTATCCAGAGGGACTAATTCAAATGTTTGATAATCCTCAATTATGGCAAGATATTGGTTATGAGGTTGAAGAAGGAGAATTAAAATCAGGAGAATTTGTTAAACTGATTAGAACCTCCAAAACCAGTCCTAAATTCCTTGAAGAGCATTCTTCTATCGAAGATATTATCAACTTTAAATCTTTCGATAACAATCAGGAGCAATTTGAATGGCTAGTGGAACAAATTGCCAAGAATCTCAACGAAGATGAATTAAGATGCCAAGATATTATGGTTATCCATCCAATACCTAAAAATGCTCGCAACGTTTTTGGAGAAGCTAGACAAATGTTATTTACAAAAAATATTAATTCTCATTTAGCAGGTAGCACATCTTCTCCCGATGAGTTTTTTCAAGAAAACTCGATTGCTTTTACACAGATTTATCGTGCAAAAGGCAATGAAGCGGCAATGGTTTATTTCATTAACGCTCAAGAATGTTTATCTGGTTCACAAATTGCTAGTAACCGCAATATTTTATTTACAGCGATGACTAGAAGTAAAGCTTGGTTAAGAGTTATTGGTTATGGAGCAAATATGCAAGCTTTAGAGAGGGAATTTCAGGAAATTAAATCGAGAAATTTTGCTCTTGAGTTTACCTATCCAACCCCCGAAAAACTTCAACAAATGAAGAAGGTTTATCGAGATACTCTTAATACCAAGAGAGATAAAAATGACAGGGAAAAGCAAGCAATATTAGCTAAGGCTAAACGGGGTGAAATACGATTTTCAGCAGATGAAATAAAAATACTAGAAGAATCGTCTAGAAATGCTTAATGTTCAGAATATCTTTAAAGATGTTAAAAATTTAACGGCTAAATTGATAGAAGTAGTATTATCAAGTCAGCAGAACTTTCCGACTTTGAATAAATTGAGTCAAAATATTTCTGAGATTAGCTATGCCAATAGTTCCGACTTATCCATTGCCCTAAAAAATGTTGCCTATCAAGATATTTATGATGAGCTTGATCGCGGTAAGAATTATAATATTAAAATGATTGATGGAGCCTTGATTCAATTACTTTATCGCTTCCAAGGATCGCAGTTATTATCCCATAGACTAGCTTTCTTCTCATCCCCTTATTTAGAATCTTTTCAAAATGAGCCAGAACTATATGAAGAAGATGAGATATTTGCCGATATTATCGACAAAAATATTGTAGCTGTACCGATTAGATTTGATTACGATCCTGATAATTTTCAAGAGATTCATCACCCCAGATGTCATCTCACCCTAGGACAATTCAAAAACTGCCGAATTCCAGTGTCCTCCCCTTTAACACCCAGTATATTTATTGCTTTTATCCTTCGTAACTTTTACAATACAGCCTATCATCTATATTCCGAGCAGATCAATTTTAACAATCAGCGATTTCCAGAAACCATAACTGAAATAGAAACGAATATACTACATTTTGCTATTAAATCTCCCTCTCTATAGTCCCTATTGGATTTACCCTCATACAGTTCAGCGAAACCTCGAAATTTTTTCTCCAAAAAGCTTGACAAAAGCCCTCAACTTGACTTATACTTTCTAGTATAATGGGAATCCGTGCCTGCCTGCGAACAGCTATTTTTTTAAAGAAAAAAAGGAGTCAGGAAAAAGAGAGACTCCTTATCTAAGACAGTTTATTGGTGGAATTGGTGCAGTAGGTTGCGAAATTCCGGAAAACTAATCTGATGATCGCGACCGGTATCGGCATGGTGTAACATAGCTTCGATTTCCTTGTCTGTCACCCCCGGTTCGATCGCCTGAATACAAGCTTTTAACTCCTCAAGGCTAATTTGTCCGGAGCCATCACTATCGAATAGCTGGAATCTTTCCAATAAAATTCTTTCCTGTTGATCACGATCGCTGTCACTACTAAAAGATAGACGATCGAAGACCTGAAAAGCACGGGCGATATTTTGCCATAATTGACGGGACAGAGGACGATGGAGAATCGTTTCCTCCTCCTGACCGGTAACTCTGTACTGGCGACGCAAAGACTCGACAGTTTCCGTTTCCGCAGCCGGCAATTCCGTCAATAAATGCTTGATCGCCTCCCTGGAACTCTTACCGGTTAACACTTCCAGCAATTCTGACCCCACCCGGCGATCGGGGTCTTTTTTCCAAGTCACCAACAAACTTTCTAACAAAGCATCGCGATAACTCTGCAAACGTAACCAATCCTCACGACTATACTGCTTTTCCGGATCGAGAAGTTCGGCCGATTCCACACCCAACTCGGTTAGAATTGCCTGATGTTCTGCCTCGGTAATCGTCAACTCTAAGCGCATTTGTTGCAGGATTTCGAGGCTGTGGCCGAAGTCAGTATATCCCTGCTCCAAAGCCTCTTTTAACACGGCTTTATAGGCTTTTAAACCCTTCTGGTGGGTGAAATCCGGCAGTATCTTGGCCAACACATAGACTTCATCCGCATGCAGAGCATCCAGCGATCGCCGATCGAGATATTTAGCCGTATCGAGATCGAGTTTACCTAACTGTTTACGCAATCTTCCCGCTAGTCCTTCCCGTTGGTAACGACTGGGATCCCTTGTCCAAGTGCGATATAGCCATAAACTACTCAAAACTGCCAGTAAAATACTAGCGAAATAATGCCAAAATTTTGGCAAAAGATTAATAAAAGGACGACCACCGAAAATAAAGAAGAAATTGAAAATCAGAAAAGTTCCGAAAGTAAAGACTCGATGACGGATAATTTCGGTCGGTAAGGGCGACTTTTGGCGGATTCTATAGATTTTGTAGGCATTTTCAACTTTTTTACCGAGAAAGTAACCCAAAAAAGTGCAGATTGCCAAAGTCAAAGGGACAGCTACCAACTTCGGAATCGGAATCTGATTACCCGCAAGATAAAAACCCGGTCTAAAGAGGGATTCTAGCTGATTTTCGTCGTGCGCCCAAGCTCCAGAGAAATAATAGTCCCAATTGCCAGCATAAAGGTAATAATAGATAAAATAGCCAAAAACTAAGCCAAAATAACCGTAATAAAGCCATTGGCGATCGCTCTTAGTAATCCCATCCCAATAGGATCTTTCCGCATCGATATCGATACAGGGACTCTGACAGGCAACACAGGCACTTTGTTCGCTACCATCTTCATGGACGATGCGACACATGGATTGAGTAATCCCACCGCGACTGTCTTCGTGAGCGGTACTATTCAGTAAACCCCTCGGTTCACCGTAAATCCTTTGAACCGGACTCATGGGACAGAAATAGTTACACCAAGATTTGCCCCCATACCAATAACCCACAAAGATCGCCGCTAGAATAGTAAAGATTAAAAAGCTACCTAAGACTAAGCGATCGGAATCATAAAAGAGAATCCGTCCGCATAAACCCAAAAATAACAGACTTAATTGTAGATAGAGATAATTCCGAGCTAACCAAGAGTTTTTCGGCACTTTATAGATTTCATAGCGGACTTTTCCCGATTTATCGGTCTGTTTTTTCTGACGCTGTTTACCCAAAGCGCGCGGTATTTGAGAAAGAAAGGATAAAGGACAGATACGCCGCCAGAGTTCGTGACCGAAAACTAATAAGATAAAAATACCACTAGGAACCACTATTCCCCAAAAAATCGGCGCACCTAACTGATAGGAGGATTGGGGTAGGCAAACTCCCTGGACTTTAATGCACACATCCGGAGCAACTCTCAGGGGACTAGAAAGATTATTAGAATCGGTTAATTTTGCCGAAATCGGGTCAAAAAACAGAGAAAATATCAGAATTAACCAAGCGATGGTTACAACCCATCGCAGATAGTGAATCGAACGTTCGGGAATTTTTGCAAACATAGATCTGAGTCAAGTCGTTTTGCTAAATTAATATCCAAGTTTCCAATCGATCATTCGGGAATTTGTGCAAACATTAGACTCTGAGTAGTGGTGTGGAAGCGACTTTTAAGGGAGATAGGTATCTAATCCTCGAATTATCAAGCTTTTCCTGTAATAGCGGCGAAAAACTCTCCTTTTTTGAGAGACTACATTACCTTTTTCTACCCCCGAGGAAATTCCCCTACAGGCAGCAGGATGCGGCCTTGACAAATTAACAGTGGTCGGCTAGACATAGGAAAATTGTCTTAAAATATTATCTACGCTGCTACTATCACTAAACTGGAAAATTAAAGAGCGCATTAGCTTAATCCTCATCAAAAGTTTAAATTCTATGGCTGAAAGCTTGAACCATAAATCCGAAAAACCTTCTCCTCCTCCCGTCCCCCAAGAAAACCCTTGGCTAGAAGCAGTTAAAACCATTGTCACGGCCGGAATTTTGGCTTTTGGCATCCGCACTTTTGTGGCTGAGGCCCGTTATATTCCCTCTTCTTCTATGGAACCCACTCTCCAGATTAACGATCGCCTAATTATCGAGAAAGTTAGCTATCATTTTCATAAGCCAGAACGGGGTGATATAGTGGTTTTTAGTCCGACAGCCGCTCTGAAAGCCCAAAATTTTCAGGATGCTTTTATTAAACGGGTGATTGGACTGCCGGGGGATAAGGTGCAAGTCAAAAACGGTTTAGTTTACGTCAACGGTAAAGCTTTAGCGGAAAAGTATATCGCCGAAGAACCTAATTATACTTACGGACCGGTGACAGTTCCTCCCGATCAGTATCTGGTTTTAGGCGATAATCGCAATAATAGCTATGATTCCCACGCTTGGGGCTTCGTTCCCCGGGAAAACTTAATCGGTCGCGCCGTGGTGCGTTTTTGGCCCTTCAATCGTCTGGGAGGACTTGACAACCCCGACGCTGCCACAAAATAGCATTAATGTCAAGAAAATAAATATAAAAATTCCCCCTAGTTTTAGGGGGATTCGAGCATCTATTTGAACATATTACTCACAGAATTGTCCTCATGGATGCGCCATATGGCCTCACCCAGAATCGGGGCAACTGGCAAGACTTTCAGTTGCGGGAAAAGATGTTCTTGCGGGACGGGAATCGTGTTAGTAACGATCACTTCCTCGACTATACCACTGGATAAACGCTCGATCGCAGGACCAGAAAAAACTGGATGGGTGGCACAAGCATAAACCTGTCGCGCCCCCTTGGCTTTCAGTAACCGCGCCCCTTCAGCGATCGTACCGGCCGTATCGATCATATCATCGACTAAAACCGCCGTTTTATCCTTAACATCGCCGATCAAGTTCATCACTTCCGCCACATTATGGGTTTGCCGGCGTTTATCGATAATTGCCAGGGGCGCATCATTGAGTTTTTTGGCAAAAGCCCGCGCCCTAGCCACCCCACCCACATCGGGAGAAACCACGACGATATCGGGTAATTGTTTACTGAGAAGATAGTCCACCACCACTGGGGAACCATAGACGTGATCGAAGGGAATATCGAAATAACCTTGAATTTGGGCCGAATGCAAATCCATGGCCAACACGCGACTTGCCCCCGCTTCCGTGATCAGATTAGCCACCAGTTTAGCGGCGATCGATTCCCGTCCGGCGGTTTTGCGATCGGCGCGAGCATAACCATAATAGGGAATTACGGCGGTAATTTGTCGGGCAGAAGCACGACGACAGGCATCAATCATGATCAACAATTCCATCAAGTGATCGTTGACGGGATTGCAACAGGGTTGAATTAAATAGACATCACAGCCGCGGATCGATTCCTGAATCTGGATGTACAATTCACCATCGGCGAAACGTTTACGAATCATCGGACCCACATCCATACCCAGATAACGGGCCACCTCTTGGGCAAGAGATACATTAGCGGATCCCGAAAAGAGTCGCAGACGATTGCTGTCCGACGCGGCGGGAAACATCGGATGTCGCATCAAAGTAGCAGAATAGCTCACAGCAGATTCTTTACCCTCAAACTCAAGGCACTTTTTTCTATCATCTCAGTTTTGTTGAAAATCTGAGTGGATTTCTTTATTAGATCTCAATCTTAACCAATTACCGATCATCTTCCAGTCGTTGCGGCCCCTTTTAGCGGCAATTGCCATGGCCAAATTGCCGCCGGATTTTGTCAAAACCGATTAACGTTTGGCTAACTTTTTCACCGGTAATTTACGCAGACGGATCGATTTCGGGGTAATTTCTACCAACTCATCTGGTCCAATGTATTCGAGGGCGCGTTCGAGACTCATATCCACGGGGGACTGTAACTGAACTAATTCATCCCCGGTGGCGGAACGATGGTTAGTTAACTGTTTAGTTTTGCAGATATTAATCTCCACGTCTTGGGGCCGGTTGCTTTCGCCGATAATCATGTTTTTATACACTTTTGTCCCCGGAGTAATAAAGAATACCCCCCGGTCCTCGGCGTTTTTGAGAGCGTAGAAAGTGGCGACTCCTTCCTCAAAGGCAGTAATCACGCCATTGTAACGGGTGGCTAATTCCCCGGAGAAAAGACGATATTCGAGAAAACTATGGTTCATAATCCCCTCACCGCGACTCAGACGGATAAATTCGCCCCGGAAACCGATTAAACCCCGGGCCGGAATCACGAATTCCAATTGAGTACGGCCATTGCTGCCCGTCTGCATATCCTGCATTTCCCCTTTCCGTTGGCCGAGACGTTCGATACTGGAACCCACCGCTTCTTCGGGTACATCTAAAACGAGGTATTCGTAGGGTTCGCAGGGTTGACCGTTAATTTCTCGATAGATAACCTGCGGCTGCGATACTTGGAATTCGTAGCCTTCCCGACGCATGGTTTCGATGAGAATACCTAAATGCAGTTCTCCCCGTCCCGAAACTAGGAATTTCTCGGCAGAATCACTTTCTTCCACCCGCAGAGCGACGTTAGTTTCTAATTCTCGCATGAGACGATCGCGAATTTGCCGCGAGGTGACAAAAGTGCCTTCCTGACCGGCAAAGGGAGAATCGTTCACCGAGAAGGTCATTTGTAGGGTCGGTTCATCGACTTTAATTAGGGGTAAAGCTTGCGGGTCATCGGCTAAAGTTACCGTTTCCCCGATGTTAGCGTCGGCAAAACCAGCCACAGCAACGATATTACCGGCACTGGCTTCGTTTAGTTCCACCCGTTTGAGGCCTTCAAAACCAAGAAGTTTGGTTATTTTACCCTTGACAATCGCGCCCGTATCCTTTACTAAAGCGGCCTGTTGACCGGCTTTAATTACGCCGTTATGGATGCGGCCGATAACGATGCGTCCTAAGTATTCCGAGTAATCGAGGGTGGTTACTTGCAACTGTAGGGGTTTGTTAACGTCCCCAGCCGGTGGTGGAACGTGGTGTAAAATCGCCTCAAAGAGGGGCTGCATATCTTTGTCTTCCTCTTCGAGACTTTCTTTGGCGAATCCTTGCATCCCGGAAGCGAACAGAGTAGTAAAATCACATTGGTCGTCATCGGCCCCCAGTTCCACAAACAGATCGAAAACTTTGTCCACGGCTAGGTTAGGATCCACGTTAGGGCGATCGATTTTATTAACCACGACAATCGGTCTTAATCCCTTTTCTAGGGCTTTTTTCAGCACAAAACGGGTTTGGGGCATCGGACCTTCGTTAGCATCGACAATCAGGATACAACCATCTACCATACCTAAAACCCGTTCCACTTCGCCACCAAAGTCGGCGTGACCGGGAGTATCGACGATGTTAATCAGGGTGTCTTTGTAACGAACGGCGGTGTTTTTGGCCAGGATGGTGATACCCCGTTCTCTTTCGAGGTCATTGGAATCCATGACGCAGGTGGGTACATCTTCCCCTTCTCGAAAGATTCCCGACTGTTTGAGGAGTGCATCGACGAGGGTGGTTTTCCCGTGGTCAACGTGAGCAATGATAGCAACGTTACGGATAGGCAGAGACATAAAATATTGAAGTAGTCTTAGGTTTATTTTTACAAGTAAACATTTCTTAATAATTCTAGCTTAGACTGACCAGCACCGTTAGCAAATCTTTATTTTTCCTTGGTTTCCCATTAGCAAGCTCTACTGCTTACTGTTGACAGACTCCCCAAACCCTAGGCAAGCAACCCACCCTCGCAGGAGTCGAGACGATAGAAAAGACGACTGGAAACGGGGGGTAGGGGTAAATTGAAGCTAGAGTGAAAATCCTCTTGAACTTTGTAGGTTAAGCGGGGGGAAACTTGGCGAACAATTTGCGTCAACAGTTTGTCACCGGTTTTTTGGAGAATGGAACGGGGAATTTTATGAATAAACTTGGGAAACTTAACCATAACATCCATATGCAGTTCCCAGGTGACTTGGGTGATAACCGCCGGAATATCCCGTCCCTGTTGCCGAAAAATTGCCTCAATTTCCTGACTAGGAGAAGATAGGGGCATTTCCTCTAGTTTCATAATTGCCTGATAATCCACTAGATAGCCCAAAAACGGTTGATCGGGAATGGGGACACTGCGAGTATGATAGACTCCATTGACGGGCAGCTCCAGAACCACAGCGATTTTCGGCTCCACTTCATAGCCAAAAGCACCATATTTACCGATGGTGATAATATAACCATTGTCACCGAAGGGCAGCGTTTTCATCGGTTCGGCACAACGACAAAACCAACCTTCGTGAGCGCCCAGATAATCGGCAACCGTCTCCTGATTGCTATACATATCCATAGATCCGGCAAAACGGGTTTGAAAACCGAGAAATTGATTGTCTTCTTTGACTTCTACAGATTCGCGAGCTAGGGAGTTAATGGGGGGACACTGCATGACTTATAAACCTGGTAAATGATAGTGTTAGAAAAATTTGGGGATTAACCGCCAAAGGATCGGGGAAATTTGTAGAATTGAGATTAGTGTAACGTATTGTTAAAAACTATTTGGTCAAAAAGCGATGAAAGCATTTGTAGCAGGAGCCACGGGGGAAACGGGACGGAGAATAGTTGCCCAATTAGTCGAACGTCAGATTCCCGTGCGTGCTTTGGTGAGAAACCGCGAGAAAGCGGCGGAAATTTTGCCCGCAGGGGTGGAAATCGTCGTCGGAGATGTGCAACAGGCCGATAAGTTAGAGGCACTAATCGCTGATTGTAGCGTTTTGCTATGCGCCACGGGAGCCAGACCGAGTTTTAATCCCACGGAACCTTTGTTAGTAGATTACTTGGGAACTAAAAATCTCATCGATGCCGCCAAAAAGAAAGGTATCGAGCATTTTGTTCTCGTTACTTCCCTCTGTGTATCGAACTTTTTCCATCCCCTCAATCTCTTTTGGTTAATTTTATTCTGGAAAAAACAAGCGGAAGACTATTTAATCAATAGTGGACTAACCTACACGATTGTGCGCCCCGGCGGCCTTAAAAACGAGGACAATCTTAATGCCATTAAAATGTCATCCGCCGATACCCTATCTGAGGGTAATATTCCCCGCACAAAAGTGGCTTCCGTTTGCGTAGAATCCCTATTTTATCCCGCCGCTAACAATAAAATTATCGAAATTGTTGCTCCCCCAGATGCTCCCAATCTCGATTGGACACAATTGTTTCAAAGTGTCACCTAATCAGTAATCAGTAATCAGGGATCAGTAAACAGTAAGTAGGATTAAATATAAGATGAACGTAGGTTGGGTTGAAGGATGAAACCCAACCCCCGCATGGGTTACGAAGTGCGCTAACCCATCCTACAAATAATCGTGCCTCCCTAATTAATTAACTTAGGCTCTCCTAGACAGCTTATAGCAAATTAGTAGTTTAAATGAGCCTAAACCCTTAAATAGCCTGGAATCCAACAAAGCAAAAAGCTTTTTTTATTAAAATTGCTTTTTTAAATTCTGGTGAGCCTTATACCATTTTTCGGCTCTTTTGGATTTGGTGGGCAAAATGTATTCTGAGATACAGTCCTGCTGGCGAGGGAGCAGAGGGAACCACAGAGACACAGAGGACACAAAGATCGATCAATCCTATGTAAGTTAAACTTATCACACAGAACCTAGAAGAGCCATTTTTCTAAAGTAATGGCAGAGATGGTTAATTACCCTCACCCCCAACCCTTCTCCCAGAAAGGGAAAGGGGAGTGAGATATCTGCCACGAATAAAGAAAAATGGTATTACTTGGCAAAGCTTGCGTCGATTATTTTTTGCTAATATATCATAACTACTCTAGAAGAGTTTTAACTTAAAACTTACATCTGATAACTGATAACTGATAACTGATAACTGATAACTGATAACTGATAACTGATAACTGATTTAGTCTGATTTTGTTCAGGAGAGAGAATTTCAATTAGCCAGTCAGGAGCGATCGCAAAAGTATTAAATACTTTTCCCTCGCCATCGCGGGGAATATTTTCCCAGAGAAAAACTGAAACATCAGGAACTAGAGAACGACTGCCAAAAGTACAACGCAATTGAGGATAGGCACGGGCAATTCGTTGGGGTTTTAGACTGGCGTTAATAGCCGGAACTAAATCACCTTGAATAGTGCTATGTTTACCCTGGGGCATGGGTTTAGGAATAATTTGACCATCAATAAATTCCTGGGAGGGTTTAGTTTCTGGTAATTGCAGAAATTCCCTTAGTGTCAGGGAATTATTAACAGTTACAACCATAAAATTTTTTTATTAATCATTATGATCGTTAATTTTATCGCAATTTCTCCAAGCAGAGAAGATCAAAAACAGTTATATAAAAATGTCCGTCACATCGCCTGGACAGGGTTGGGTTTGGTAGTAGCGCAGAAATGCGTGGAACTACACGGAGGCTCGATCAAAATTGCTATTATCTCCGGTAATGGAACCACTGTCACGATTCTATTACCGAAAGTGACCTGAAAAAAAATCGGAGCGAGAATCATCCTCAATGAGGGGAAAACTTCCAAAGAAGAAATCAGGAAACACCACCCACACGGGCATATTCTAAAATCGACCGGCTGAGAGCATCGCGATCATCGCCGGTGAGATAATAATTCCGGCCGCCGATATCATTGAGAAATCGCAGTAGAGCAAGACAAGCGGACTCTAGATCCGCCTGGTGTCGGGCGGCCGCTAAAGCTTGTTCCGAGGTGGCATAAACTAGGCGATTGCTAATTCCTTCTCTGCCATCCACTCGCCAACATTGAAAAGAATAACCCTGCATTTCTGCGCTCAATTCAATCTGCCAACCGTGATAGTCAAATCGCGTGTAAATCATCTCAAGCAGCCCCGTTTAGGAGAGGAAAGTCACAGGTTTGACCGCTCTGATTGTCTAGAAGTCCCGCACCTGTCTAACTTTCTAATTTAACGGGTGATTATGGAAACCCCCTGCAAACTTCGTGCAGATTTCGTGCAGAAATGATTTTGTCCACTGTCTAAAGGCAGATATTACCTTAAACGATAACCAAGACCGTGAACGGTTTCAATAAAGTCTTCCGGCGCTCCCAGGGATTTTAGCTTGTGACGAAGACCGCGAATATGGGAAGTAACGGTTTCCTCGGCTGGAGAATCGTCCAAAGACCAAACTCGCTCAATAATACCCGATCGACTTAAGACCCGGCGTCCATGGCTAACAAGTAATTCTAAGAGAGCGAATTCCTTGGGGGTGAGGGAAAGAAGTTGACCGTTATAACTGGCCTCGTGGGTACTGGGATTTAACTGCAAACCCCCCCAAGATAATAAAACACTGCTGGTACTGCTGCCACGTCGGATCAAGGCCCGAATCCGCGCCATTAATTCCCCCAAATCGAAGGGTTTAGTGACATAATCATCGGCCCCTGCGTCTAATCCGTCAATTTTATCGATTACCGTATCCCTTGCGGTCAATAATAGGACGGGAACGGTGGCATTAGCAGAGACGGGATGATGGGATTGCGCTCGTCGCAGACGTTGACAGAGCAAAGTTCCGCTTAATTTTGGCAGGGTGACATCGAGAACTAAAAGATCATATTTGCCTAATTCTAGCCAATTCCAGCCTTCTTCTCCGTCTCTAGCCACATCGACAACGTATTGTCGCTCGCTCAATGCCTCTCGCAAAATATCGGCTAGTTGAATATCATCTTCTACTACTAAAATTCGCATGGTCTAGAGATGGAGTAAGCTGGAAATAGTGTCAGTTAACTGCTGATGAATTGGCTAAAACAAGGAAAATGGATTGCGGGAGGTTTCGGGCTAACTGTCTTACTGATGGGAACTATTAGCCTAGTTTCCTATCGCAATACTCTCGTCCTGCGTCAGCGCGCTGCCGAGGTGGAAGTTACCTACGAGATCATCGATAATCTCAGTAATCTTTACGCTAACATGGCCGTGGCCGAATCGGGAAGACAGGGTTATATCAAAACTGGCAGCCCCAGTGAATTAGGTCGTCATCGTCGAGCGATCGCTTTGATGCAATCTAACTGGCAACTCCTGGCCAAACAATTAGAAAACGGCACGGATTTCGAGCGGGAAATGGTGGCTCAGATCGGGGATTTAATGTATCGGCGAATTGTTCTATTTAATCAATCGATCGCCACCTATAAATCCGATCAATCCGATGATATTTCCCAAGATGCAATCACGGTTAAAAGTGTCGAGTTTCGGGATAAGTTTCAAAATCTTCTTACCTATTTACAAGCTAGTCAGAAAAGGAATTTAAGAAGTAGCATCGCTAGTTCTAGGGATAGTATTCGCGAAAATTCTCTTTTGGGTTTACTGGGAACTTTTACTAGCTTTGGGATTATTTGCGGAGTTTATTTTTTGGTTTTTTGGCAAGAGAAACGGCGACAAACAAGTGAGAAAATTCACCGATTATTACTACAAGAAAAAGAAATTTCTGATCTAAAAATTCAGCTTTTTTCCATGATATCCCATGAGTTCCGAACCCCTTTAACCGTGATTTTTTCCGCCTCGCAGTTATTAGAAAATGGTTTAAAAGATGCAGATAATTCGAGCAGAAAAAACCTATATAGGATACAGTCTTCTGTCAAGCTAATGAATCAATTCTTGACAGATATTTTGATTTTGACAAGGGCAGAATCTGGCAATCTCAGTTGTCAGCTAGAGCCGCTCGATATTGAAGCTTTTTGTTTAAATTTAGTCGAGGATTTTCAATTTATCAATAAAAATAATACGCCGATTAAATTTGTCAGTCAAGGATTGATGATTCGTCCCTATCTAGATGAGAAACTGCTCTACTCGATTTTAAGTAATTTACTCTTAAATGCGATTAAATATTCCCCCACAGGAGCAGGGATTAGTTTGATTTTGGGGAAAGATAGCGATCGTATTGTTTTTCAAGTCCGGGATCACGGTATCGGCATTGCCGAGGAAGATAGAGGTAAAATCTATGAACCCTTTTATCGGGGTCAGAATGTGGAAAATATTATCGGCACGGGATTGGGGTTAGCAGTGGTTAAAAAATGCGTCGAACTCCACCGAGGCGAAATCGCCCTAGATAGCCAAGTGGATAAGGGAACAAGCTTTACCGTCAAACTGCCCATTTTACCCTAGTTCCAGCTTGAGCGGTCTAAAGATTACAAAATGTAACTTTCTTTCTTCCGAAACAGGACGAAAGCAACGGAGAATTTTTATCTTCTAGATTAATCGATCGCAAAGTCCAATCTCGATCGACCCTAAAACCGTCACCAGTGCCTTATGGCGGCCGGAATTAGTCCAAAATCAACTCACTTCGGTTTGATGGCATCTAAGTTTTGGGCAAAAATAGGGCTTTTGCCGTCAAAAAAGCCTATATTTTGGCTATTTCCCCCCTGGTTGACCCCTGATTTTTGCAGTAGGTTGACTACCATGGGGAACTGGTAACAGTTTCCTGATAGGATAAGGTGACTTGGGATTAACTTATGGTATTGAAAATATGTCTCTAAAACCTTACATTTCTCGCTTATTAGCTTTGGTTCTCGTCCTTGTCATCGGATTGATGGGTTGTTCTAGTAGTTCGGGGTTAACGGGCAATTATGGACAGGATACCCTGACGGTGATTGAAACTTTAACCACAGCCCTTGATTTAGTCAAAGATGACCCGAATAAAGGGGCAGTTGAGTCGCAAGCAAAGGAACAAATCAACGATTACATCTCCCTCTACCGACGAGATAAAAAATCCGGGGGTTTGCGTTCTTTCACTACTATGCAAACAGCCTTAAACTCTCTAGCTGGTTATTATACCGCCTACGGTTCCCGTCCCATCCCCGACAAACTCAAACAACGTTTAAAACAAGAATTTAAACAGGTACAATTCTCTCTCCAGAAAGGAATTTAGATACAGTTATCAGTTATCAGTTATCAGTTATCAGTGATCAGTGATCAGATGTGAGTTTACTATCTACTGCCGACCGCCGACCGCCTCCTGTAAAAATCAGACCAAATCTGGTTAGACTAGAAATACAAAGCGTATTATAAAAAACTACAAAATTGATTCAAGACGAAACCCTAGAATTATTGGAATGGCCGCGGCTATGTCAACACCTAGCTACTTTTGCAGCGACTAAACTCGGTGCGATCGCAATTCGTCAATTGCCGTTACCAGAAAGCAAAGAGGAAAGTTTAAACCTACTCTGCCAAACCAAAGAAGTTTATAGCTTAGAACAAAAATTGGATAGTCGTCTTTCCTTTGATGGGATTAGCGACATCGGCGATGCCCTAGAAAGGGCGCATCTGGGGGGTTTATTATCGGGACAGGAACTTTTAAATATTGCCACGACTTTAGCGGGAGTGCGACGTTTACGGCGTTTAATTGACGAACAGGAAGATATACCAGTTTTAAAAGAGTTAGTAGCCGAAATTCGCACCTATCCAGAGATAGAACAGGAAATACACCGTTGTATCGATGAAGATGGCCGGATATCCGATCGCGCTAGTCCCCAATTACGGGAAATTCGGGGACAAATGAAGGTGATTAGAGAGCGAATTTACCGAAAATTACAGGATATCATGCAAAAGCAGGGCGGTGCTATCCAAGAAGCGGTGATTACCCAAAGAAGCGAACGCTGGGTGATTCCCGTCAAAGCAGCACAAAAAGAGCAAATACCGGGGATAATTCACGATACTTCCAGCACAGGGGCGACTTTTTACATTGAACCTCACTCTATCGTTGATCAAGGCAATCAACTGCGTCAATATCGTCGTCTGGAACAAATCGAAGAAGAAAAAATCCTCCGGCAGTTAAGTAATCTGATCGCCGCAGCTTTTGAAGACTTAGAATATTTACTAGCGATCGCTACTAGGCTCGATCTGGCCGCCGCTAGGGCCCGTTACAGTTTATGGTTAGAGGGTAATCCCCCGCGCTTTATCGATAGTCCAGAAACGATTACTTTGCGGAATTTGCGTCATCCTTTGCTCTGGTGGCAAAAACACCACGAACAGGGGGGGGAGGTCGTACCAATAAATGTGCAGATTACCCCAGAAATTCGCGTTGTTGCCATCACCGGACCAAATACCGGCGGAAAAACCGTTACTTTAAAAACTCTCGGATTAGCGGCTTTAATGGCGAAAGCAGGCCTGTTTATTCCAGCGCGGGAACCGGTAGAGATCCCCTGGTTCGATCAGGTTTTAGCCGATATCGGGGATGAACAGTCTTTGCAACAGAGTTTATCGACTTTTTCGGGTCACATTCGCCGGATTGTCCGCATTTTAGCGGCTTTAAATCATCGTTCCTTGGTTTTACTCGACGAGGTGGGAGCCGGTACGGATCCGGCCGAAGGAAGTCCTTTAGCGATCGCTATTTTACAATACCTTGCCGATCATAGTTTACTGACGGTGGCTACCACCCACTACGGGGAATTAAAAGCGTTAAAGTATCGAGATTCTCGCTTTGAAAATGCCTCGGTAGAGTTTGATGATCGCACTCTTTCCCCCACTTATCGACTATTATGGGGCATTCCGGGGCGTTCTAATGCTTTAACTATTGCCCAGCGTTTGGGATTAAGTCCCGAAATTGTGGCCGAAGCGAGAAATCATCTGGGGGGGTTATCGGAGGAGATAAATCAAGTAATTGCTGGTTTGGAAGCGCAAAGACGGGAACAGGAGTCAAAAGCTAAGGAGGCTAGTCAATTACTGCAACAAACGGAGAAATTTTATACAGAAGTTTCCACGCGGGCCAATTCTCTACAGGAGAGAGAGCGAGAATTAAAGCGTTATCAGGATCAGGAGCTACAAAAGGCTTTATTATCGGCAAAAGCAGAGATTAATGACGTTATTCGCCGGTTGCAAGCGGGAACAAAAACCGGTAAAGATGCTCAAAAAGCCACAGAGGAATTAACCGCGATCGCAGAAAGGTTATTACCGAAAACGGAAAAAACTAAGGTTAATTATCGTCCGCAAGTGGGGGAAAGGGTACGCTTGCCCAATTTGGGACAAACTGCCGAAGTTTTAGCAGTTTCACCGGAATCAGAGGAGATTTCCCTGCGTTTCGGTATGATGAAGATGACCCTACCCTTAGATCAGATTGAGTCTTTGGATGGTCAAAAAGTGGAAACTGCGCCAAAACCTGCCAAAAATGTGCCGCAAACTCCCACAAAACCCCAGGAGACCCCTTTAATTCGTACTGCTAATAATACCGTCGATATTCGCGGTTCCAGGGTGGCAGAGTCAGAAACGGATATCGAACAGGCGATCACCCGCGCCACCCCCTCGGGTATATTATGGATTATTCACGGTAAAGGTACGGGGAAATTGCGTCAAGGTGTTCACGATTTTTTATCCCGTCATCCCCAGGTAAAACGCTTTCAATTAGCACCCCAAAATGAGGGCGGTTCGGGGGTAACTATCGCTTATTTGACTTAGGGTTGCTGAATAGGTTTTTTGTCGGGTTAGAAGTCAGGAGTCAGTATTCAGGAGACAGGAGTCGGTCGTCAGGAGATTATTTTTATTTATTCTTCCCATCCCCCCACTTCCCCACTTCCCCACTTCCCCACTTCCTGAATCATACTTTGTGCTTTTTGTCAAAAAAACTTTTTTTTTGCAATAAAACTACACAAAAAAAAGATCATCGTTGTGGGTGAAATTGACTAATTTAGCCGTCTTAATGAGGATTACCTTCTAGGTGTGGCAAAGGTTTCAGCCATTGATGCCTAAAAAAGCACAAAATAACCCATTATGAAATTCTATCAAATCGCTGTAACCATTGGAACATCGTTGTTAAATAAAAATCTTTCTCAATTAATTCTTAAGAATTTATAAATATTGCGGAATGTTAATTTAAATATTCTCAAGTTTTTGGAGTCAATGAATAATTTTTGCTTATCTTTGTCGAACATTGGGTTAGAAGTCAGGAGTCGGGAGATAGGGTGATAGGGTTTTGGGGTTTTGGGGTGTTAGGGTTTTAGTTGAAATTCCCCCACTTCCCCACTTCCCCACTTCCCCACTTCCCCACTTCCCCACTTCCCCACTTCCCCACTTCCCCACTTCCCCACTTCCCCACTTCCCCACTTCCC
>SFBL01000170.1 GCA_007095785.1 Microcystis aeruginosa Ma_SC_T_19800800_S464
CTACGGCGGCGAGAACAGGACGGACGGAGTTGGCAAAGACCAGTTTTGGTCTTATTTGCTCTAAAATGCCGAGATTTTTCAGAACTTCTTCGCTGTACTGACCGACGGGAACGCTGCGCGGTTCACCCACGGCAATTCTTTGGACATTACTGTTAGTCAGGAAACGAAAATCACTGATTTTTAGGGTGTAATTCTTGGGAACGATTAAAACTAGGCGATTAGTGACCAGCTTTCTTCTGGTGGTTGTATCGATTAAACCAGCTTTTGCTAAAGCGTCCATTTGCTTAGTGGCAGCCGAGACGAAAACATCGGCCGGCGCACCTTGTGTAATTTGCCGTTGCAAAGCCCCCGACGCACCGAAGTTATAGTTAACTTTAATGTTGCCATGGGCTTTTTCAAACCCCGGCTTGATTTCTTCTAGGGCATCTTTGAGACTAGCGGCGGCAGAAACTAGAATTGTCTGGGTTTGCGCGGTGGTGATAGTAGATGAAAAAAGGTTTATGCCTAGAGATAATAAGCAACTAAGGGCAATTGAGCCGATAAAAGCCAGAAAATATCGTCTTTTCATCAAGATTGACAGCAAGCGATCGATATTTATCAGAAAAAATGGGTTGAAAACCTCGCCCTTTAGGGCGACTTTATGTTAACATGAAATTAAGTCGTTGACTTTGGGAACGCAGGAAACAAGCGACACTCCGTAATCCCTAAATCTCTAACCATCACTGGTACAAAAGCTTTCATCGTCAGTCCACATGGTAAGAGCGAAAAACAATTAAATACTGTGGGACACACAGAAATTTACGCTTGGGGAGTAGTCTTTAAGAGTGCTTGCCGTAAAAGGTGTAGTCGGACTAGACATGAAACTGTAAGACCAAAATTAGCTTTGCTAGTAGAGGCAAGATTCAGCCCAAGAATCTCCGCACTTTTAGGGTGGAGAGTGTCAAATTTCTATCACAACCAAGCCACCGCCCAAAATCTGTATCTGCTGAAAAAGTTTTCCGTGGGGTGTGGGGTGTGGGGAGAATAAATAGAAATAATCTCCTATCTCCTGTCCCCTGACTCCCGACTCCTATAACTTAGGAAATGGTGTGAATTTTGAGGAAATTAGTGCCTTTAGTTTTCTGCATGGGAATTCCCGCCATAATCAGGATTTTATCGCCGGATTGGGCTAGATTTTTCTGAAGCAGAATTGATTCCGTTTGCTTTAACACATCCTCAAAGACAGATACCTGATGGTCAAGAAGAATCGGGATCACACCCCAGACTAGGTTGAGACGGTGATAGACTCGTTTGTTGGGAGTCATGGCAATCACGGGAACCGAGGGACGTTCCTTAGAAGCCAGTAGCGAAGTGTAGCCAGAGGTGGTAAAAGTAACAATATAACGGAGATCAAGGGTTTGATCGATCGCCACCAAAGCCTCACTGAGAGCGTGAGTTTCATCGGACTGATTGGGGGGAACATTATCAAACTTCACATCCGCTTCCACATCATGGGCGATTTTGGCCAACATAGCCACCGCTTTGACGGGAAAATCTCCCACTGCTGATTCCCCCGATAACATAACCGCATCGGTTCCATCAATAATTGCATTAGCCACATCACTGGCCTCGGCCCGAGTCGGTCGGGGATTGTGAATCATGCTTTCTAACATCTGGGTGGCAGTGATGACGGGAATAGTTTTCATGTTGCAGAGTCTGATGATGCGTTTTTGCAACATGGGGACTTTTTCGGGACTTAATTCTACCCCCAAATCGCCCCGGGCCACCATAATTCCGTCACATTCCTCGACAATTGACTCTAAGTTTTCGATCGCCTGTGGTTTTTCAATTTTAGCTATCACTGGCACGTCCGCATGATTTCTCTCGGCTAAAAATGCCTTAATCGCCTTGATATCTTCTGCTTTACGCACAAAACTCAGGGAAACCCAATCAACCCCCTGAGAAAGACCAAATTCTAGGTCTTGTTTGTCTTTTTCGGTCATGGAAGGTAAGCGCAAATTGAGACGGGGTAGATTAACTCCCTTGCGACTCTTGAGAATTCCTCCTTCCAACACTTGACATTTTAGGTTTTTTCCGTTAATTTCAACGATTTTTAGCTCTAATAAGCCATCATCAAGGAGAATTTGCTCATCTAGCTGTGCTTCCTCGGCCAGATAGGGATAATCGATCGCAACGGTGTTCGCTTCTCCTCGATACTCATCCATGGGTACAAGGGTGAGATAATCGCCGTCGTTGATGGTAATCGAACCATTGGGGAGATTACCGACGCGAATTTTTGGCCCTTGTAAATCTTGCAGGAGAGTGATAGGATTGTCTAATTCTTGAGAAATTTGCCGTAAAAGGCTAACAACTCTCGCATGATCTTCGTAGCTACCGTGGGAAAAGTTTAGCCGCGCTACATTCATCCCCGCACCGATCATCTGCTTGAGGACTTCCGGCGAATTACTGGCCGGGCCGATCGTGGCTACGATCTTAGTTCTATGGGTAATAATTGACATGGAACCCTATATTGACCGAATCTGGGGACGATTACATCATATTCACTTTAGGTTAACTAACGGTGAAGCGGAAAACAAATTAAGCTTTTCCACAGACTTAAAATCGATTCGGGTCCTCTCCTTAGCAGTCAGGAGTCAGCTATCAGCGGCAACGGTTGAGAGCTTTCACGGTACGATAAACTAATAACCATCTCCGCTCGTTTAGATTTCCTTATGACCAACACATTAGACGATAAAGCCATAGTCAAGGACTATTTTAACGCCACAGGATTCGATCGCTGGCGCCGGATTTATGGGGATGGCGAGGTTAACAAAGTACAAAAAGATATTCGCATCGGTCATCAACAAACGATCGATACCGTTATCGGTTGGTTAGAAAGTGATGACAATTTGCCCAATCTCTCAATCTGTGATGCTGGTTGTGGAGTCGGTAGTCTTAGTATTCCCCTCGCTAAAGCGGGCGCAACTATTTTCGCCAGTGATATTTCTGAGAAAATGGTGACAGAAGCCAAGGAAAGAGCAGCCAAAGAGTTAGCAGATACTGGTAAACTCACCTTTGCCGTTCAAGATTTAGAAGCATTAACCGGCCAATATCACACGGTCATCTGTCTTGATGTTCTCATTCACTATCCCACAGAAGAAGCCTTAGGCATGATTAAACACCTGGGATCCCTAGCTCAATCCCGTTTAATCCTCAGTTTTGCCCCTAAAACCTGTTTATTAACCATTCTCAAGAAAATTGGTCAGTTTTTCCCAGGTCCGAGTAAAACCACTCGCGCTTATCAACACAAGGAAAAAACTATAATCGCCGCTCTCAACGAAAATGGCTTTAAAATTGAACGGACGAGTATGACTAGCACTCGTTTCTATTTTTCCCGTATCCTCGAAGCTGTCCGCAGTGAGTAAAGAATGGCAGTCACCACCAACAAATTAATCGAGTGGAAACAGCAAAAACGCGCGATTGTCACCCTCACAGCTTGGGATTATCCGATCGCGCGACTGCTCGATCGAGCAGGAATTGATATTATCTTGGTAGGAGATTCCTTAGCTATGACCGCTTTGGGCTATCCTACCACTTTACCGATCACCCTCGAGGCGATGATTCACCACGCGGCGGCCGTGTCTCGTGGGGTAAAACAAGCTTTAGTTGTCTGTGATTTGCCTTTTCTCAGCTATCAGGAAAGTGTCAGTCAGGCAATTCACTCGGCGGGAAGGATGTTAAAGGAAGCGGGAGTGCAAGGGGTAAAATTAGAGGGAGGTTATCCCGCTATGATCGAGACTATTAGTCGTTTAACCGAGATAGGCATCCCTGTTATGGGACATATCGGATTAACTCCCCAGTCGGTGCATCGCTTAGGATACCGTCAGCAGGGAAAAACTCCATCGGATGCACAAAGATTAATCGAGGAAGCTTTAGCCTTGGAGAAAGCGGGAGTATTTGCCCTGGTTTTGGAACATATTCCCGCCAATTTAGCCGCTACTATCACCGATAAATTGACTATCCCGACGATTGGTATCGGTGCGGGGGAGGATTGTGATGGTCAGGTGTTAGTAACGGCGGATATCCTAGGATTAAGCGAAAAGGCTCCTCCTTTTGCCAAAGTTTATGCTAATTTAAGCGAGACAATTACAAAAGCAGTGGTGGAATTTGCCAAGGATGTGAGGGGAAATGAATAGCGGCGAAAAAGCTACCTTTGGGGCCGGCTGTTTTTGGAAAACCGAGGACGCATTTCGGCGTTTATCGGGGGTTTTAGCCACTTCTGTGGGTTATATGGGGGGACATTTTCCCAATCCTAGTTATCTCGATGTCTTATCGCGAATTACCGGTCATGCGGAAGTGGCACAAATTGCCTATAATCCCCAAGAAATAAGCTACGAGGCGTTATTAGCCGTTTTTTGGTCAATTCATGATCCGACTCAGTTAAATCGCCAAGGACCGGACCGGGGAGAACAATATCGATCGATTATTTTTTATCACACCCCAGAACAAAAGTTAATCGCCACTGCTGCCAAGGGTCAACTACAACTATCGGGAAAGTTTCAGCAGGATATCGTTACTTTGATCGAACCCGCAGGAGATTATTATCTGGCCGATCAGTCCCATCAACAGTATTTAGAGAAAAAACAGGCTCGATCGGTCGAGAATTTCTAGAAGAAAATATACAGACAGGTTCGGGGTATAATTTAAAGTTGCTTTCGCAGGAGATCAGGAAAAATGCCCGAGGCGGTCGGAGTCATTCAAACATTGGGTTTTCCCCCCGTTTTAGCGGCGGCGGATGCCATGGTTAAAGGGGGACGAGTCACCCTAGTTTATTTCGATCTAGCGGAAAGGGGCGAATTTTTGGTGGCGATTCGCGGTCCGATTTCCGAGGTTAAACCGGCAGTAGAGGCAGGATTAGCGGCGGCGATGACCGCTTTTGGTGGTAATGTGGTCAGTCATTACATCGTACCCAATCCTCCAGAAAATGTCCTGGCGGTTTTACCAGTGCAGCATACGGCTAAGTCAGACCGTTTTCGCAGTTAATTTCCCTAGCGATTGGCCCCAAACTAGACTATAGTTAAAGACTGGAAAATAGATTGGATTCTATCAATTGAACTTATCTGATTTTTGTTATTAGGAGTTAATTTATGACAGCCCAACCCGCGGTGGGATCGATCGAGACCAAAGGTTTCCCCGGTATTCTAGCGGCCGCCGATGCGATGGTAAAAGCAGGACGGATCACGATTGTTGGTTATTTAAGGGCAGGAAGCGCCCGTTTTACCCTCAATATTCGTGGGGATGTACAGGAGGTAAAAACCGCTATGGCTGCCGGCATTGAAGCCGTCAATAAAACCGAGGGGGCAGCTTTAGAAACCTGGGTAATTATTCCCCGTCCTCACGATAACGTGGTGGCTATTTTACCGATCGATTATAGCGAGGCAGTGGAACCTTTTCGCGCTGCTGCCGACGGTGCGATGGCACCAATCCGTCGTTAATCTTCAAGGTCAATTTTTTGTTACCGGTTGGAACTTGTCTAGTTCCAACTTAGTTTTTAATGATGATTTAAGTTTTAGTCAGAAAACCGAATTTGATAATTGCTGCAACAGTTGCACCGATAACAGTGACTATCAAAGCCCATATTTGAGCCGTTGCCCTTTCTTTCAAGTCTTTGACATCTTCTTTGAGTTGGGAAACTTCGGCCTCTATTTTCGGTAATACTTCTAGTTTTGTTTCGATTCCCTTCAGGTTTCTGACATCTTCTTTGAGTTGGGAAACTTCGGCCCCTATTTTCGGCAATACTTCTAGTTTTGTTTCGATTCGCTCTAACCGATTGTCAAGTTTAGCGAGAATATCTTTTAAGTCAGTTTCAATGATAATAGGGTTACTCATGGGGAGATTCCTAGATTTTTATGGCTGTAGCTGGGAGAAGGAAGGGGAAAAAAGACTTTATTGCGCCAATGGTAAGCTAAGACGTATTTAAACCGCTTATTCTTAGATTAGCCGAACCTCCCCCACCCCCCCTTGCCCCCCGACGTCGGGGGGGTTGCCTTTTGCAAGAGTGCCTCTTGCCTCGTCTCAACAAGCAATTTAAATTACGAGATCCTTTGGGTACACCCCTTGATGAAATTATTCGTACTTATTTCTGGACTTCCCCCATACATAAGTACTAAAAAATCAACAAAACCCTGACTGCATGGGGCTTTTCAGAAAAAGTTGACAATCGATGACTAGGTACATTTTCCCCTTAAAAATGGCTGTACCGTTGACTG
>SFBL01000171.1 GCA_007095785.1 Microcystis aeruginosa Ma_SC_T_19800800_S464
AAAAAAATATAGAAGAGCTAATGCAAATTAGCCGCTATCGGTTGAAGGATTACATCAAAGGACAAAGAGCGATATCGCTTGCCCTATCTACCTTCTAGCTCGCTTGTCCCCCTCTCAGACTTAACTGATAACTGATAACTGATAACTAATAACTGATAACTGACGGCTAACCCTACTTAATTTAACTTCAGATCAAGAGCGATCGGACATTCCACTTTCGTTCCCCCTAAACCACAGTAACCGCCGGGGTTTTTCGCTAAATACTGCTGATGATAACCTTCAGCATAATAAAATTCAGGTGCGTCGATAATTTCCGTGGTAATTTGACCATGGCCCGCTTTATTGAGAGCGTCTTGATAGATCGATCGAGATTTTTCCGCTAATTGCTTTTGCTGGGGACTATAGGTATAGATACCCGATCGATACTGAGTTCCCGTATCATTACCCTGACGCATTCCTTGGGTGGGATTATGACTTTCCCAGAAAACCTTTAACAGTTGTTCGTAGGAAATCACACTGGGATCATAGATCACTAAAACCACTTCATTATGTCCAGTCATGCCGGTACACACTTCCTGATAGGTGGGATTGGGGGTGATACCAGCCGCATAACCTACGGCCGTAGTGTAAACTCCTTCTAATTGCCAAAATTTGCGCTCTGCTCCCCAAAAACAGCCTAAACCGAACATTGCGGTTTCCATGCCGGTGGGAAAGGGGGGCTGCAAAGGATGACCGTTAACGTAGTGGGTGCTAGGTACGGGCATTTTTTCCGATCGCCCGGGTAGTGCTTCCCTTACTGTAGGCAAAGTTAATTTTTTTCCGAATCCGAATAACACCATAATAATAATTTGTCCAGAAAGTTTTACCTTACTTTACATTATCGCTTAATTTTCGTGATTTCAGTGATCAGATTTGAGTTGTCTGATTACTGATCCCTGAATCCGAACAACACCATAATAATAATTTGTCCAGAAAGTTTTACCTTACTTTACATTGTCGCTTAATTTTGGGGATTTCAGTGATCGGTGATCAGAACTGAGGCGGCAGCTCAATTTTTGTCAATCTACTGATACCATTTTTCTAAAGTAATGGCAGAGATGGTTAATTTACCTTCCCACTAAACCCTCTCCCAGAAGGGGAGAAGCGAGTAAAATGCCTGCCACGAATAAAAAAAATGCTATCAGCCAATTACTTTGAGAGTTAAGCAGTAAGCGTTGGGGTTGTTGGGTTTCGCTTTTTCAATCGAATTAATACGTTTTCTCCTAAGTATTGTTTCGCTCAAACCAATCTACGAGACTGCTCCCTAATTAGATTTAATTGGGCTAACCTACTTCCAAATTGTGTTAGCATCAGAGATAAGTATAAAACAGCCGAACGATTAAAGCGGGACTATTGGCTCTATATAGTGTTTAACTGTGAGACAATGTCGGAAGTTTATGTCATTCGAGATGCGGTTACGCTAGGACGGCAACCTGTTACAAGCATTGAACATTATCAGCTTGGACTAGAGGCAATTCTACGGCAGGATGAACGGGAATGAAGATCAGCAAAATTCAGATTAAAAATTTTAAGTCTTTTCAAGATGTTACCGTAGATATAGATCCTAATTTTAATGTCTTTACTGGGGTTAATAATTCAGGAAAAACCAATTTGCTAGAGGCGATCGCTCTTTGGCATGAGTGTTTTAATAAGCTAATTCGACAAGCGGGCAAAGGATATAAAGAGTTATACAAAAAAGGTGATTATATTCTCGGTCATACAACAGAAAAATATTTTCCTTACGAAACTATTAAAACGGTTAGAACTTCAAATATTGACGATATTTTTTATCAACGTGACACAACTGCTCCTATTGAATTATCTATTAACTTAAATAAAGTAGATATAAATTTAGAAATTGGTTTTTCTATCAAGACCTCTGGTTTAAATTATGTTATTGAGCTTTTGAATTATAACCAATATAACTTTAGAGGATTCAATGAGTTTTTTGAAAATTTTCCCAACCCTATTAGTGCATCTTTTGCCTCTCCTGTAGCCACCATCAGAGCTGAGGAGAGATTTGTGACTCGTCCACAAATTATTGAATCTATTCAAAAAAGAGAGTCTGTTGAAGTTGTTCGTAATCGTTTATACAATCTTTATTATGATACAACTCGAAATGAAAATCTTTACAATAAATTTATTCTAGATTTATCGTATATTCTCTTTGACGGCGATAAAAAAATTGAGTTTTTCCCTAAAAGTGATATCCAAAAAGATATAAAATCAGTGATTTATTATAAAATCGAGTCAAGAGATATTGAGAAAGATATTTCTCTATTGGGAAGTGGAACGTTACAAATTATTGTTATTTTATTGAATCTTTACGCACCGGAAAAAACTAGAGACCTAAACTTAATTTTATTTGATGAGCCTGATAGTCATATTCATCGGGATATTCAAAAACGTTTAATCGATACGGTTCTTAGATTTTCGACAAATACTCAAATATTTTTAACAACTCATAATGAAAGTTTAATTCGACAGGTTTCTTTACATCAATTATTTCATCTGGAAAATAGACCTCAATATAATTATAATGCTTTATCTCGACAAGAACTTTTCGTAGAGCCACGCTTTAAAGGAATTTATCCCTCTGCGCTAAATCCTATTATTAGTTCTTTAGGGAATAGCAATGGTTTAGATTTTATTAATGCAGTTGAAGCGGATAAAATCATTTTTGTCGAAGGTCAGGATGATGCAAAAGCAATTTATACGTTATTACAAAAGAATACTATTGGTATAAATACAAAAAAATATTCTTTCTGGGTGATGGGTGGAGTCTCTCAAATTTTTAAGGATTTACCTAGTTATAAGACAGTTTTTCAACAAATTAAAAATCAAGAAACGCTTTGGAGTAAGGCTTTTCTCGTCTTTGATCGTGATTTTATTGAGGATGATCACCGTGATAAGCTTATTGAATCACTAGGTAGTCATTTTAAAATTCCAACTTATATCACTCCGTCTTATACTTTTGAGTCAATTTTATTAATGGATTTGATCAAGTTATCTCATCTACTAAAAAAATGGCTAGAAGCCAAAAAAGATGATATTAATGTTGATCGATCTGCTTTGGTACAATCCCTAGAGAATCATTATTTAACAATTATGCAACAAAAGCTAGAGAGTCTTGATGATAAATATATTGATCAGACTTGCCATCGGTATGCCAACGTCAGGGAACAACTAAGTAAAAGGGATTTTTTGAATAACCAAAATCCCATTAGAGAAAATGATATCAGTCTAAATACTCTATTTAGGAGGTATTTAACAACCATCAATGACAATCGTGAATTTTATAAAATGGCTGATAAAGATGACGTTCAAGCAATTATTAATCAAGTGACCAAACCTTATAATATAGAGTTCAATATTAAGCAAGATTTTATTTCATTACTCAATCTTGTTGATCGCTCAACTTGGTTTAATGAGTGGGATTTTTTAACCAAATTGTAAAATTTTAACCATGATGACCTACCCTAAACGCCTCATTGAAGTTGACCTACCCATTAAGCGAATTTCTGCCCATGCGCGGCGGTAAAAATCGATTCGTCATGGGCATATTTCTACGCTACATATCTGGTGGGCAAGGCGACCACTGGCCGCGTGTCGGGCGGTAATTTGTGCGGCGTTGTGGCCAGATCCGGTGGATTAAAACTGCCCGCAAGAGTTTAGAGAAGATGCGGCCAAAATTATTACTGAATTTGCCAAGCAAACTGATTACTGTTCACTGTTCACTGAAAACAAGCCGCCGCTGCCCGTTCAAATTAACCGAAGTGAGGCATAAGAGTCAAAACTCCCAAGTCTAAATCTTTACTATCGATCGATTTTGCCTCATAGAGGGCTAACATATCGTTTAATTGGGGATTACCGCAGGAGGAACCAGTTACGCCCATGGCAATAATCAAACCACAATAACCCTCGGTATTTTTGATGCGTTTTTGCCAATTGCGGCGAGCATTACGGTGGTCGGGATCGTCTTGCTCGAATTCTCCAAATAGATAAAGATCACCGTTAGCCATTTTCAGAATCCCCAGATCATAACGGGTATCTTCGAGGGGATCTTCGCCGGGGTTAAAACCAATGGCCGCCAAACCGCCAGCTTGTTCGATTTTTTCGATAATTTCCTTGGCTTTCGGTCGGGAGGTCTGGATCATGACCACGGGGAAACCCTCTCCTTTTGTGGGTACGGATTGGGGTTGATGATGGATTTTCGGACGACTGCGAATTTTATCTAATAATTGCCAGGGAACCATTCCCAGACTCAGATGTGCATTATCAGGGACTAGATTTTCCTTGAGTACCGATTCTTCCTCATCATCCTCATCATCCTCATCATCGTCGTCCTCCTCCTCTAAGAGTTGCATAAATTCCGCACATAGATCGGGCATCGTGGCCACCGTCACGGCCACGGTTTCCCCTTTTGCTTGTTCGGGATCGAGGGGGATACGAAAACGACGCTGTAATTCTCCGATCGGTTCTTCGGATAAAGCGGATTGATTGCCTTTAAAAAAGCGCAACAGAGCCATTAAAGCCAAATATACGGTTATTGCTTCTTCTTCATCCAAGTAGGGGCGAATACCTTCGTAGGGATGCACGCTGCCGAAAACTGGATGGATTTGGGAGGGGGCAGCCGAGGCCAGATCGTAGTCATCCTCATCATCGTCCTCATCTTCATCGGCCAATTCGTAGCTTAAAAACCAACAATCTTGGGAAAGAAAAGCTTTTTCTAATCTTTCCATCGATTTTTCTTCTAAAGCGGACTGGCGGAATTGTTTGAGGGATGTTAGGGAACGATAGAGAATGACTCCGTATTCCCGACCGAGCATTCCCATGACACAGGCGTAAAGATTCGGGAAATCGGGTCGATCGAGCTTAATTTCCAAAATATCGTAATCAGCCAAACAGGACCAGGGTTCAGCTTTCCAAATTTCGTGAGCAGTTTTCACTAAAGCGGACTGCCAAGCGGGGGGAATTGCCGGGGGGCGGTTATTTTGGAATTCGTCGAATCCACGAAAGAGATCATCGATCAGGGGCAAATTGGGGACATAATCGATGGTGATATCGAGATCTTGCAGTACCCCGCGCAGAAAAAACTGTGTTTCTCGATCGCGGACGATAATTTTTTTCGGTCTCGCTGGCCGGGCGGGATTTTGGGGTGTTTCGATGGCGCGGATTAAGGTTCTCACCATGGCCTCCGGTCCGGTTTCGGGGGAAACTACTTCCATAGCGCGTACACAGCCCTCGCTACCATCCACCCAGATCACGCACTCGCCACCGCTTTCTTGATTTGGTTCTAGGGTAGCCCGGGGCATTCTCTCGGATAAGGATAAAGCACGACGATCTCCTTCCCAAACACTGGGAATTTGTGGAATTTTTTTGAGGCGGCTTTGGGTTGTCCGGGGCAGAAGATTCATCGGGAAATTTAGGGGTAGCTGTGTTAGAATTTTAACCTTTTCTTTTCAAGGATTCCATAGAATCATTCTATCGATTTAGTCGGTTATTTGATAAATAAACCTGAAACCTGACCAAGTTCCTAGATCAAAGGCGTATTCATCAATGACACTGCCAGAACTATCCATTTTTAGACTTAAATCTAATTTTAGATCGCGACCGAATGCTCTGGCTATTTCTAAGGAATTGGGGAGGGTGAGCAGTTGGCTGGCTTCTCCTTTGACGCTTTGAGTAGCATTAAGGATTGTAAAGGTTTTTGGGAAAGGATGGCGACTGAGGATCAGTAGATTTTCTCTGATGCCCTTGGGTTGACTAATTTTCCAATGCCCTTGGCGGTCATTGGGGATGGTGGCCTTGGTTTTCGCTGCCACGACAAAGGGGGCTAATTGGCTAGAATTGGCGAAATTATCGGGGTTTTCTGCACAGGAACAGTATAAAAGCGGTTGGCGATCACTATTAAGACAAATTATCACTCCGTAGAGGGGTTGTTCTTCTTGATTGTCGATTTGATAGCGAATTTCTGTCCCCAGGGGCAAAATTAAGTCATTTTTAGCGGTATTATTCCCCTTGCTACCCGCAATTTTTTGGGTTTGTACCGGGTCGATATAGGTTTGATCGAGGCTTTCTAGGGTGACAATGACGGCTAAACCGGAGGATTCTTGATTAAGCAGCAAATGCCACAATTTTACGGCCAGCAGGGTTTCTAGTTGCGATTGCAGTCGTTTGATTCCTGATTTAATTGCTTCGTTGGCCGCCCCTAAACTACCGATAATTAGGGAGCCATTGGCAGATAATAACTGATAATTGCCAGTTTCTTCGCTACTAACTCGACTTAAGAGACAATCTACCGTTTGTTCGCCAATGTTAACCACGGCGGCCACATCGGGCAAACCGGCAAAGGTACTGGTGGCATCTACCCGTTCAATCCGGGTTAAGTTACTATCCAAACCGACGATTAAACCGATTTGACTGGGAAAAACCCGCAATTTTTCCTGTAGAATCTGTCCAGTTTCGAGGGAAGCAGCGGCGGATAATAATTGCGCTTTAGCCTTTAAACCCTGACGGGAGAGAATTTGTAGGCTGATTTCCTCCCCAGTCGCGTCAATAAAGCTTAAACAGGAGTTAATCCCGTAATTTTCTAGGATTTCTAAGGGCAGGCCGACCAGATTGACTTCTAGGGTGCGCTCATCAATAAGATTTGTAACAATTGCCGCCCCACCCCTTGACGTTTCTGACGTTGTATGATAGAGCGGCGCAGAATTATTTTTTTGATTACTGGTTAGGATTGCCGGCTGCTGTTGTTCACTGCTGTGACTAGCGACAAGATTACGGAGATGGGGAAAAGCGATCGCAATTGTCGGACTGGGGCAAGCTTGCCAGAGATACTGGGTGAGATCATAGGTGAATAAGCCAGCATTGGGGCTATTACCGCTCAATTCCAGGGCGATTTGCTCTGGTTTAGCGGCAGCGAGAATAACGCCGTTACTAGGCTTATTTTTGAGGTTAAAACGGGTTTTAATATCGGCAGCGAAAGTTAACTCGGCGGGATTAAGATTAGCAACAGAGCTAGGATAGGAACGAACGCGAAGATTACCGAGATAGGGCTGAGGTTGGGGAAGATGACTACTATCAAAAACCAAGCTAAACTTATCCGTAGCTAGACAGCGAGCCAAAAGCAAAATATTTTCCTTAATTAGAGCATTTTCCGTCCCATTACTAGGAATAAAAACCTCTTTTCCTTCTCCAACACTGCCATAACCGCTAAAGTGAAAAATGACCACATCCCCTGCCTTGGCTTGGGCGATCAGGTGTTCTAAAAAAGCCAATTCGATCGCTTCTCTAGTGGCTTTTTGTCCCGTTAAAGTCACTATATCAGCATCCTGAAAACCAAAACGATAACGGAGAAGGTCTTTTTGTAACTCCACATCGGTAAGACAACCGGGCAGCGGCGGAATATTCGCCCCATACTGGTCAATACCGACTAAAAGAGCCAATTTTCGGGGATTAGGGGCGGCGAGAGCAGCCAAATGACGGTTAAGGGTCCCTTGACTAATCGCCAAAGTCAGCAACCCCCAACCTGTCTGCTGGATCAATTCTCGCCTAGTTATGTTCATGATCCTTGCATAGCCCGGATTAATTCGGCAGCCACTTCCGGACGGGAAAATTCTGGAGGTGGTAATTCTCCTTTACGCAGCAGTTCCCGGACTTTCGTTCCCGAAAGGTGGATTCTCTCTTCTGGTAAACTGGGGCTAGTTTTAGTGGTTGCCATTCCCGAAGTGCGGGTACAGTAGAAAGCGTGTTCAAACTTCATCGGTACGATTCCCAATTCGCTTGGCTCGAACTCATCAAAGATATACTGAGCATCGTAGGTTCCGTAGTAGTCGCCGACTCCGGCATGGTCACGACCGACGATAAAATGGGTACAACCGTAGTTTTTACGGATAATAGCGTGGAAAATTGCTTCCCGGGGGCCAGCGTAACGCATAGCTGAGGGGTTGATAGCCAGAATAACGCGATCTTGGGGAAAATATTTATCCATCATGATCTCATAGCAACGCATCCGCACATCAGCCGGCACATCATCGCTTTTGGTAGCGCCGACAAGGGGATGCAAGAATAAACCATCTACCACTTCTAGGGCGCATTTTTGGATGTATTCGTGGGCCCGGTGGATGGGATTACGGGTTTGGAAACCGACGATAGTTTTCCAAGCTTTTTCGTGGAACATTTTCCGCGATTGCAGAGGATCGATCTGATATTTGGGAAACTGAGGATGAGGATCGCGCTGAAGTAACCAAATCGGACCTGCGAGGTTAATTTCTCCCTGTTCGTAGAGGACTTTTACCCCGGGATGTTTCTGGTCGTCGGTACGATAGACGTTAACCGCTTCGTGGGCCTTATTATAACGGTATTTTTGGGTTAATTCCAGGACTCCCACAAAGTTGCCTGCGCTGTCATCTAAACGAATCCAGTTGCCTTCTTTGAGGGGATCCGCCACTGCTTCGCTAACGGAAAGAGTCACGGGAATTGCCCAGGGTAGGCCATTGATTAGACGCATATCATCGACGACTTTTTCGTAGTCGTCCTGTTCCATAAAGCCTTTGAGGGGACTGAAACCACCAATAGCAATCATAACTAAATCCGAGAGCGCTCGTTCATCTAGGGAAACTCGCGGTAGTTTTTCAGCTAGGGCCAGAAATTCGGCTTTTTCGGCAGCGGTAGCAATACGATTAATTAATTGCCCACCGTGGGGCGCGATTCCTTCGGTCAGTACAGTCATAAAAATTTCTTTACATTGTCACGGTTGATCCTATCAGAAGTTGGTTAACCATTAATCAAGGGGTTGGGACTAGCGATGATTTTCCAGTTGGAACAGTTTACAATAAGATTTGTAAAAATTTATAAATAATTATGAGCGAAAAAGTTGTTCTGATTGTCGGTGCTACGGGGGGGATCGGTGCCACTTTAGCCCGTAAATTAGCTGTTAATGGTCATAAACTCGTATTAGTGGCCAGAAATGCCGATAATTTATCTAATTTAGCTGGTGAGTTGTCTTGTCCCTCTTTAATTGTGCCGACGGATATCACCAATCCGACTCAGGTGGAAACTTTGATGGCAAAAATTGTCTCCCATTACGGCCGGTTGGATGTGTTGGTTAATGCGGCCGGAGCCGGGGTGATGAAACAATATAATAAAATCACGCCGGAAGATTTAGATAAAATGCTCGACCTCAATCTGAAGGGTAGTTTTTATACCTGTCAGGCTGCGGCTAATGTGATGAAGGAAAATAAGGCCGGTCATATCTGTAATGTGGTGGGAATTTTGGGTAAGCATTCTATGGCTATGGCTGCCGCTTATTGTGCTTCTAAGTACGGGGTGGTCGGTTTTAGTAAATGTTTGGCCGATGAGTTAAAACGCTATGGTATTAAAATGACTTTATTCTATTTTGGTGGTGTCGATACTCCTTTTTGGGATCAGGTGAGCTTAAAAGTTGATCGCAATAAAATGTTAACCGCTCAAACCGCCGCCGATGCTATCTATTTTGCCATGAATGCTGAACCCCAAGCTGTCCCCATGGAAATTAATATTCAACCCGATAGTCATCTCTTTTTTTAGTCCTCAGCTTTTTCAGTTATCAGTAATCAGTAATCAGTAATCAGATTTGAGTTGTCAGTGAATAGTATTAAGTGGCAAGTTCGGAGTTTAATTTTTACTGCTCACTGTTTACTGCTCACTGTTTACTGCTCACTGAAAAACACCACTTTTTTGACTTTATCTATGTTTGTTGATCATATTCATTTTTATGTAGAATCGGCCAAAAAATGGCGAGATTGGTTGGTGCGGGTGATGGATTTTCAGGCGATCGCTAGTTTAGTTAATCTCCATACGCACACGGAAATAGTTGGTAATGGCATCCAAAAAGATAAAACTAAACAGATTATTTTTATCTTATCTTCTCCCTTAAATTCCCTTAGTCCCGTGGCGGAATTTTTAAGTAAATATCCTGAAGGGGTGGCGGATGTAGCTTTTCAAGTGGAGGATTTAGATAGTTTGGCTAGGAAAATTAAACAGGATATTTTTATTCAGGAAACTGCTTTTTCTAGGGGTAAGATAAAAAGCTGTCAAATCTCTAGCATTGCTGATCTAAAACATACGTTGATTGAAAGACAGGGAATCACGCCAATTTTAGCCGATCCTAATCTGATTGAGTATGATAGTAAGGAACAATATAATCAGGATATTCTGGCAATTGATCATTTAGTTTTAAATGTTTTCCAGGGAAATTTAGAGTTAACAGCCAATTGGTATGAGGAAAATTTAGGCTTTAAAAAAAGGCAAACTTTTACTATTAAAACGGAGCGTTCTGGTCTTTATTCCCAGGTACTTGTTCACCCTGAAACCGAATTAAAATTACCAATCAATGAACCAGATAGTAACAGTTCTCAAATTCAAGAATTTTTAGATATTAATCAAAAATCTGGCATTCAACACATTGCTTTAAAAACAGAAAATATTTTAAGATTAACTCAAAAATTAAAAGAAAGAAAAGTAGAATTTTTATCAGTTCCCAACAGTTATTATCAACAAATTAGCTATCAAAAAAAAGATTTTAATATTGCTGATTGGGAATGGTTAGAAATTAAAAAACAGGAAATTCTCATCGATTTTGAACCAAATAGTTATTCCCTCCCAGAAAAGCCGACTTTACTGCAAATTTTCACTAAACCAATTTTTTCCCAGCCGACTTTCTTTTTTGAATTAATCGAGCGCCGTCATGCCGCTAGAGGTTTTGGAGAAGGCAACTTCCAGGCCTTATTTGAAGCGATCGAACGGGAACAAATAGAGAGAGGAACTTTCGATTAAAGTCAGGAAAGCGATAATTTTTCCCATCAGACTAGGGACGATAACGTAATTCGATCACATCTTTTTTGATCGTGACATCATAGGAACCAAAAAAAGTTTGTCCCAAGAGTCCTAACCCTTCCATTTGGGGAGAAATACCAACAATCTGATTAGATAAAGCCACTTCGCCAACTTTAACAGAATTAATGCGACCAAGATAAACAGTAACGACACCGCCGGCGGTATGAGCGAGTACTTCTCTTTCCCGTTTGACTTTCATCGCTTTCGCCATGGCATCGGTGAGGACGATCGAACTAGCTCCCGTATCAAAAAGCATTTCATAATAGTGACGGTGATTAAAAACTACCATCACCGTGGGAATGCCGTTAACCCGGCGTTGAATCGGTAGCTGATAAACTTGCGGGGAATTTTTCCTATTTCTGGATGAACCGCCACAGAGACGGCTAAGATCTATGTGTTGTCCATCTGCTCTTTGGAGAAAGCATTCCGATTGAGCGAGAGTCGTAGGGGTGAAGGGAAATAACAGCAGGGTGCTGGCCAATGCGATCGCAGAAAGAGACTTATTCATGGGTTCAACATCGAGAAGACAGACTCGGAAAAAAAGGCTTCTAGCTCTATAATTCCGCAAAAATGCGGGAAAATAAGGGTAGTTCAACCGGGGGGCCAGGACATTGGGCGATCGCCCAAAAGATGGATATGAAGATGATCGACGGTTTGACCCCCCTGTTCCCCATTATTGATCACCACTCGATAACCTTGAGTTAATTTAGCTTCGGCGGCCACTTTTTTAACAGTTAGTAACAAATGTCCCAATAAATCTCGATCACTTTCGCCGGCTTCCTCTAGCTTGGGAATCGGTTTTTTGGGGATAATGAGGATATGGGTGGGTGCTTGGGGATTAACATCTCGAAAAGCGAGAACCAGATCATCTTCATAGACAATCGAGGCGGGAATTTCTTTCCGGATAATTTTGCTAAAAATAGTCTCACTCATAGACAGATTACTTTTTTTTCAACTATACCATTAAGCTCTCAGCTTTTCTGGCTAGGTCATCCCTAGAAATAGGGCAATTTTCAGGTTAAATTCCCAGATCAAATCATTTTTATGCGGAAAACTAGCCGAACATCCTGTTTTATTTTCCTAAGAACTCACTTTATTTTTACTTGAGCCAAAATGTTAGCAAGGGTTTGGAGTGCGGCAATTATCGGCATCGATGCCATTAAAATCGGGGTAGAGGTGGATGTATCGGGAGGATTACCCGGAATTGCCGTGGTGGGTTTACCCGATACCGCCGTGCAGGAGTCGAAAGAAAGGGTAAAAGCTTCCCTAAAAAATGCCGGATTTGCCTTTCCCATCCGCAAAATTGTCATCAATTTAAGTCCCGCCGATATCCGCAAAGAGGGGCCAATTTATGATTTACCGATTAGTATCGGCATTTTAGGGGCTTCCGAACAGGTAGAAGCCGATTTATTGGGGGATTTTCTCTTTTTAGGCGAATTATCCCTCGATGGTAGTTTGCGTCCCGTGGCGGGGGTTTTACCCATTGCTGCCGCTGCTGAAAAAATGGGGATTAAGGGTTTAGTGGTTCCCGCCGATAATGCCAAAGAAGCGGCCGTGGTTAAAGGCGTACAAGTGTATGGATTTCGTCATCTATCGGAAGTGGTAAATTTCTTAAATGAACCCGATCGCTATTCACCGATGACTTTCAACGCTGCCGAGGAATTTGGGCGATCGCGGGTAAATCTCCCCGATCTCAAGGATGTTAAAGGTCAAGCAATTGGCCGGCGGGCCCTGGAAATTGCCGCAGCTGGAGGTCATAACCTAATTTTTGTCGGGCCCCCGGGCAGCGGCAAAACCATGTTAGCGCGACGTTTACCCGGTATTCTGCCCCAGCTTACCTTTGCCGAATCCCTAGAAGTCTCCCAGATTCATTCCGTCGCCGGATTACTGAAGGATCGAGGTTCTCTGGTGCGTGAGCGTCCTTTTCGCAGTCCCCATCACTCCGCTTCGGGAGCGGCGCTGGTGGGAGGTGGCACTTATCCCCGACCGGGAGAAATCTCTCTTTCCCACCGTGGTATTTTATTTTTGGACGAATTAACGGAATTTAAGCGCAGTGTCTTGGAATATCTCCGGCAACCCCTAGAGGATGGTTATGTGAGCATTTCTCGCACTCGTCTTTCTGTCGCTTTTCCGGCCCGTTTTACCCTGGTGGCGAGTACCAATCCCTGTCCCTGTGGTTATTACGGCGATTCGGTGCAACCCTGCAGCTGTTCACCGCGACAACGGGAACAATATTGGGCGAAATTATCGGGGCCGCTTTTAGACCGTATTGACCTACAAGTGACGGTAAATCGCCTGAAACCGGAAGAAATGACCCAAGAGAGTCGGGGAGAAGCTTCTGAGCAGGTGCGGCAACGGGTAGAAGGGGCCAGACAAAAGGCCAGCGATCGCTTTCAGAATACGGGGATTCGCTCTAATGCGGAGATGAATTCCGAGCATTTGCGGCGTTTTTGCGCTCTGGATGATAGCAGTCGCCATATTTTAGAAGGGGCAATCCGAAAATTGGGTTTATCGGCCCGAGCAATGGATCGCATTCTCAAAGTTGCCCGCACCATTGCCGATTTAGGAGATAGTGAAATGCTGAAAAGTTCCCACGTTGCCGAAGCAATTCAGTATCGCACTCTCGATCGTTTAAGTTAGGGTTTGCGGCAAAAAGTTTGTTGGTGGGGTTAGGAGTCGGTCGTCAGGATTCAGGAGGCAGGAGGCAGGAGTTGAGAGTTGGGGTTTTAGGGAGTTGGGGTTTTAGGGTTTTGGGGTATTAGTTGAAATTCTCCTATCTCCCCACTCCCCCACTCCCCCATTTCCCAATTCATAATTCCCCCATTTCCCCATTTCCCCATTTCCCCACTCCCCCATTTCCCCACTCCCCCATTTCCCCACTTCCCCATTTCCCCACTTCCCCATCTCCCTACACCCTACACCCTACACCCTCTTTCAAGTCAGGAGTCAGGAATCGGGGGATTCTAAGCGTTTTTGCCATTCTCGATCGATTTTATCGGAGCGCTCGATCTCTTGTTCGAGATAGTCTTGATCGGTAGAATAACTAATATCAGCATCTGTAATCACTTTTTGGTCAGCAAATTGACGAGAGTAGGCTAGTTTTTGTTGTAATTCAGGATTACTTTGGGCTAATAAATCTGCTCTTTTTTCTCGCTGTTGATTGCGTTGATTAACCCGCTCATTTCTCCACTGTAAAAAGAAATAACGACCGAGGGGAATCCCCAAAAAAGCACCGGCATAACTGAGGAGAAAACCGTAGATTCCTGTGACTATCGACCCCAGAGAACCACTCAAATCTACACTATCACTGTTGAGCAAAGATCCTAAAACTAAAGCGAGGATAAAGTTAACCACCCCTAAACCTAAAGCTAGAATAATTTGACCGCTATCTGCTTCGCTAAACTTCCAGCATTTTTCCTTTAGATAGGGGTAAACTGTTTGTAATTTTCTCTTTTTGGTTGTCACCTGTAGATCAGGAAAATAATAGATAATATCGCCTCGATCGGACACTTGCGGCAAGCCATTAAAGCGGGTTAAAACTGGGAGTATATAATCTTCTGTCTCCTCATGACTGGGGGTAATACTATCGAGATAGGGGGCAATTTGTGGAGCAATAATCGAGCCACGATTATTTTGAATTACTTTACCGATAGTTTGCCAGCGTCTCTCCTCTAAATTAAAATTAGGATCGCCATCGCCAAAAAGAAAAGAAAAAACTGACTCCAGAAAATTCATCTTACTAGGGGGTTTGTCTGCCTTAACTTCCCTATCTCTTCTTTCGTAGTAGTTATTACCAAAATCGGGATAAAAAATCCAGAAAAAGTCCGTGGGAAAGAAGTTAATATTAATTTTGTTATCTCCAGAATTGTTATCCGAGTCACTATCTTTAAACATTAAGCCGATCAGGATCGCCAGAATAGCCAGCAACAGGATTAAAATCGAAATAATTAAAACAATGCCAAAGGAAATGCGAATAACATAAAAAACTACTTGCCAGATTTTACTACCGAAAGCTTTTAACTTTAATTGCCAATATTTATTCAGGAGAATCGAGCGAAAATTTTCGGGAAAAAGATAGATAATCTCCCCCGTATCTGCTACCTGTAAATGTCCCCCCGCTTCCGCAGCTAAAGCTAATAATCCTTGTTGTGCAGCGTTAATCTCTAAACCCGATTTTGCCGCCACATCACCCACCGTAACCCGATAGCCTAATTTTTCGATCGATTGTAATAGAGACTCTTGGGGATTCATAGAAAATACTGTTCCTGTCGATTATCCTATTTTCTAGTGTAGTTTTGATTTTGTCTTTTTGGCAGCGGCTATCTGGATTGATGGGTGCGGCATTTTCGACTCGATCGAGAAAATATCGTTATAATTGGTGCAATAGTCGCAAAAAGCAGGGCTAAACTGTATAAATAGTTACTTTATAAGCAATTATCAGAGGTGAACATGAATGCGTCGGAACAGGCAAAAGGATTAGAATTAACGGCGAAGATCGCCACACTCGTCAACCTGTTTAAGCAACAATTCCCCGATGCAAAGGCAGATCTGAAACCTTGGCGCAATGATCCCCACACAAGGGAGTTAACGGATCCCGACTCGATCGATATCGCTTTCCATTTTCCCGGTTGGAGTCCCAGAATTCAAGGGCGCAGTATTCTGGTACAAATTCGTTTTCATCTCGATAGCGAGGATCAGCATCAGCGTTTGATTGGCTTAGAAATGCAGGCTTTTAACCATCAAGGAACCGCTTGGCGACTATCTACGGTGGAAAATTGGCAATTAGTTGGTAATTATCAACCTTCTCCCAAAGTGGCTGATAAGTTAAAATATTTCAGCCGGCAGGTGTTTGAAGTTTTTAAAAATGAGCATCGATAAGGCTCTTTCGGCACTCTCGGCAAAAGATCGTTATTCGATCGAGATTAAATCAGTCATAATGTCAAGCTATAGGACTAAATTAATTCTTGAAAGTGCTTCGCTTTAGCGGAAATTTTTAACATTTTTTCTGGTTGATCATGAATCTCACTTTTTTGAGAAAATTTACGGCTGCTGGTGGTTGTTTTAGAAATACTGATATTTTTAATACTAACAAAGCGATATTGATAGTCCTGAAGAAAATCGGGTTTATTCCAAAATGAGCGTCCGATTTCACGACAATAAGAGACAAAGCATTTGGCTCCTTTTAATTGTTTAATTATCGATGAATTATCATCTCTGCTTTTCTTCATTTCCAAACAAAGGATAACTTTTTCAGAAGTGGTATTAGCGATAATTATAAAATCTGCACGCTTACACTCACCTTTACTACCAGTAAAAATTTTGCGGACATCAAAAAACTCATCTAGCTTGATCACAATAACCTCATCGGGTTTCGGCATTCCATTAACCACAAACGAATAGTTATCTTGATTTTCTGTCAGTTTCAGTAAATAGCTATCTCGTTTGTATTCTTTTTTATATTCCAACTCTACTATCGCACAATCCCTAACCATTTCTTTGAGGATAGCAATATCAGACATTACTCCTCACCCCAAATAATAGCCGTTTGAATACGATTCATATTTTCGATAGTAGTATCAAAACTGCGCGCTTCTATACCCATTTCGGGATCAATTTTAGCGGGAGTTAAAGTGTTAAATTTGGTCTTTCTTTTTTTTCCTTTTAACATCTCTAAAGCTTCTTCAGCAATATAGACTTTAACTTGATCGGCCGATAATAATTCCTCCTGTCTATAGCCTTCTTCTGCGGCAATTTGTTTCAGGTGTGGTTTATCATGGTTGAGCATAATTAATGTGTTGATTTCTTTGATAATATAATCACTGTGAGTAGTGATAAAAACTTTAATACCAATGTTGATCAGTCGAGCGAAAAGTTTAGCGATACGGCGTTGATTTTCTGGATGGAGATTTAATTCAGGTTCATCTACTATCAACAAATCTCCGATGCGAGCTTCGTGTCTTAAATAAAAGCCAATGTCTAAAAGAGAACGTACAGCACTAGAACTTTCATCCATCGATAGTCTAAGTTTTTTTCCTTTAGGAATGTAATAAAGTTCATCATTGCTAGTAATCATATATTGACCACCAATAATATCAGCAAAATCTTCTAAAATACTGGGATGATTTTCGGCAATAAAGCTAGTTTTTTTGACAATTGTTTCTATTTGTCTAGTAAAATCTACATTTTTTTTGACTGGTAGCGCATAATCCTGAGAAACATTAAATAACAGTTCCGTAGGATCAAAATTGCTATTTTTGCTAATTTCTTCCAGTAAACGATTACGAGCAAAATTTAACTCTTTGCGAAAAATTGCCGCTCCTGTCCTTTCTGCACTGGCAATAAATGGCCTGGGAAAAAACTGAGAGAAAATTATATCTTGGATGCTGTCGTAAATGATATCCTCAAGAAAATGCACTGGCAGATTTATTTTTTCTGTTTCTGTTAATAATGTAATGGATAAATAAGGCTCATCTTCAGGTTTGCTAATCGAGATAATTTCCAATGTTGCTGTACTAATTTTCCTTTCATACTTCTTTTTAAATTGAATATTGTCAAAATTTAATTCTATCTGAAAATCAACATTTTTAAACCTCTCCTCGTTGGCCGCAAAAACTTCAGGTATTTGTCGAACATATCTTTGACAACCTGTAGTAAGAATACTTTCACACTGTTGAACATACTCCTGTAGATCGAGACTAATTACACCATCAGAAAGTAGTTGATCAATTTTTTCTTTGAGACCAAATGTTGGCCAAGTTAATAGTCTTCGCCAAGTATATAAAAAACCAAATAAAGAATATGTAGCATAAGTTTTACCCGTATTATTACCACCACAGATAATTGTGAGGTCGCCTAGACTGAATTCTGCTTGTTTTAAAATGCCAAGATTTTTAATTTTAACTTTCATGTTTGTCTTAGGTTTAATATTCACGATTATAGATAATTGTGGGTCATTTGATTAAGTCCCACACTATACATTCAACTTTGGTTATCAAGGTTACTTACAAAAATTATAACCTTTCTAAGGCTTTTCGCTCTTTTTCAGTCACTTCTCGCCATTGACCGGGTTGTAATCCTGTTAAGCATAATTTATTGTTTTTGTCAATAGTAATGGCTGTTCTAATTAATCTTAAAGTGGGATAACTAACGGCTGCCGTCATCCTTCTTACCTGACGATTTCTTCCCTCAGTTAAGGTAATTTCTAACCAAGCGGTGGGGACAGATTTTCGATAACGAATCGGTGGCTCTCTGGGGGGTAAATCCGGTTCAAAATCTAGTAGATTAACTATTGCAGGTCGAGTGCGATAATCCTGAATAGGAAGACCTTGACGCAATTTTTCTAAAGCGTTTAGGTCTGGAATTCTTTCGACTTGTACCCAATAGGTACGCGGATGAGCAAATTGACGATGACCCAAACGATGCTGTAATTGACCGTTATCTGTGAGTAATAATAATCCCTCACTGTCCCTATCTAAACGACCTACAGAATAGATATTTGGGATAGGAATATAATCTTTTAAAGTCGAGCGCCCATTTTCATCAGTAAACTGACATAATACATCGTAGGGTTTATAAAAAAGGATATATGTATTCAAAGTAAAAAGTAGTCAGGAGATAGGAGTCAGGAGCTTTTTGCTTTTATCGGTAAACAGTAAACAGTAATCCGTGAAAAGAAAGCTCCGAACTTGCCACTTAATACTATTCACCGAAAACTAAAATCTGATAACTGACCACTGATTACTGATCACTGATAACTGATTTAATCCCGTTGATGGGAGAATTGATAAGCACCGACAATCGAGAGAAGAATAGCGACGATTAATAAAATGGGGATAGCGAACCAAGGAAATTGATTTATATCGTAGGCTGCGGCTCTTAATCCCAGACTAGCATAGGTGAGGGGCAAGGAATAAACAATAATTTTTAATGCCCAAGGTAAGGTTTGGGGATCGAAAAAAGTTGCTCCTAAAAAAGACATCGGCACGATTATAAAGTTATTATACAGACCGACACTTTCGATGGATGTAACTCGCAATCCGACAATTGCCCCTAAACCGGCAAAGACGGCACAATTTAAGATTAAAACTAATAAAAAGAGGGGATTGAGAAAACTGGCAAATTTTCCTGTAAATAAAATAGCAACGAGAATCACTGCTGCAGAAGTCATGACACCGCGCAAAATTCCCGCGAAAACTTTGCCTAAAAATAATGAGAGGGGATGGACGGGAAGTAATAATAATTCCTCGAAGGTTTTATTAAATAAGCGATCGCCACAGATGGAAAAGGTGGTTCCCCCGAAACTGATCGCCATTGAGGACAGGGCCACCATTCCGGGTAAAATAAATTCTAGATAAGAATCGCCGATCGAGGGTTTCATCGAGCGATCGAGGGCGCTTCCCAACCCCAACCCGAAACCGATAATATAGATTAGGGGAGAAACTAAACCTGTGGCGGCGATCTGAAGGACTCTCGCCCGTAAATCTAGCCATTCTCCCCAAAATACGGTTAAAGTGTCTGTTAATATCGTCTGAGCTTGAGCTAGTTTCACTGGTATTTTGGTTAATTAGTAAATATACTTTTAATAATAATTAATAATTGTCCCCTTTTTCAAGAGTGGCTCATCCCAGTTTAGTAAAATGTAGGGTGCGCTAGACGGTGACAATCTCTGCTTAAACTTGAATCTAATAATCCGTCGTAACGCACCACAGCTATCATTAATTTAATTTGGTGCGTTACGCTACTTACTTATGATAAAATTCCTTCAAAGACAGTGCGTTACGCTACCGCTAACGCACCCTACTACTAAGAAATAGCTTAAAAAGAGCCAAGGCTGGAGTCAAAAATCAAGTCAGTAAATTAACGAGTCGTCCCACAATAAGATGGATATTTCAATGTTTTCAGGGCATTCATATAGCGGTATTCGCTTGAGTGAGATACAGACCATCGTCTTGCCTAGACTGACTTATAGCTTGTTGCAGTATACCTCATTCGACTGCATACCGCTATATTTTTATTTTGAATGTGGTCAAGCAAATTGTCAATTTAACTGAAGAGCGCCGTTTTATTTTAAATTTTCTGCCTTCATCTTGTCAAAAATATTATCTGTCATCTTAGTCTAAATAACAAAGCAACAAAGTTGATAACAATTGAGTAATATGCTTATAGGAGAGTCACTACTCCTCGAATTGTTGTGACTTAGTTTAACTCTTTGAGCCGAAAAAACATTTGGTATTTTATGATTTCTCCTCAACATCTGATTGGTTGAGTATTTTTTTTGATTATTCTGATTTTTTTTCTTTGAAAAAACCTGTAGTTTTTTATACTTCAAAGTGAAGTGCGGAATATGGGTTTAATCTGATAGATTTTTTGTAGAAATTTTAAGGGAAAATAGTGATAAGTACCTAGGGTTTGCTGAAAAAGTTTCCTGGTGGGGTTAGGAGTCGGTCGTCAGGAGTCGGTCGTCGGTCGTTTCAGGCTTTGTTGCCCTCTTTTTTTGTACCAGCGTATGTACTACAAGAAGGATAATGCCAGGTTTTTGAGGATCCCAATCCTATTTTCGCAGCATGAACATCGGATTTTAACAGGTCAAAAGCCTTATTTTAAAAGGGTTTTACCATTATTCAGCCAGCCCTACTTATTAATCCTGTCGGTATCACTAGCAGTGCCATTAATTTATCCATCTCCGATGGATAAATTCTCCTCTAGCTAATCCTACCGGACGAGATTGAAAGGATAGATACACCTGGGTTAATTCCTTCTTAGAGGAGTAATTTCGGGGCTGTCAACCAGAATAACTGACACTTACCTAGAGGATTTTCCTGATTGGGAACCTCTAGACCAATTATTCCCGCTTTTTTGACCGATAATTTTCCTTGAAACTTGCCCCAAACTAGCATTTCCGTCCAATAGCCTAAATCCGGTTCGTGGCCTACCAGTGCGATCGCATTTTCCTCTCGCTGATAGTCCGACTTTTGCCACCACTGTACCCAATCTTGAATATTGCCGTTGGGTGATAGGGGATTAAATTGCTCAATTTTACGGCTTAAACCCGCTTTTTGCAAAATTTCGGCGGTTTGCACGGCACGCACCAGGGGAGAAGTCAAAATCAGGTCAAATTTCACCCCCAACTGTCCTAATCTTTGGGCAACTTTAGCAGTTTTGGCCCTACCTTCCTCGGTTAAAGGACGTTCCCTATCGTTGAGATAATCCTCCGATTGTCCTGCTAATCCATGACGCACAAAATAAAGTTTCATATCAGTTTAGGGTCGGTCTTTGCGATGATAATAGATAGCTCAAATCTGATAGCTAGGTGCGAATTACCTTTTCATCGGGGTTAACTAGATGGGAAAGTTTCTGTTTAATTTGGGTGTCATACAGTTCCCACTTGAGTTTTGCGTATTCGGCATTATTATTAAAACCACCGAGAAAACCGATAGGAATTTCAAAACCTCCGGCCATATAACGACCACCACCAAAAAAGCGACCTTGGTTATCCTGTCCGAAAGCTTCCTTGAGAAATTCATCGGGATCTAGGGTAATTTTACTGGTACGCATAGAACCAATGACTAACTCGATCTCCTCATCTTCATCGTGAACGATACCATAAACTAAAGCCGTGTGAACATTTTCCTCTGTCACCAAAAAATCGGCAGCTTGGGGAATCGCATCCCGGTCATCATAACGCAAATAACCCACCCCGGCGATCGAATAATTATTTTTAATAATACGGTTTTTTAGGGCCCGTTCGATCACATCCATCACCCGTCGGGATCTGGCCGATTGCAGGACAGCGTTTAATAATTGAGCATCGTAGAAACGACTGAGATAACCAGCAGCGATAAATTCACACTCTTGCGCTTGCATTAAATTATTCGTATCCGATCGCAATCCGTGCATCAAAGCTGTGGCACACTTAACATGGACGGTATCGCTAGTATTAAAACTTATTAACCCTTTTTGGATATATTGGGTTAATATCGTCGCTGTTGCCCGGATTTGGGGACGAATATCGACAAATTCCGCCTCTAGCTCCCCTTGGCGAGTATGATGATCAATCACGGCAATAATGGGAATTTTTGCCTGTTTAACCAGAGTGGTTAACTGACTATTGGTTCCCTGACCATCGACAAAAACACAACCCTGATAAACCGAAAGGTCTCTATCCTTGAGGGTATGGACTCCCCAACGTTTAGCCGGTAAACCCGTTAGTTTTACCAAAGCGACATTTTCCTGATGGGATAGAGTACCCGCATAGACTATATCACAGTGAATATCGTACTGTTCGGCGATAATTTGATAGGCCCAGGCACTAGAAAGAGCATCGGGATCCGGGAAATCCTGCATCACCACAATTTGATTTTCGCCACGATGATTTTCCAAAGTACGTCGCAGGCGATCGATCAGGGAAATAAGTAGGGTATCATTACTAACCGTGACTGGAGGAAGGGGACATACTGCCGGCGCTTCCCCTGCCACTACATCAGTTTCGAGGGACTTGGCAGGAACTAGACTCAGTAATTCAGCCATCATTTTTAGAAAAGTTCGCTTAAAGGTAGATTCAGTCAGGATTTTTTGAGTTAATTAATTCTAGACGATATTCTCGCTCGATCGGTTCATCTCAAATATTAAGCTTTTCTAGCCCCTAGCTCCTTACTCTGGGGCTATAACTCTAGTCTATCAAAAGACCCCTGCCGTTTGTTCTGGGAGAGGAGTTAGGGCAATTAACCATCGCTGCCATTACTTGTGAAAATAGATACTATACCAAACCCCTTAATTTTCCCCTCACGCTCGACCATCTACCTAATTCTTGAGTGAAATTTCATGGCCCAACTGGACAACATCGAAGCGATCGAAAAAAAGCTCTGGAAAGCGGCCGATACTCTGCGAGCCAATTCTAACTATGCCAGTAACGAGTATTTTCTGCCCGTTATGGGCTTGATTTTCCTCCGTCATGCCTATAGTCGTTTTCTCAAGGTTAAGAGGGAGGTAGAGGCGGATTTACCGAAGCGACAGGGTAAAACACGCCCCTTAACCAAAGAAGATTTCTTGTGCAAAGGAGCGATCTATCTCCAAGAAAAAGCTCAGTTCGATTTTCTGGTGGCGCTCCCCGATAGCGTCAATCGATCGACTTCCTTAATGGAAGCAATGCTATCGATCGAGGGGGATTATCCACCTTTAGGGGGTATTTTACCGAAAACAGAGTACCAAGAGCTAGATAACGTGGTATTAGGGAATTTACTACGGATTTTAAACCCAGAAGAGTTAAAAAAAGCCGATGGGGATATTTTCGGGCGAATTTACGAGTATTTCCTAACTCAATTCGCTAATCTCAAGGCTCACGATAACGGAGAGTTTTTCACTCCCGTTTCTCTAGTATCTTTGATCGCTAATGTTTTAGAACCCGATCACGGATTGGTTTTCGATCCTGCCTGTGGTTCGGGGGGAATGTTTGTCCAGAGCGCACATTTAGTTGAGAGACAGCGCATCAATCCCCAGATGTTAACTTTTAAAGGGTTAGAGAAAAATCCGACCACAATTCGTTTAGCTAAGATGAATCTCGCGGTTCACGGTTTAGAAGGGGATATCCAAAAAGCGATCACCTACTACGAGGATCCGCTGGCATTGGCCGGGAAAGTGGATTATGTGATGGCCAATCCTCCCTTCAACGTGGACGAGGTGGATAGTAAGGTAGATGGTGATGAGCGCTTACCCTTCGGATTGCCGGGGGTTAATAAAAGTAACAAAGTTTCCAACGGTAACTATCTATGGATCAGTTACTTCTACAGCTATCTCAATGATCGAGGAAAAGCCGGTTTTGTCATGTCTTCCCAAGCTTCCAGCGCCGGGAGAGACGAAGGCAAGGTAAGACAGAAGTTAATCGAGACGGGAACGGTGGACATAATGATCGCCATCCGCTCTAACTTTTTCTATACCCGCTCCGTACCCTGCGAGTTGTGGTTTCTCAATCGAGGGAAACCCGCCGAGCTTCAAGATAAGATATTAATGATCGATGCCCGCAATATTTACCGAAAAGTAAACCGGACGATCAACGATTTTAGCCCAGAGCAGTTACAGAATATTCTCTCGATCGTCTGGCTCTATCGGAGCGAATCGAAGCGTTTTATCGATTTGGTTGTCGGTTATTGCCAGAGTATCGATCGAGAGTATCAGGGATCGATCGCTCTTTTACAAAACTATCGCGAGCATCTGGACAAGTTAACCGAGTCCCTAGAGAAATTTTATAATCTCATCGATGAAAAAGACGGAACATGGTTAGAACTCCGAACAGCATCTGAGCTTTTCAAAGATGACATCGATAAATACGCCGGTTTCGCTCCGATTTCCTATAACGCTGATGATTTAGAGACTTTACACGAGGCTGTCCGCTGTTATCACGAATACGGCGAATTTAGCCGGGATCTGGGCAAACAGGCGGATCTGGTGAATAAGTTATTAGGTCGAGCGATCGAGCGTGCCGAGAAGGATCTGGGAGCAAGAGATAGTAAACTGTGGTGGAATTCCCGCGAACTCAATATCTTACGCAAAGAAGCCGATACAAACCGTCAGAATGCGATCGAACAGCTTAAATCGGTTCGTGGTTTCTACCGTCACGCTCACTGGTTATTAGAAAGGTTCCCCGATGCCAAGCTGCGGGATGTGGAAGGGTTGGTTAAAGTGGTCGATCGCGAGGAGTTACAGGCGAATGATTGGAGTTTAACCCCCGGACGCTATGTAGGCGTTTCCCCAGAGGAGGAAGATGAGGGTTTCGATTTCGAGGAAACGTTACGCGAAATTCATCTGGAGTTAAATGATCTCAACTCCGAGGCGATTCGTTTAGCTGATGAAATTGCTAAGAATTTTGAAGGGTTAGGAATTTAAAAAAGAACTTGGGTATATTTCCTTAAAGGAGACCGATGGAGATAGCGATCGTGTCTAAATTAAAATACGGTGTTTATTTTCTACCCTACAATCCCGATTTAGTCCCTAGAGCCAAGGAAATGCGAAAAAATCCCACACCGACAGAAAAAAAGTTATGGGCTTTTCTCCGACAATTTCCCTTAAAAATGTGGCGACAGCGACCGATCGATCATTTTATCGTTGATTTCTATTGTCCGAAGTTGAAATTAGTGATCGAGGTGGATGGGGAGGTTCATCTTACTCCGGAGGCAATGGCTTATGATGCTAGAAGAACGAAGGTTTTGGAGGGATACGGATTAACGGTGATCCGTTTCACCAATGATGAGGTTAAATACGATTTCGAGGCGGTTTGTGAGAAAATATCGGGGTTTATCTCTTCGCTTCCTGTCTGTACGGAGGTTGATGATCCTCCTTAGTCCTCCTTGAAAGGTTATCCCCCCTAGCCCCCCTTTTCAAGGTTATCCCCCCTAGCCCCCCTTTTCAAGGGGGGAACCGGAACCGGAATCGGAGCGCGGTAGGGGTGCTGGTGGTGAGACGGGCGCTATGGCTGCGTAAGTCCCCCTTGAAAAGCTTGGTAATCCCCCCTAGCCCCCCTTTTCAAGGGGGGAACCGGAGGGGGATAAAAAGTCCCGCTTCTCACCAGTGATTCCCAAATTTGGTAAGTTAGAAAAGGTTACATCTGCGGGCGATTTGTTTAGCTGATGAAATTGCGAAGAATTTTGAAGGGTTGGGGATTTGAAACAATATAATATCCTATATCCTTGTATTTATATATTTTTTCGGAAACAAAAATGGAATGGAAGAATTGTAAGATCGAAGATGCACCAATCGCAATTATTGATGGTGATCGCGGTAAAAACTATCCAAAACAAGGTGATTTTTTAAACATAGGACATTGCTTATTTTTAAATGCCAGTAATGTTACAAAAAAGGGATTTGATTTTAATAATTGTCAATTTATAAGTGAAGATAAGGATGAAAAATTAAGAAAAGGAAAGCTATTTCAACATGACATTGTAATGACAACTCGCGGAACCCTGGGCAATGTTGCTTATTATCATGAAAAAATTGGATATGAACATATAAGGATTAATTCGGGAATGGTAATATTTCGTTGTGATCGCAATAAATTATTACCTAATTTTTTCTATTTGTTTATTTGTTCTCCATTGTTTATAAATCAAGTTAACAGCTTACGCAGTGGCGTTGCACAGCCACAATTACCGATCAAAGATATTAAAACAATTAAAATCAAAATTCCACCTCTTCCCATTCAACAGAAAATCGCCGATATCCTCTCCAAATATGATGATTTAATCGAAAATAATCGCCGCCGCATCGAGTTATTAGAACGTTCAGCCCGCTTACTTTACAAGGAATGGTTTGTCCGTTTACGCTTCCCCGGACACGAACACACCCCGATTATTGATGGTATTCCTGAAGGGTGGGAGAGATTAAAACTAGGTGAGGTTCTAACCTTACAAAGAGGATTCGATCTTCCTAGTGCAAAAAGAACTCACGGACAATATCCTATTTTTGCATCAACCGGTATTAATGGTTATCATGAAAAGGCTAAAGTTCAAGCACCGGGTATAGTGACAGGTCGAAGTGGTTCTTTAGGCAAAGTTATGTATATTGCGGAAGATTTCTGGCCGCTTAATACAACACTGTATGTGAAAGATTTTATTAAAGTTGATGCGGTATTTGCACTTCATCTTTTAGAGAATTTACATTTAGAACAATATAATTCTGGTGCGGCAGTTCCTACTCTGAATCGTAATGATATTCATAAAATTAAGGTTTTATGTCCGTCTTGTACATTGAAATCTCTTTTTCTCGCTTTCGCCAATCCGATCTATACCCAAATTCATTTTCTTGATCGGTATAATCAAAAACTAAAACAAGCGCGTGACATACTACTTCCGAAACTTATGAATGGAGAGATCGAGGTGTAGAGGCGAAAGAGCGATCGCACCTGTAAAAATCCCTGAAAATTGGCAATATTAATAAAATAAACCACTCCCCCGCACGATCGACCCTATGACCACCGAGGATAAAGTACAAGAACTCACCGCCAACTGTCTGCGAGATCAACTTGGTTGGCAGAGTGTCTATGCTTATAATCAAGAGGATTACGGTGAAAACAGCCTGCTCGGACGGCAAAATCAGAAAGAAGTTATCCTCAAACGCTACCTAAAACAGAAATTACGAGAATTTAACCCCAATCTTCCCGAAGAAGCCTATAAATCCGCCATTCTCCAAATCGAAGAAATCAACTCCAGTCAAACCCTTCTGGCCACCAATCAAGAGAAAAATCAACTCCTTCTCGATGGAGTACAGGTGAGCTACCGCAACGCCAAAGGAGAGCTAATTAGACAAACCCTAAAAATCCTTGATTTTGACCAACCCATCAATAACCATTTTCTAGCGGTTCGAGAACTGTGGATACAGGGGGAAATCTACCTCCGTCGCACGGATTTGGTAGGTTTTGTTAACGGCATTCCCCTACTCTTCCTAGAAGCGAAAAACCTCAACCGCGACCTAAAAGCGGCCTACGACGAGAATTTATCGGACTATCTTGATACTATCCCCCATCTATTCGCCTATAACGCCTTTGCGATTTTAGTTAATGGCACAGACGCGAAAATAGGTAGTTTCTGCGGCAAATACGAACACTTTCACCCATGGAAACGCCTGGCCGAGAGTGACCCCGGCATTGTCGATATGGAAACCATGCTAAAAGGAGTCTGCGATAAAAATAACTTTATCGATCTGTTGGAAAATTATGTCCTTTTCGATAACTCCAGTGGCAAAACCTGCAAGATTATCGCCCGAAATCACCAGTTTCTAGGGGTTAACCAAGCGATCGATTCTGTGAAAAGATGGCGGGAGGGTGCGATAAAAGATAACAAACTAGGGGTTTTCTGGCATACCCAAGGCTCCGGAAAAAGCTACTCTATGGTTTTTTTCACCCGCAAAATTCGCCGTAAACTAGGCGCAAACTATACCTTTGTTATCTGTACCGATCGCGAAGATCTAGATAAACAGATCTACGATACCTTCGCTGGTTCCGGATTGACCAATAACGAGCAAGAACTCTGCCGAGCTTCCAGTAACGAACATTTACAGAGTCTTCTGGGAGAGCATAAAGCCTATATTTTCACCCTCATCCAGAAATTCAACCAAACCGTCAATCCCGACCAACCCTACAACTCCCGAAACGATATCATCATTATCAGCGACGAAGCCCACCGAACCCAGTACGGAACCCTGGCCAGCAACCTCCGGGCTGCACTCCCGGGTGCTGGTTTTATCGGTTTTACCGGCACCCCTCTAGTCAGCAACGACGAGATCACTAAACGCTATTTCGGGGATTATGTCTCCACCTACGACTTCCAGAGAGCGGTCGAGGATAAAGCTACCGTTCCCCTCTACTATGATGCACGGGGTGATAAACTCTCGATCGCCGTCAACGACCTCAACGAACAGATCGCCGCCAAAATCGAAGAGTTAGAGATCGAAAATGTCGAGATAGAAGACCGTTTAGAAAGGGAATTAAGAAGGGATTACTACATCCTGACGGCCCCGCAGCGGTTGGAGGCGCTGGCCCGTGATTTCGTTGAACATTACAGCACCGCTTGGGAAACAGGCAAAGCCATGGTGATTTGTATCGACAAGCTCACCTGTGTCAAGCTGCATAACCTGATCGATCGTTACTGGAGCGAAAAAATCCAACAACTGAAACAAGACCTCAAAAAAATTACCGATGACCAAGAGGAAAACTATCGTCAGCGTCAGATTCAATGGATGGAAGCAACCCTAACGGCCGTGATCGTCAGCGAGGAACAGGGAGAGATCGACAAATTCCAGAAACACGGGTTAGATATTACTATCCATCGCAGTGTGATCAAAAATGGCTTTCAACTGGCGGACGGTAAAAGAATCAGCCCGGAAAATGCCTTTAAACAAGCCGATCACCCCTTTCGGATCGCCATCGTCTGCGCCATGTGGTTGACTGGTTTCGATGTTCCCTCCCTCTCCACCCTCTACCTCGATAAACCCCTAAAAGCTCATACCCTCATGCAAGCGATCGCTCGTGCTAACCGGGTTAACGAGGGCAAAACTAACGGTTTAATCGTGGATTACTGCGGAATTCTCAGAAATCTCCGCCAAGCTCTCGCCGATCTCGCCCAAATTTCCGATCAGGGACGCAGCGAAGACCATCTTAGTCTCGACCCCACGAAACCGCAAGAAAATTTACTGGATGAATTGGCCCGATCGATCGAGGCAGTTAAAGAATTTTTGGGGGAAAGTAACGCATCCCTAGACGCGCTCCTCGAATATAAAATACCTAGTTTTGCCTTCAATAAAGCCATTAACGACGCGAAGGAAGCGATCAATCGAAGTGATCAGGCCCGACAAAATTTTGGACTCCTCTCTCAAGAGGTCTTCCATCTTTTTAAGGCCTGTCTTAATCAGCCATCGGTTAATCACTACCGTCCGGCTCACGACACGATTAAACTTATCTATAAATGCATTCAAGGTGATCGGGAGAAAATAGACATCGGGGAAATTCTCTTGGAAATGCGATCGGTAATCGACGGGGCGATCGATGTAACCACCGAAGCGAAGGCCGATGATGCCCCACTGTACGACATCAGTAAAATCAACTTCGAGCGTCTGAAACAGGAATTCGCCAATAGCGATCGTAAGAATACCACCGTCCAAACTCTCAAAAACGCCATCGAAAACCGTCTCCGAACAATGCTCGAGCAGAATCTGCAACGGACGAACTTTCAAGAACATTACGGGCAGATCATCGCTGATTATAATTTCGAGAAGGATCGGGTGGCGATCGAACAGACCTTCGAGGCCTTATTAGAATTTATTCAGGAACTCGATCGAGAGTCCCAACGGGCGGTTAGCGAGGGATTAGACGAGGAATCCCTGGCCCTGTTCGACCTTTTAACCAAAGAGAATCTATCACCGCAAGACATTGAAAAAATTAAACAGATCGCCACGCGGCTTTTGGAAACCCTAAAACAAGAGAAACTAAAGATCGATCGTTGGCCAGATAAAGAATCCAGTCGGGCGGAGGTTAAAACTACTATTCACAACTTTTTATACAGCGATGATACTGGTTTACCCGTCGATCTCTACACGGAAGAAGAAGTGGAAGAAAAAACCGAAGAAGTCTTCCGCCACATCCGGCGAGTTTATCCAAGTCTGCCTTCGCCTTATTACAGGTCGGCTGCCTAGATTCTGGACTGTCCATATTTCGCTTTTCCGGAGTTGCTGATTTTAGCTCTGATAATCATCACCGTCCCTAAATATTTGCTCCGATTTTTTGTAGTAAAATTATACTATTAAGGAAGCAAAGACGAAATTCTAAGTAGGTGGGTATTAAAAATTGTCAGACACCCCCATGATCAAGGAGGATCCCCCCGCCTATCGGCACCCCCCTTATCAAGGGGGGCAGGGGGGATCAAAACCCCCCTTATCAAGGGGGGCAGGGGGGATCAAGGACAAAATCTATCTTCAATGTAATTGAAACCACTTACTTAGGGTTAAGCAATGGTTAGACAACTCGACGACAGCCCGAAAACCACAATCGTCTATCCCGATAGCGACGGTAAACCGATGGCCGACAATACAAGACAATTTCGCTGGATTACGACGATTAAATCGAATTTAGACTGGTTATTTGCCAATAATGCCGATGTTTTCGTCGCCGGTGATTTACTCTGGTA